>JAFGES010000064.1 GCA_016931455.1 Desulfobacterales bacterium | reverse complement strand
TAATTTCAATTTAATTATAGTTGATGAAAGAATTTTTAGGTTCGTAACCGCGATGAAGATTAAACCAACGTATGTAGGATTATCTTATTGGTTTTGATTATATTTAAATTTCTTTATGTATTCTGCAAAAATCTTATACAACATTATGTAATGAAGTTTCAACCCGTTTTACTAAGGAACATAAATTAATTATAATATAAACAAAAAAAGTGGTTCTGATTTCAAAGAACCACTTTTTAATAACCTTTTCATCCACCCGACCATCTCGTCATTGCAGAAGCTGAGGTGAAGCTACAGACAAATTGGAAGTTCAACCGCTTTGAAATTTAATATTATGCACATTTTGTGTGAATATCTTCACGGAGGGAATATTTTTTCTTTAGCTTTAACACTTTTTTTTCAGCCTTCATTTTTTTGATGGTTTTATCAAAAAAGAATTTTTTCTCTCCAAATGAGGGTTCAAGTTCATCAAGCCAAGTTGCTTTTTCATCATAGCGAGCAAAAAATATCCGGTTAACCCATTCCGGGTTACGGCCTTGGATAAATTTAAGACAAAAATGTTTTTTATTGTTAATCTCGGCTATACCATCAATCAGTACCTTGCCGGGGGTTGCAGACATCGATGGTCCCCTGACCGTACGGCAAAGCCCGGATACCTTTCGATAGGCCTCGGAGAAAATTTGATGAGCTTTCACTAAGGGTATTTTAAAATAATCTTTGGGACCCGTATCACGCCCAATAAACATATAGTAAGGTATGGCACCTAATGTGACCTGCTTTTTCCACATCTCGGCCCATATTTCAGCATCATCATTGACATGTTTGATTATGGGACTTTGACAGCGTATTATAGCTCCCGTGTTTTGAATACGCTTTAGAGCGGCTTTTGCGATGGGAGTGTCAAGCTCACGGGGATGTGTACAGTGAAACATGATTGCGAGTTGAAATCCACTTTCGACGATCTTTTCAAACAGCCGTATCAGTTCATCTGCGTCTTTATCGGTTACAAAACGGTAAGGCCAGTAAGCCGGTACCTTAGTGCCTATTCGAATGGTTGCCAGATTTCCCGGCTTTTCCGCAAGCAAGGGTTCAATGTAGTGCCGAAGCGTTGTTGTGCCCATGGTGAGAGGATCCCCACCGGTAAAAAGGACGTCTGTTACCTCGATATGCTCACGCAAGTACCGAACCAAGACATTAATATCGTTGCTCGCAAATTTAAGTTTATCAAGCCCGACAAACTGAGCCCATCGGAAACAGTAGGTACAAAATGCATGGCAGGTTTGCCCCTGACTCGGAAAAAAGAGAACTGTTTCCGGGTACTTATGTTGCATTCCGTTCAGAATATTTTCATTTTCTGCGGGTACATTTAAGTCCATCTGCCCGGCTGGATGCGGATTCAAGTTCATTTGGATCTCCAGGGCCGCAGATGCAATATTCTCTTTCGGGGCCCCTCTGTTTAAAAGCCGATGCATACGATCAAGGTCGAGTCCGTCAAGCATTTCCGGCTGTGGGAATGTAAGTTGAAAAATGGGATCATGCGGAATGTCGTCCCAGTCAATCAGTTCTTCTATGACATAATTGTTAACTCTAAAAGGCAAAACCATCGATACCGCTTTAATTTTTGCAATAAAATCACTGGAAATATTATTTAACTGACCTATTTTATTAATATTTTTATGTGATAAAAGTTCATAATTTTTGGGAATAATATTTTGGTGACAGTTCATCACGTACCTCCTTTTTTCAACTTTAAGACAGGCCGCCGTACTCAAAAAAATCGTAAGTACCAGAATTTTTCCGGATGGATTTGAGGGCGTTTGAGAATAACAGAAAAAAATCAAAACTATTCACAAACTCTTATTTTATATAACTTTATACTTTAATAGTCAATACTTAAATGTATAATAATTGCTCTTGACATACAAATATGTAAGAAATGAATTCCTGCGGGAATTCAAATTGTGTAAATTCATTCATTATTGTTTAAAAACTGAAAAAAGAGGTATAATTATTTATTATTCATAAAACAGACGGAAAAGTGGAGCTGATCATAGAAACAATATATAACCCCATAAGGGCACACTTCTTGAGTGTGCCTCTATGGAGTCATCCAACCAATAGTGGAACCGATTTAGAAAACATTGAATGAATTGAGATCAAAACCCGTTTTTTAAAATAGCGATTTTTAAAATATAATCTGGTTCGGAGTGTTAATTGGACCTTCTTTTTAAGACAAAGGCAGAAAAGGCCGAAGATGAATCATCATTTAACCGTAACGACGGGGCAGGAAGCTTCAATGACGACGTATTGGGCTGTCGAACCTAAGAGAAATTTACCGACTTTTGATCTTTTTCTGACGCCGATTATGATTTCATTGACCTTATTTTCCTTTGCAAATTGCACTAAATCTTCTCCCGGATTTAAGCCGCGAATCAAAAGATGGGTCTCACAGGCAATTCCATCCTCTTCAAAAAGTTGTCGGGCCCATTCCAGATCATGTTCCTCTTTTTCTATTTCCGGCAGTTGGTACTGAGTGCCCTTTACCATCGATGTGACGACATCAACCTTAGCCTTAAAGGCCTTTGCGTGTTTTTTGGCCAGCATTAAAGCATCTTTCGAAACGTTGGAACCATCATAACCCACCATTATTCTCATTTCGATCTCCTTTCCTGTTCAAAAAATGAAACATCTCTCTTGCAAAGCTGATGTTTACTTTTATGAATGGGTTGTTATTCTACTTTAAAAAAGACTTTTGATTTGCTTCCACAAACCGGACAGACATCCGGCGGTTCATTCTCACAGGTATAGCCGCAGACAGAGCAGACATAATATTGCACTTCTTTCGGATTATCCAATTCATTTAAAGCCTTCCGGTAAAGAAAGGCATGGATTTTTTCAACTTCATTTGCATAACTGAAGCTGCGTTCGGCCGCCTTGTTTCCTTCTTCCTTGGCTGCTTCAATCATTTCCGGATACATCTCTTGAAATTCATGGGTTTCACCGGAAATAGCCTCTTTAAGGTTTTCAACGGTCGTCTTGATTGCTCCCATTGCTCGTAGGTGCGCATGGGCATGAACCGTTTCGGCCTCTGCTGCTGCCCGAAAAAGTTTGGCCACTTGGGAGTATCCTTCTTTTTCAGCTTGCTTGGAAAAAGCAAGGTATTTCCGATTGGCCTGAGATTCACCTGAAAATGCTTCCAATAAATTCCGTTCCGTTTTCGGCATCGATCTTCTCCTTATTTCTTAATTAAAAATTATGCATATATTATAATAAATTTAAAAACTTATCTGCTACATCCCAATTCCACCATCGAGACATTTCATCCGACTCGATACAATTCTTTAATTTTTTACAAACTAAAAGATCCGTTGGGAATGCCATCGGCTCCGGCATACTATTTAGCGGGAAAAAGCAGGCTTCAGCCGCGTCGGATCCAGCTTGAAGGCTACCGCCTATGTGTTTTGCACAAAACCAAATCCCCACCGTTTGCTTTTCCAAATCATGAAAATTGGAATGGGCTGCAAAAACAGGTCCGACAATTATATCTAATCCTGTTTCTTCTTTAAATTCACGCCTTGCCGTCAGGCGAATATCTTCGTTCCATTCTACATGCCCGCATGGAATGCACCACATGCCGCCATAAGAACCTTCTCGTCGTATCAGTAACAACCGACCGTCTTTAATCAGAATAATAGCCACGCCGACAGTTGGATTGCGATAGTGAATTTTTTTACAAAATGGGCAATATAGCCGTTTTCGTCCGTCGTCAGACTTTATTTGTAATGCAATTCCGCAATACGGACAAAATTTAAACTCCATTGATTTTCCTATTTCTCGTCATCTTCATAAGGGATTTCAATAATAATTTTTGTACCTTTCATTCGATCGGATTGAATACGGATATTTCCATTAAGCAAATTGACCCTTTCTTGCATACTCCGCAATCCCATTCGTTTCTCACTTAATGCAACTGCCAGTGTTTTTTCATAATCAAAACCTTTACCGTCATCTTCGATACGCAATATGATTTTCGGAAAAGATGCGACTATTCTGATAGTGACATGACCGGCTTCCGCATGCTTTTGGATATTATTTAGAGCTTCTTGAATTACACGATATAAATTAATTTTTGTGGTAAAATTAAACTTTAAATTTTCTATTCCGGCCGAAAAAAAGTCAACTTTGATCCCGGTCTTTTGGAAAAAATCCTCGCATTGGTTGGCAATGGTTTGAATCAATCCCAATTGATCTAAATAAGCAGGATAAAGATCATAGGATATATCACGAACTGCCGAAATGGTCGCCTGGAGCGTCTTTGACCATTGAGACACTTTCTTTTTGATCTCCGGGGAAATCTGAGGTTCATTATCAAAAAAAGTCTCACAGCCGATTCTTAATGAAGAAAGGTTTTGGGCTACGCTGTCGTGCAGGTATAACGAAAGCTGTTGGCGTTCACTTTCCTGGACCTTTATCAAGCGCTTGTTAAGCGTATGAATATGTTTTTCTGCATGCTTTCGATTGGAAATATCCTGAAACTGAACCAGACAACCTTGGAATGATTCTTTCTCCCGCAGGCCTAACGGCGTAACCATGACGGCCAGATGGATTTTTCCAGATTTATTCGTTTTATATTGATTGTCTCTTCGAACTACATCAAAATCATATATGGTTTCGAAATTAATCGATTCCCCTTTGCAAAATATTGCCTTGGCATCAACAGGAATCTGGGGATCGTTAAAAATTGTATAGTCTTTTATTTCTCTGCTGTCAGAAACGCCAACTATGTTCAGACACGCTCTATTTGCATGGATCATCTGTTGATTCGAATCATAAAGCATTATCCCTATGGGAGATTCTTCAAAAATAGTTCTAAATTTTTCTTCACTTACTTTGAGTGCTTGCTCAGATCTTTTTTGATCGGTGATGTTTCTGGCAATAATGATAAAGCTTTCAGGCGCATCGTTTTGATTTTTAAGGGGCACGTAATGCACGGCCCAATAACTCTCCTCTTGCATTCCGGCCATCTTGGGAATTTTCCGGATGGTCGACTCAATTTTGGCAGTATCGATAGATTTTTGAAGCAGGCAACCTTCACAAGGAGTATTTCTTTGGAAAAAAACTTCATGACAGAGACGACCCTTTAAGTCTTCTGAAGATATTTTGACTCTCGAAACAACTTTTTGATTGGCCCAAATAATTTTCATGTCTTTATCAATATGACCGACCTCGTCAATTGAAGCATCTAAAATCGCCCTTTTTTGAGCTTCACTGGCACGGAGGGCATCTTCCGCCTCCTTACGAGCTGTAATATCCCGGACAGATTCGATAGCTCCACAAATATTTCCATTGTTATCAAGTATCGGACTAGCTTTTCCCCATGGAAATAATTTCCGATTTCTAACATTTAAAGGAACATTCGGTTCAGCAATCAAAGTATTTTTTTCTTTATAGAAAAAGCGATATTGTTTTTCTATCTCGCTGTCGGGTTTAAGTACCAAATCAATTAAAATCGGTTTTCTTTTTCCATAAAACGGTAGACTATATTCGTAATTTCCTCTGCCGAGCATATCTTTTGCTTTAACGCCGGTCATTTCTTCGATTGCCCGGTTCCAAACGATGACTTTTCCTTCCAGATTCACGGCAAAGGTAGCATCAGGGAGAAAATTAATAATCTCAATCAAACGGCGCTCAGATTCCATTTGTAATTGCCGCGTGTGTTTATGTTCCGTAACATCCCTGCCGATAGCCCAAGACGTCCATCCGGGAATCGGACAGCTCTTGGAAATGTTGGACCAGCTAACGGTCTTGATGGTACCATCCTTGGCTCGTAAGTCAATTTCCCAGTCATAGAAGTCACCCATTTGATTGATCGTTTTTTCCAAAATTTCCTGACGATAGGCCGCATCCGGATACAACAATTCAAAGGCTTTGGGATTGTCGAGAATTTCATCAGCACGATAGCCGGTTACTCGTTCGCATTCTTTGTTCCATGCAATTATGTTCCAGTCACTATCAAAGGCATCCATCATAACCGGCATATTTTGAATAACTTGATATAATCTTCCCCTGCTCCCACGCAGTAAGGTTTCAACTTTTTTCCATTCAATGATCCTTCCCATTCGTTTCGCAACGTTATCAATAAAAATTTGTTTTTCCTTTTGGGTTTCTTTTTTTGGATGAAAAATTTGCAGCGAGCCGATTCGTTCACCATTCACAACGATATCACTGGATTGCTTCCATAACGTTTCTTTAAAGTTTTTAGTCCGAAATTCGGAATCATCCATTATGATTCGTGTACAAATCAATGCCGCCGGATCTTGCCAAGCCTCGGAAAGGAGTTCAACAGTTCCTTCCAATATTTGAGTCAAAGAATTTTCTTTATTTTCTACCAGAGACGAAATACCATATAGGCAATTAAGTTCTTTAACTGCTTCACTAAGATTCTTTATCTTTTTTTTATTGGTTTTAAAATCGTGCTCATATTTATTAATTTTATTTTCCAATGTTTCGATTTTTTTTTGCAGTTGATCATAAGTGGGTTTTTTATTCATTTTCTCTCGTTCTTGTTAAGGCAATAAGATCATCAAAAATTATGCTACTCTTATTATCAAAAATTAGCATATTTTTCTATTGATTGCCATATCAAATCTCCTCTTTACAATATGAATCGATATTGATACATGGATACTTGTCATATGGGCGGTCAATCATAAACAGGTGCAAAAATCATGAGTATGACGGATTTAACCATTGTCATAAGTGGGGTTTTTGTAGGCATCGGCGCCTCCTTTTGTGGATTAGGGGGCGGGTTCCTGATAGTCCCCCTCCTGCTTTTTATGGGGTACTCCGCGCAGAAGTCAGTCGGCACATCATTTCTGGCTATTTTAGTGATCTCTATATCGGCGTTAATCGTACACAATAAACTATCCAACGTGGATTACAAAGCCGGTTTTCTGCTCGGTGTCGGCGGTATTATCGGGGCACAGATCGGTGCCCGTTTAATTGAACATGTTTCAATGGCTAATTTCAAAAAAATCTTTGCGTTGATTCTTTGTCTCCTAGCGATATATCTCTTTATAAAAAAATAGGTGAAATCTCTAATGCGATCAAAACCAATTTTAGTCACCGGAGCCACCGGATATGTCGGGGGCCGTTTAATTCCGAGGCTTTTAGAAGCCGGATACCGCGTCAGAGCGATGGGAAGATCCATCGCCAAATTAAAATCCCGTCCATGGGGGACACATCCTAATATTGAGCTGACGGAAGGTGATGTTTTGGAGTTTGAATCACTAAGAAAATCCGTCTCCGGTTGTCGGGCGGCATACTATTTAGTACACTCTATGAACCCGCTGCAAAAAGACTTTGCCGCCGCAGATCGCAAAGGAGCCCAAAATATGGCTCTGTCAGCAGCCGAAGCCGGATTAGAAAAAATAATCTACTTAGGAGGATTGGGTAATGAACAAGATCCCAACTTAAGTGAACATTTAAAATCTCGGCTCGAGGTGGCAAAAATTCTCCAATCCGGAAAGATTCCTACAACCTTCCTTCGTGCAGCGATGATTTTGGGTTCAGGAAGCGCCTCTTTCGAGATTCTACGCTATTTGATGGATCGTTTGCCGGTGATGTTCACCCCCCGTTGGGTTAATACACCTTGTCAGCCCATTTCTATTCGTAATGTTTTAAAATATCTTGAAAATTGTCTTGAATCCAATGAAACCATCGGGCAAACATTCGACATTGGTGGACCGGATGTGCTGACCTATAAAGCACTTATGCAAATCTATGCTGAAGAAGCCAAGCTGCCAAGACGCTGGATTATACCGGTATCCTTTATGACACCGAGACTGAGCGCGTATTGGATTCACCTGATTTCTCCCGTACCGGCTTCGATCGCAATTCCTTTGGCCGAAGGCCTTAGTGTACCGGTCGTTTGCAAAGATAATCGGATTCAATCGATTATTCCACAGAGGTTGTTAAGTTGCCGCGAAACCATTCGGCTTGCCCTTGAACGTATTCAGCAAGAACAAGTTGAAACCCGTTGGTCGGATGCCGGTGTGTTGAATATCCCTGAATGGACGTATTGCGGCGATGCCGCCTATGCAGGAGGAACTATCTTAGAATGCGGTTACTATGTCCGTTTGCGCGCAAACGCGATGGAAGTCTGGGAACCCATATCCAAAATCGGAGGACATACCGGCTGGTATTTCGGTAACTTTTTATGGAAAATCCGCGGCGGTCTCGATCGTCTGATCGGTGGTATCGGTTTGCGTAGGGGACGTCGCCATCCTGCCAAACTCTTTGTCGGGGATGCGCTGGATTTTTGGCGTGTTTTAGATGTTGAACCGCCCAATCATCTGCTTTTACTAGCTGAAATGAAAAATCCGGGAGAAGCATTGCTCGAATTTCGTATTACCACTATTGAAAACGGAGAGATCGAACTTCAACAGCTTTCACGTTTCCTGCCGAAAGGACTGGGTGGCATTCTTTATTGGTATGCAATCTACCCCATCCATCAATGGCTTTTTGGCGGAATGCTTAGAAAAATTGCCGAATCAATCGGCAAACCAATTAGTTACGGCCCAAAACGTTTTACGCCCAAGTTGAATAAATCATGTGATATTAGGTCAAATCAGTTGTAAAAGTTTCACTATTGTTTTAAATTAACACAGTCGAAATGACGTGATCATATACAAAAAAAGGACTTAAAATGAATTCTTCGGAAGAGATCAAAAATATTATTCGGAACCTACTGAATTCTCAGAAATTTGCGACTCTTACAAGTGCTGATAAAGAGAAACCCTACGCCAATTTAGTAGCCTTTGTAAGCACCGATGATCTAGAACAAATTCTATTCGCCACGTCCCGAAATACACGAAAATACTCAATTCTAACAAAGAATCCAAACGTAGCATTCTTAATCGACAATCGATCTAATCAAGATTCTGATATTTATCAAGCAATTGCCGTAACTGCTATAGGTAAAGCTGAAACGGTTGAGGGTCCTCAGAGAAACAATTTTGTAGAATGCTATATAGCCAAGCATCCCTATCTAGAAGAATTTGTAACATCACCTTCATGTGCTTTGATCAGCGTTAAAGTTGAATATTACTATTTAGTTAAAAAATTTGAAAAAGTGCTGGAACTGCATATCCGCCCATGAATGGGGTTATACCGCAAACACGAAAGCGAAGTTCAGATGCACGACATTATAAAATTAGGTATTAGCGCCTGTTTGCTTGGAGAAAAAGTGCGATATGATGGTGGACACAAATTAGACCGTTTCTTGACGGATACACTTGGAAAATATGTTCAATACCTGCCTGTCTGCCCGGAAGTCGAATGCGGGTTTCCAATACCCAGAGAAGCCCTTCAACTGATGGGCGATTTTGAAGCCCCTATGTTTGTCACTACAAAAACCGGTGTAGATTATACGGATCGTGTGATTCAATGGAGTGAAAAGCGAGTCGGAGAGATAGAAAAAGAAAATCTTTGCGGATTTATTTTCAAAAGCAAATCACCGAGTTGCGGAATGGAACGGGTAAAGGTATATACTGAAAACAAAATACCGCTTAAAAAGGGAGAAGGAATCTTTGCCGGAATTTTTATGAAGCATTTTCCGCTGATACCGGTGGAAGAAGAAGGCCGGCTCCACGACCCTATACTACGTGAAAATTTTATTGAGAGAATATTTACGCTCAAACGCTGGCGTGAAAATATTGCTGAAAATCGGGGTGTCGGCAAAATTGTAAACTTTCATACCCGACACAAACTGCTTATCTTATCACATAGCCCAAAATATTACCGTCAAATGGGAAGCTTGGTTGCCCACGGTGCAGAAATTTCCACAAAACAGCTATATGACCAGTATGAGATACTTTTGATGGAAGCATTGAAGCTTAAAACAACTTTAAAAAAGCATATGAATGTGATGCAACACATTATGGGGTATTTTAAAAAACAACTGTCCACTGATGAAAAGCAAGAATTGATTGAAATTATTGAACAATATCGCGAAAGCTACATACCGCTGATCGTTCCTATCACACTGATTAATCATTATGTACGTAAATATGATCAGCCTTATCTTAAAAAACAAGTCTATCTGCACCCGCATCCGATTGCACTTAAATTAAGAAATCATGTTTAATCTTTTTAACCGATCCTTTTATGGGTTTATTTGATTTAAACATTAAATAAACAGTCTTTTTTGATTAAACATTCAAAATTAAGGGAGGGAGCACTATGAGATCAGGTGGTCTTATTTTCTTTGTTCTTTGGGTTGGGATTTGGGCGATAACGCCTTTACCGGCATATTCCCAATTTGAAAATATACTAAAAACATTTAAAAAAGCATCCGGGAATTCGGAACTTACCGAAAACAATGTTGTTCAGGGCCTCAAAGACGCTCTTCAGATCGCAACCGATAGTGCCGTTGAATCAGTCGCACAAGTCGGCGGTTATTATCAAAATCCGGATATTCAAATACCTCTTCCGGGACCTGTTCAAAAAATGGAAAAAGTGCTTCGTGCAACAGGATTCGGATCACAGGTCGATGCATTCAAGTTGAGTATGAACCAGGCAGCCGAACAGGCAGCACCCCAAGCTAAGTCCCTTTTTTGGGACGCAATAAAGCTGATGACCTTTTCGGATGCACGCACGATTTTAAATGGTGGTGATCATGCAGCGACCACTTATTTCAAAGACAAAACTTTTAATCGGCTTCAGGAAATTTTTAAGCCCATTGTTCACAACAAAATGTCTGAAGTCGGTGTTACCCGCACTTTCCAAACGATAGATGAAGCAATAGGAAAAATTCCTTTTGCAGATCCACTAACCTTTGATCTGGATCAGTACGTAACCCATAGTTCGCTTGAGGGACTCTTTTTTATGATTGCTCAGGAGGAGAAAAAAATTCGTCAGGATCCTGCGACCCGGGTCACCGATCTGCTTAAAAAAGTTTTCGGTGACAATTAATTTTTCTGGATTCCCCAAACAGGAATCGTCGAATTTAGATCAGCTTTTCTTGCCGGCTTGAAGATCGGTCTGCATAAAAGCGGTTGGATTTGTTTCGATGATATAATTTCGAATACCCTTTACAATGCACTCACATAAGTGATCCTGATATTTTGAATTAATTAATCGTCGGCATTCTCTGGGATTACTTATAAAGGAACATTCTACCAAGATTGCAGGCATTTGAGCCCCTAAGAGAACATAAAAAGGAGCCTGTTTAACACCTTTGTTCTTTATCATAGTATATTCCTTTTGCATATTCCGACACAGAGATGTTTGAATGTAACCCGATAGTCGACTGGATTCACTAATTTTTGCATTCTGCATGAGGTCATTTAAAATTGTCTGCAAATCGCTGATATTTTTTGTCGAAGTTGCATTTTCGCGAGCAGCTACTAAAATAGCTTCATTATCTGTTGCCAGGTTCAAGAAAAAAGTCTCGATGCCGAAAGCCTTTCGATCTCTGGCCGCATTGGTATGAATGGATATAAATAGGTCCGCATTTTTTGTGTTTGCAATTGCTGTTCGCTCTTCAAGCGTCAGATACCGATCACTATCACGTGTCAAAATAACTTCACAACCCAAATTCTTACGAATCATTTTGGCGAGCCGCTTTGATATTTGCAGGACAATATCCTTTTCATGAATCCCCTTTAAGTAACCGGGTGCACCGAAATCGTGGCCTCCATGACCTGGATCGATAACGATTCGGCTGACACCCAGTGCAAGCTGTTTGGCTAAAGCGCCTTCTGCAATGTCGTGATAACTTTTCGAGATCGGCTTCAAATGCGTTTGCGTAGATTTCGCAGCAACATCATGTTCCCAAACATCAATGACGATCCTGAACGGGTTTTTAAGCGAAAAAATCTTGTAACGATCAAAGGATTTGATATCGGCGACAACCCGAACAGAATCAAGGGTATATTGACCGGCCCGGGCATCTCTGAGCAGATTATCATTGATCGGAACTATTTTTTCAGTGTTCTTCGCCAGTTTGCTGTTTTTTAAGTCTACATACAGCCTTTGAGGTTTATTAATTGAAGGATCCCTCTTAAGAAGCCGGTGCGTAAAAGATGTCTCACCGTCTGCATCAATAACAATCCGTGTATAATTTGGATTTGACCAAAATCTTAATCCGTTAACCATGATGGGGGTTTTGGTGACCGTATTGATTTTCTTTTTAACAGGAGCCTTAGAAGGTGATGCGCTGGGAACCGGCTTTTTAAATTTTTCTTTCTTCTGCTTTCGATTCTCACTGTTTCCACTGACATATGGGCCCCTTTTCTTCTCAGAAATACTGCGAAGTGCCTGAATCGCCTTATTCTTATAACTGCTCTGGGGATATCGTTTAACTATGCGCTCAAATATATCGAACGCCTCTTTAATGTCGGATGCTTTAAATGAATGTTTGTAAAGCTCCTGGTAAAGGCGACCGGACATATACATACCCGCAGCAGCCCAAGGCCCGGAGGGATTATGTCGGTAAACATCTTGGAACTGTTCGATACAAGTCAACCAATTGTCTCGATATTTCAGCCTTTTCGGGCTTTTAAGGAGTTTATGATAAGAGGCTTCGGCTTGAATGTATTTGTCTTTGGCCGTGATCGCTATGGATAGGCAAGGCCAAATCACTGAAATAATAAAATAAAAAAGCAAACATGATATCCATGTCATTTTGGAAACAGCAATCTTCGGCAATTTTACGACAATCCCGTTAATACGAAAATAATAGGGAATTATTGTTAAAAAGGCATTTTTGAGGTTTCTTTTGGACATGGATTTTAAAAGAGAACCGTTTTTATTTTTTCCTGTAATTCATTCAAGCAATTGAGTGCATCCAGCGGAGTCATTCTGGCTATATCAAGATTCTGAAGCTTTTCAATTAGACAGTTTTCGGGCTGATTAAACAAATTAAGTTGTTTGTGACCCTTTTTTAATGCATCTTGATATTTAGTAATAACGGATGAATGCGTTAAATTATATTTCTGATTTTCGATATCGGAAAGTATATTTTTGGCTCTTAAAATCACACATTCAGGAATACCGGCAAGCCGTGCGACCTGAATACCATAGCTTCGATTCGTACTACCCTCGACCATTTTTCTTAAAAAAATTATTTCGTCGTTCCATTCCTTTACAGCAATATTATAATTTTTCACCCTATGTTTGGTCAGCGCCAAATCCGTCAATTCATGATAATGGGTTGCAAAAAGAGTTTTAACACCTTTTTGTTTCAGATCGTGAAGATACTCGGCTACGGCCCAAGCAATACTCAAACCATCGAAGGTGCTTGTTCCTCTACCGATTTCATCCATAATAACAAGACTTTGTTCTGTTGCACGGTTTAAAATATTGGCAGTTTCCTGCATTTCTACCATAAAGGTACTTTGTCCTTGAGAAAGATTATCCAGGGCACCGACACGCGTAAATATTTGATCTGTAACAGCTATAGATGCTTTTTGTGCCGGTACGAAAGAACCCATTTGGGCCATGAGAACCAGAAGTGCCACCTGACGTAAGATAGTCGATTTACCGGCCATATTGGGACCGGTTATGATTATAATTTGATTCTCGGAATTATCCATGCAAATCGTATTCGGCACAAAACGCTCACCACTAATCATTTTTTCAACCACCGGATGACGTCCATCCTCAATCCGAATATGACCTTCGATGTTGATTTGCGGTCTTGAGTAATTATTTTGATCTGCAATCTCGGCAAAGCTAAGCAAACAGTCTATACAAGCTAAAAATTGTGCGGTGCGCTGAATAATCGGATTAATATCTATAACCGCTTGCCGGATTTCATTAAACAAATCGTATTCAATAACCGCCCTACGTTCTTCAGCACCTAATACTTTGTATTCAAATGTTTTTAATTCTTCTGTAATGTAACGTTCCGCGTTCACGAGCGTCTGTTTGCGAATATATTCGGAAGGGACGGCATTTGCGTGGGTTTTGGGAACCTCGATATAATACCCGAATACTTTATTATAACGCACCTTGAGGGAATTAATACCGGTTGCTTCCTTTTGTTGCGCCTCTAATTTTGCTAACCAGCCTTTTCCATCCCGACTCATTTGGATCAGCTCATCTAATTCTTTGTCATAGCCGGGCTTGATCATTCCTCCCTCATTAATCGTCGGCGGTGAATCTTCGCGAATCGCCTTTTCAATGATCTTTGCCACCTCATAAAGGCTATCGAGATTTTCTTCACACTGGAAAAGTTTTGCCTTAAAAAATGAAAGCAACGTTAGTATCCCCGGAAGCATATTAAGGGAGCGTTTCAGTGCAACAAGATCCCTTGCATTGGAATGTCCCATGGAAATCTTACTTCCAAGACGTTCTAAATCATAAACGGATTTAAGGCTTTCCCGTATACTTCTTCTAACTTGATTATTTTCTTTGGCTTCTTCAACTGCATCAAGACGCGATTGAATCTCTGGAATATCGATCAGCGGATATCTTGCCCATCTTTTTAAAAGCCGAGCTCCCATCGCCGTGACGGTCCGGTCGATCGTTCCAAGTAACGTTCCCTGGCGGGACCCGGTCCGTATATTTTTCATCATTTCAAGATTCTGACAGCTTAATTCATCAATCAAAAGGTAATTTTTTAATGAATATGTCTGTATACCGGCGAGATGTTCAATCTTTTGTTTCTGAGTCTCGCGCACATAAAAAATAAGGGCACCGGCAGCACTGATACCGGCTTTTAGATTTTCACATCCAAAGCCTTCCAATGAAAGTGTTTTAAATTGGTCGATGAGTCTTTCACGGGCTCGTTTATATTCAAATGAGTTGTCATTTAAAAATGTTATTGGTTTTTCCGATAGCGCGCGCAGTATGGGCAAAAGAAGCGGATCATCTTTTGAATATTCAGGTAAAAGTATCTCACTGGGTGATATTCGAAGTGCTTCCTCAATAATAGAGTTTAAATCGCTTGACTCAGACAGCCGAAAGGTTCCGGTTGAAATATCAAGATAGGAAAGTCCGACGTTTTGATTGCTTCTAGCACCGGCAAGAATATAATTATTTGATCTTTCATCTAAAAATTCATTTTCTATAATCATTCCCGGTGTTATGACGCGAACCACGTCCCTTTTGACGAGCCCTTTTGCGATCGCTGGGTTTTCTATTTGATCACATATGGCGACCTTGTGTCCGGTTTCAATTAGACGGGCAATATAATTTTGTATAGCTCTGGCAGGAACCCCACACATTGGAACCGGAGAGGTATCTTTTTTATTCCGAGAAGTTAAAGTTATTTCCAATATTTTGGAAGCAACTTTCGCATCTTCAAAAAACATTTCATAAAAATCCCCCATACGATAAAAAAGAAGTGCATCCGCATACTTTTCTTTAATCGATAGATACTGCTTCAGCATGGGGGTGATTTTAGAAGAGCTCATGGGAAAAAAGAATGTTTTAGCAGCTATAGGATATTATATGATATTATTTATGGAACAGAGCGCAAAGCGAATATTTTTTTATGCTTTACGCTCTGCGCTGTATTGTGCAATGCACGATAGACTTTATGAGCCTATTCTTTATCAGAAACATCAGCTGGACCATGCTTAATATCGGGAGAAGCTTTTTTTACAGAACTGCTTTTTATGGTTTCCAGTTCACTTTTAAGCGTTGATATCTTTTCTAGATAGGAATCGACGGTAATTTGTAAGTTTTTGATATTCTTTTTGGCTTTCATGCGCTCCGACAAACCGAAGAAGAAGGCCAAAATAAATCCTACGAGCAAACAAATAATGAAAAGAATATAGTTTTCTATCCCTGGAAACTTGTATTCGGCAAACATAAGATTTAAGTTGAAGTTTTGTTTTGCTGTGAAATAAGACAGATTCTGATATACAATCAACGCAATAAATCCCAACACAATTACCCACAAAGCGATCTTAACTTTTTTCATATTGTTTCTCCCTTATGTTATATTTAATTTATCAAAGTGAGGCCTTAGCTTTTTAAAGGTGGCTTTTATATGCTCGGGAATCACACGTACATCGGCAAATATCGTAAATGCATTGGTATCACCGACCCACCGGGGGACAATGTGGAAATGAAGATGATCTTCCACGCCGGCGCCGGCGACTTTACCTAAATTCACCCCAATATTGAATCCTTCGGGATTCATCACCTTTTTTAAAATTCCTATTGATTTATCGACAGTCAGAAGCAGTTCACCCATTTCAGCTTTACTCAGTTGTTCCAAGGTAGAAAAGTGTCTATTGGGTGCCACCAAAAGATGCCCATTGATGTAAGGAAACTTGTTCATCACCACCATCGCAACTTTTCCCTTATAAAGGGTTAGGTCATCCTGATCTGAAATCGCTCTGCAAAAAATACACCCCTGCTCTTTGTTATCCAAAATATATTCCATACGCCAAGGGGCCCATAAGGTCTTCATGACAAATTTTCATCCTCTTCAAATAAAAGAATAGACATTCCCAAAGTCGATTCTTTTACTATTTTTATACATAAAACTCAACCATTTTTTCCTTTAAGCGGTACGACTTGCAGTTCTCCCCATAACCCGATCTTATCAGCGATGATGATCACAAGCCCCTTAAGACCTTTAATGCCCTTTCCAAAATCAATTGCAGTTTGAATATCGCTTTTTGACTTCACCCAATTACCAATTGCAGTTGCGGCGGCATCAGCAAGGCAGCATGAATCCGATACCACACAGACGGCATCGGCTTTTCCCAAGCTTAAGGAATGACCAATCGTGCCTGACGATGTACACACGGCAACAGGCTTTTTCTCGGAATGAATCTGTAGCCCGATTCGTAAACTTAAGGGAGACTTGCCCGCAAAAATACCGATCGTTACCGGTTCTTTAGTTTTTAAGAAGATATCGCCACCGTTTTCAATAATAACTTCTGTTGTATAGGATAGAAGTTCAGTACCGACATATTCAGCAATTGCGCCGGCTACAGCGGCCATTGGGCCCACACCTGCTGTTTGACCGGCTTTTGACATCGCTTTGATTATCATTGGCGCCGGACCGCTGATCATCCAAGGGATTAGGGTTTGTGTAAACTGCGGAAACCGATTGATATAGGCCTCAATATAGCCCCTATATTTCAAAACGAGTTCTCGGGTAACCTCTTCAAGATCCTTTTCCGCATACACAAACAGATCAGTTTCTTTTACATCAACCTTAAAAAGAATTCGGTTATTTTTCATTACCAGGTTACGGTAATTACGGTTTTGATACATTGGGCAGTTTCGGCCTTTATATTAACTACAAACTTGAAATTCAGGTCTCATTTTTTCGGGACATTGTCTCAAAAAATATTGGTCGGTCATACCAGCGATAAAATCCCTAACAATTTCAGCGCCGCAATGGTTTTCGATATAATCTTCAGACATATTTTCTAAAAAGTTCGTAAATATTACCGAAGAACGATTTTCTTTTTCAATATCACTTAAGTAAGTTACAAAAAGCATCTCAAAGAGTCTTCTGATTTGATCCGTAAAGTTTTTAATTTTTGGATTTAAGTATATATTCTCTATATTGAAATCCTTAAGCCGCTTTAAAGCATCAGATACATCCAGACTAAAAGAAATATGAAGATTTTGAAAGCTGTTTTTGATAATATCGGTTACAAGATTATAAATAATCGTTCCATTTGTATTACCAAGAAGTTTTACCGCTTCCACCGGTAGGTCGGACCGACGAATCATCTGAAGTCGAATGGCGTCCTCGATATCGCGGCCAATATAACTTACGGTATCAGCCATTCGGACAACACAACCTTCAAGGGTCATGGGAATCAGCTTTGTTTCAGGATCCGTCTTTTTTTTTGAGATCTCCTTTTCAAGGTCTTGAAATGTTTTACCTCTTTCGGGTTCAAGTGCCCGGTTATGGATTTCACCATCATGACAAAGAATTCCATCCAAGGTTTGAAGACATAAATTCCTTCCCGTCCCCTTTCGTTCAACTTTGTCCAGAAATTGCACACTTTGAACATTGTGATAAAAGTATCCTATACCGCAATCCCGGCATAGCTTCGATAAAAAACTCTCCCCATCATGGCCAAAAGGCGCATGACCTATGTCATGCCCCAAAGAAATGGCTTCAATCAGATCTTCGTTTAGACCCAGAAAACGTCCTATTGTTCTAGCGATTTTCGAAACGAGCTGGACATGAAGGACCCGATGCGTAATATGATCATTTTGGGTAAGGTAAAAGACCTGTGTTTTATCAATATATCGTGTATAAGCCAGCGAGTGTAAAATTCGATCCACATCTAATGAAAAAGCCTGGCGATAATCCATTTCTAATTTTTCTTCATGTAATCGGCGTAATCCATCTTTGCTCCGTGTAGCCAAAGGCGACATAGCCATTCTTTCTCGTTGCTTTAAAGCCGATTTAATCTGTTCAAAACTCTTATCTTGAGATATTTTCATTTGTAATAATTGTCTCCGCAATTGAAATATAATCTATCCCTTCCCTTTCAAAACTTGCCGTTTAAGTTAAAAATAAACAATCTTTTTATTATCTCTTTACCCTCTTTTGTATGGTTTCCCGGCCAATATATTTTTTGGCAACAACGGCAAAATCTGAAATTCGTGTGCGTTACCCAAACATAATCGGGTATCATACCTCGGATAGAATCTTTATCCACAGGTTTAAGTAACGTATTGCATCGATTACATCTCGAAAATGGTCTAATATCTCCAAATCCGATGTTAAGGGTATGAATCACTTGTTTTAACTGTTCAAACGGATTATTTGAAACGATAAATAAAATTTGATTGGTATTCTTCCTATCTCGGGTAGCTACTGACCGACTGAGGCGAATACGTTTTTCTTTGCCCGAATCGATAAACCGTTTATCATTCGAATCATCGGAATCACAGATCGTATCAAAACCTAAAATACGTAACCATTTTAATAACTTTCCAAGAGGCTTTTCCACTATAAAGCACATATCGAGGTTTTTTAGCATAAGTAACAAATAAATTTACAAGATTCAGGAATTAATTGATTTCATTTTGGGGAGGAGTCAGTACAAATGTTGATGGAGAAACATAAATATTGGTCCAATATTTTTCGATATCAAGTTGAAAACCTTCTTCATTAAGATTTGCAATATCCAACCTTGAAGGGATCTTATATCCGTTATTGTTTATTCTGGATAATTGCGCTCGATACAAAAGAGAACCTCTTAAATCAAACATTTCAATTTTGCGTACCTCCTGCTTACTTTCATCAAAATATATCTTTTCAACCGCCTTCAAACATTTTTTCTCAAGGATCAAAATATACCCACCACCATCTATTTTTTTCAGCAATGACGCTGAATGATAATCATGAACGGGTACTTTGCCGGCTAACAAATCAAAAGCCTCGGAAGACTTCAGGGGAATTGAAAATAATTTTTTAAAATTTGACTCATTTAAGTGCTTTTTATAAAAACGATTCTGTGAATGATACAAAATATAGAACCATTTCCCATCACTAGCTAAACTTGCAATCGGCTGTCCGGAGAGTCCAAGAATTTCTATACGGATTTTTCCGGATTCCGAACCTATCCAAGCCATACGCGCAGTTTGAAGTTTCTCTTTATTCCAAAGTTTTATTCTACCCATTCCTTTGAAAGATTTAAGCGTATCATTTTCATTTTTCAAATTTAAAATTAAATCATATGCCTCCGTTTCAGGACGAAATATATTGCCGGAAGCTGCTGATCCAATCGTCTTTTCCAAAGGTCTAACGGTTAGACAGCTGCAGGCTGACAAAAAAAAAGCAGCAAGTATAATAGGAATAATAGGACAAATGCACCGTCCCCATTGTTTGATTAGAAAAGAGATTGTTTTAGGGAAAAATAATCCATAGAATCCCGCTCTATAAAAAAAGTTCATTTTTTTAGTTTCCGAATTTTTTCTTCAAGTTCTTCCTTGTCTTTCTTTTTTTTCAAGAGAGACTGCTCATAAAATTCTAATGCTTTTTCAGTATCGTTTATTTTCAGATAAGCATCTCCAATATGCTCTAGTATGATCGGATCATCCGGGACAAGATTGACAGCCTTTTTTAAAAACTCAATTGCAGTTTTAAAAAGACCTTTTTTGAAATATACCCAACCCAGGCTATCGATAATATAGCCGTCTTCCGGTTTTTGTTTTAATGCTTCTTTGATAAGTCGCTCGGCTTCATTCAGATTTTCTCCAAGATCGGCATAGGTATAGCCTAAGTAATTGAGAGCATTGGCATTTTGAGGATCAAGTTCAATTACTGTTTTCATCTGTGCAATAGCGGCATTTTTATCGCCCCAATTATCATAAACTACACCTAAACGAAAATGAAGGCTAAAATTTTCCGGATCAATCTCAAGTCCTTGCTTAAAAACCTGAATAGCTTTTTCATATTCTTTAATTTCTTCATAAAGTGAGCCTAAATAAAGAAAAAATTCAGGGTTATCCGGCTTCTGCTTGATTACATCGCTGAGCAAATGGATTGCTTCATCAATTCTATTTTGTTGCTGATATAAAAAAGATATTTGTATCACTGAGTTCTGATAGAATCTGGAATGCGAAGCAACTTTTTGAAAATGCTGTATAGCTTTATCTTTATCTTGGATTCCTGAAAAAGCAATTCCAGCCAGGTAGTGAATACCGGAACTATCCGGTGCACCTTTTAACATCCCTGTTAAAACCTTTATAGCGGCATCATATTTTTTTTGATCCAAATAGATCTGAGCAATACTTTTGATCACTTCCGGTTCAGATACACTCCGTTGTCCAAGATCCTGCAATAGCTTTTCAGATTCTTCTGATCTACCGATTTTATAATAAAAATATCCAAGCTCCATGGCTGCTCTGATGCTTTTAGGATTTCTTTCAAGTATTTCCAAATAAAGCGGTGCGACTTTATCTTTTTCCCCCAGTTTTTCATATAGCTCTATTAGCTCAAACCGCGGCTCCTCAAGATCAGGTTCAAGCGCTAATGTCTGGTAAAACTTTTCTTTTGCCGCACGTAGATTACCTTGAGCGGAATAAATTCTTCCAAGAAAAAAATGACCGGCATACGATTTTGGGAAATATTTAAGGAGTTGAGAATAAATTTCAGATGCGCGATCTAAATTTCCCTTGTCTAAATACAATCCCCCAAGAAGCAGATAAATATTTTCTTTCTGGGGATTAATTCCAATAACCTTTTCGTAAGCGTCAATCGCAGCATCGATTACCTTTTGGTTTTGTTTCATTCCCCCGTATAGGATAAGCGCTTCTACATTCTCCGGTTCTTTCTCCAGTATTTCTTCAACAAGCATTAATGCTTTGCTTTCATTTTTCTGTTGCAGATAAAGGATTGCAAGTTCTTTTTTGAGAAATGAAGATTCAGGATCTTTCGCAACCGCTGCTGTCAGGAAGTAAATCGCTTTGTCCAAATCACCTTTTTTGCGATATAATTGCGATTCTGTAAAATAATAATAACGACTCTCGGGCTTACCTGATTCAAACTGTTTCATATCAATGGGAGACTCATTAGATGATGAGATTCTTTCATTCCACGCACAACCCAAAAATATTATAAAAATACTAAAAAAACTTAATAGTTTCAAATAATTCATTCTCATCTTTATCATATCCTGACTATTTTAATAATTTGATCTTGACCGACTTATTTTAATTATTCCGATAGAATTCCGTTGGTATAAGAATCGAAATCCGGAATTTCTTTCTTAAAAAAATCCCTTATCTTTCGGATGATGTTTTTTTCGACTTGGCGGACCCTTTCTCTTGATATTCCATAACGGTCACCGATTTGTTGTAATGTTTCAGGGTTGTCCGAGAATATGCGCAGTTCAAATATTTCAAGCTCTCTTGGAGCCATCTTTTTTTTAAACTCCGCAATTTTATTATGCAGAAGAGCTTCTATTTCTTTTTTAGCCATTTTTTGTTCCGCCGATTCTGATTCCGTACTTAAAAACTCGATTTTTTCCGTATCCGAGTCCTCTTTCAAAGGTGCATCTAGAGAGACATCCCAACCATCAAGCCTTTGATCCATATCTACAATTTCACGCTCGGATACACCCAATCTTTCTGAAAGAAGCTTTGGTTTGGGGTCAAACCCTTGATCAATCAGGTTCTGTTTTTCTTTTTTTAACTTAAAAAAGAGTTTCCGCTGCCCTTGAGTGGTTCCGATTTTCACAAGACGCCAGTTATCCATAATGAACTTAAGAATATATGCTTTTATCCAAAAAGAAGCATAGTAGGAGAATTTCACATTTTTGTATGGATCAAATTTTTTTACAGCCTGCATCAGCCCAATATTTCCTTCTTGTATTAAATCTAAAAGATTCTGCATCCAGACCCGCTGAAATTCCAGTGCAATTTTTACGACAAGCCTTAGATTTGAAGTTACCAAAGCGTATGCGGCATCCTTGTCTCCGTATTCTCGCACTCTTATTGCCAGCTCTTTTTCTTCCTCTCGGGTTAAAAGGTTATATCGGCTGATTTCCATCAGGTAACGTTGAACCGGATCAAATTTGGTGAGTGCCTGGGATGATTTATTGGAAGTATTTTTTTTGTTTGTCTTATTTAAAAGATCTGTCTGTTTTTCAGTTTTATCACTCATGATTTTTTTTAGTATTTTCCTTTATAAATTCGATTCAGGTATTTTATTTTTTTGGGATATAAATAGAATCGAATTAAACTCCAAATATATTTTTGTAGACATCTAAAATAACATATGTTAAAAGTCTCAATTGTCTATGTCATGTAACGTTAACATGCGCCTGTAGCTCAGATGGATAGAGCAACGGACTTCTAATCCGTAGGCCGCAGGTTCGAATCCTGCCAGGCGTACCATTCAATTCGCTTTTTGTGCCGCAATCTCTTTCTTGTCATTTTATAACTCACTGATACATTTATATTTTTTATTATGCCACCCTGACTGATTTTTGCCAAGCTTTTTCCTTTGGGCAACGCTCTGAGTGCAGAAATAATTTTGGCAGGCAATAGAAAATATTTCCGTTAATTAGGAAAATATCAATTTGACCGATTCAATGGTGGAGAAAAGTTAGAATTTTATTTCCATCCGCCTAAAAGGTGCAAATGAAGATGAAAAATCATCTGTCCCCCGCCTTTTTCGACGTTAAAATTAAGTTTATAACCGAATTCAGAAATCGACATTTTTTGGGCTGCATTTTTTGCAGCCATGATCACTTCAAAGATAATATTTTTATCCTCTTCTTTTATATCATTGATGCTACGAATGTGTTTTCTGGGAACGATGAGAAGATGAACAGGTGCAGCCGGATATATATCTTTAAATATGACCAGCCTATCGTTTTTATAGATAAAATCGGCGGGAATTTCACCATTTATAATTTTACAAAATAGACATTCTTCTTGCATCCCAAATCTTTCTCCCTATTTTTTTAAAAGAGCAGATAAAAACGATTTCCACTAATAGTAAATATTTCATCAAAAAACATTATATCTTTAGATCTTAAAAATCAATAGCGTCAAGAAAGTATCGGTTGCAAAATATTGGAGTGGAAGCCTCCAGCGATTCAGCGAGCTGCTTCAAGAATTGATTTCTCGGTATTTCCCTGGCGCCGAAACGGATTAAATGCGCGGTGGTCACTTGGCAATCAATCATATTAAAAGATAATGCCTTAAGATATTTGACAAGCGCACAAAAAGCCACTTTTGAAGCATTGCTCATACGTGTAAACATAGATTCTCCGAAAAAGCATCTACCCAAAGCAACGCCGTATAATCCACCAACAAGTTTTCCTTCATACCAAGCTTCCACTGAATGGGCAAAACCGGAATCATGAAGTTGACAATAAGCCCGAATCATATCTTCAACAATCCAAGTCTCTTCATTTTTCTGAATTCTTATCTGAGCACACGAATCTATTACCTGTGAAAATGCAAGGTCCATGGTTATATCAAACTTGCCTTTTTTGATTGTTTTTCTCAAACTTTTTGAGATTTTAATTTGATCTGGATAAAGGACAAGACGGGGATTGGGCGACCACCACATAATCGGTTCATTTTCTGCAAACCAAGGAAATATACCCAACCGATAGGCAAGAAGGAGGCGCTGCCGGCTTAGGTCACCGCCTATAGCCAACAATCCGTCTTTTCGAGCAAGTCGAGGCGGAGGAAAAACAAGCTTCTCAGATAAAACAAAAACGGGCATAGCCCCAGATAATAAAAGATTATAAATAAGTGTAATCGAAATTCAGCTGATCATTCTCAATATCAATAAAAACCTTACCCCCTTTTTCAAGTTGACCGAATAAAATCTGATCTGCAAGCGTATCTTTAACTTCTCTTTGTAATAACCTGTTCAGTGGCCGGGCCCCATAACAAGGATCATAGCCTTTCTCAGCCATCCATTTTCGAGCTTTGGAAGAAATACTAAGAAAAACTTTTTTTACAGCCAGTTGTTCATTTAACTCTGCGACAAACTTTTCCACCACTTTTTCCATGATTTCAACGGTTAAAGCATTAAATGCAATGATATCATCCAGGCGATTCCTGAATTCAGGGCTGAAATACTTTTCAATCGCTTTTTTTCCTTTGGCTTCAGGATCATATTGAGCTTTTCCAAAACCAATATTCTGGGTGCTCATTTCTCGTGCACCTGCATTTGAAGTCATAATAACGATGACATTTCTGAAGTCGGCTTTTTTCCCGTTGTTATCCGTCAAAGTTGCATAATCCAGAACCTGAAGCAAAATATTGAACAAATCAGGATGTGCTTTCTCGATCTCATCAAGAAGTAAGAGGCTATAGGGATATTTTCGAATACTGTCGGTCAAAAGCCCTCCCTGATCAAAACCAATATAACCGGGAGGAGCTCCGATTAAACGAGCTACAGCATGTTTTTCCATGTACTCGCTCATATCAAAGCGAAAAAATTGGATTCCCAGAGCCATGGAAACCTGTTTGGCTACCTCTGTTTTTCCCACACCCGTTGGACCAGTAAATAAGAACGACCCGATCGGTTTACCAGGAAGCCCAAGTCCGGCGCGGGATCGCTTTATTGCCGTAACAAGCGATTTAATGGCTTCATCCTGCCCAAAAACGACTTGCTGTAAAGCCTCTTGGAGATTTTCTAGTTTTTCTTTGTCGGAGCTTGATACCCTTCTATTCGGAATACGGGCCATTCGTGCTATAATTTTTTCAATATCCGAGGGATGAATCTTTTTTCGACGACCAGAACCGAACAGTCTAATAAATGCACCCGCCTCATCAATCACATCGATGGCTTTATCCGGTAGATAGCGGTCATTGATATATTTTGCCGACAATTCAGAAGCCGCTTTAAGTGCCGAATCCGTATAAGTGATGCCATGATGTGATTCATAATAGGATCTTAAACCTTTTAATATTTGAAAGGTTTGAAAAACACTCGGCTCTGAAATGATAATTTTTTCAAAGCGTCGTGATAACGCCCGATCTTTTTCAAAGTGATTTTTATATTCTTCATGGGTAGTTGAACCCATACAACGCAATTCCCCGGTTGCCAAAACCGGTTTTAATATATTTGAGGCATCCATGGATCCACTGCTGGTTGCTCCCGCACCAACGATCGTATGAATTTCATCAATAAATAAGATCGCATTTTTTTCTTTCTGCAATGCCGATATAACTTCTTTTAGACGTTGTTCGAAATCTCCGCGAAATTTTGTCCCCGCCAATAAAGCCCCCAGATCCAGCGAAAATATACGCACACCTTTGAGTAAGTCCGGTACCGTTCCTGCATTTATTTTAAGCGCTATCCCATCGGCCAAAGCGGTTTTTCCGACTCCCGGCTCCCCAACAAAAACAGGATTGTTTTTGCGCCTTCGACAAAGCACCTGAATTGTTCGTTCTATTTCGTTTTCTCGGCCGATTAATGGATCTATCTTTCCGAGAGCAGCCCTTTTAACCAAGTCAACAGTAAATATTTCAAGAGAATCCTTATTTTTCTTTTCCTTATCTGTTTTAAAAAATCGGCCGGTTCCCTCTTTATAAGCTTCTTTAGAAATCTCGTGAGAAATATAATTCAAAACATCTAATCGAGTAATTCCCTCGGCAGTTAGAAAATATTCGGCATGAGAATCCTTCTCTTGAAAAATTGATGCAAGTATATCACTGACTTCCACCACTTTTTTTTCAGCCGAACGCGCATGATTTACCGCCCTCTGAATCACTCTTTGAAATCCGATAGTCTGCTGCAGAACATATTCTCCGTCTTTTGGAATACTTTCCAAACGTTCATTAAAAAATTTTTCAAGAGCTTTTTTGAGGTTTTCAATATTGCCCCCGCAGTTTTCGATGATTTCCATACCGGCATTATCATGCAGAACGGCAAAAAGCACATGCTCTATGCTGACATATTCATGCCGTCTTTTTTTCGCCTCCCTGACGGCAAATCCCAGTGTCGCACTGAGTTCTTTACTGATCATTTTTTAATTTTTCTCCATGGTGCATTTAAGTGGGAATCCGTTTTTTTGGGCTAAAGTATGAACAATATCCACCTTCGTTTCAGCTATTTCATATGTATATAAGCCGCAAAGCCCAATGCCTCTGGAATGGACATTAAGCATAATACGGGTTGATTCCTCAAAAGATTTTTTAAATACCAGCATCAGTATTTCAACAACAAACTCCATGGTGGTATAATCGTCATTGAGAAGAAAAACCTTATATAATGGGGGTTCACAATTCTTTTCCTGAGTCTCGGACATTATTTCTTCGTTTAGATCAGAGTAATACCGGCTCATTGCATTAAGCCCTCACAGGTTATTGGCTACAGCACTTTTTGTATTTTTTTCCGCTTCCACAAGGACATGGGTCGTTACGGCCGATCTTTTTTTCATTTCGTTTGACCGGGGTTTTCTTTACCGGCCCATCACCGCTTGAAAATACGAGATCCTGTTCTTTCGGCAGCCTCAATTCATCTATCTTTTCAGGTTCGGCGATTTGAATTCTGAACAAGATTCCTATGATCTCTTCCTTGACCCTTGAGATCATATCTTGAAACATTTCAAATCCTTCTTTTTTATAGACAATTAATGGATTCTGCTGACCGTAACCCCTGAGACCAATGCCTTCCTTTAAATGATCCATACTGAGCAGGTGATCTTTCCAAAGGCTGTCCACGGTTTGCAGCATAATAATCCGTTCCAGATGCCTGAATTCTTCGGCTCCAACAGCTTTTTCTTTTTCAGTATAATACTGAATCGCAGTATCGAAAATAAATTCAGATAGTCGTTCCGAATCGAATCCGTCCAAGGTTTCTTTTTCAATATTTAAACGAATATTAAACTGCTTAAATACCGATTCTTCAAGCCCCTTTATATTCCATTGCTCGGGCGGTTTCCTTTCATCGGCAAAGGCTCCTGCAATATCTTCCGCTTTTTCCTGAATCATATCCTCAATAGCGGATTTCAGGTTTTTACCTTTTAACGCTTCTCGTCGCTGGCGGTAAATAACCTCACGTTGTTGATTCATCACATCATCATATTCAAGAAGTTGCTTACGAATATCAAAATTATGTCCTTCAACTTTTGCCTGTGCATTTTCAATCGCTCTACTGATGAGATTATGTTCAATGGGTTCGCCTTCTTGCATCCCCAGCTTTTCCATAATTCCGGTTATTCGTTCTCCCCCGAATATGCGCAAAAGATCATCCTCCAAAGCCAAGTAAAAGCGGGATGAACCGGGATCGCCCTGTCTTCCGGAGCGCCCCCGAAGCTGGTTATCAATACGCCGGCTTTCATGCCGTTCAGTTCCGAGGATGTGAAGCCCTCCAAGGTCGACTACATTTTCACCCAGCACGATGTCGGTACCACGACCAGCCATATTGGTTGAAATTGTTACCGCCCCTTTTTGACCCGCCATAGCAACAATCTCGGCCTCCTTCTCATGATTTTTTGCATTTAATATAGAATGTTTGACCCCTCGCTTTTTTAGTTGATTACTCAGATCCTCCGAAACATCGATTGAAATCGTACCGACCAGAACCGGCTGACCTTTTTTGTTCCGTTCAACAATTTCATCAATAGCAGCTGCAAATTTTTCCCTTCGAGTCTTATAGATAACATCCGAGTGATCAACTCTTATCATGGGTTTGTTGGTAGGAATAACAACGACATCAAGATCATATATTTTTTTAAATTCCGTCGCCTCAGTATCTGCAGTACCGGTCATTCCGGAAAGCTTGTCGTACATTCTGAAATAATTTTGAAACGTTATTGTTGCCAGCGTCTGATTCTCATTTTCAATTTTGACGTTTTCTTTGGCTTCAAGGGCCTGGTGCAGCCCCTCACTATAACGCCGTCCCGGCATCAGTCGACCGGTAAATTCATCAACAATAATAACTTCACCATTTTTGACAATGTAGTCGACATCCCTTTTAAAAAGGTTATGAGCCTTCAATGCCTGATTGATATGGTGCAAAAGCTCAATATATTTTGGATCGTAGAGATTATCGACTTTCAGTATTTTTTCAGCTTTTGCAATTCCATCCTCAGTCATGACTGTTGTCCGGGCCTTTTCATCTATTGTAAAATCTTGTTCCCGAACAAGACGGGGTATGATGTTATTCACCTGATAATATAGCTGAGTTGATTTTTCAGCCGGACCGGATATGATTAACGGCGTTCGAGCCTCATCAATCAAAATACTGTCCACCTCATCCACAATAACAAAATTGAGTTCAGGCTGTACTACGGATTCGGCATCAAACTTCATATTATCCCTTAAGTAATCAAAGCCGAACTCATTGTTGGTTCCATATGTAATATCAGTACCATAGGCTATTTTGCGTTCAGCATCATCTAAACCATGCAAAATGGTCCCGACTGAAAGCCCAAGAAAACTGTAAATTTGACCCATCCAATCTGTATCACGTTTTGCAAGATAATCATTTACCGTCACAATATGCACGCCTTTGCCCGTCAAAGCATTCAGGTAGGCAGGAAGAGTAGCGACTAGCGTCTTGCCCTCACCTGTCTTCATTTCGGCAATCTTGCCTTGATGAAGAACAATGCCACCGATTAGCTGAACATCAAAATGCCTCATTTTGAGTACACGAACCGACGCTTCCCTCACAGTTGCAAAGGCTTCGGGAAGAATATCATCAAGTGACTCACCTTTTCCAAGACGCTCTCTTAATCGAACCGTTTGACCTTTCAGTTGCTCATCGTTCATCACCTGCATCTGCGGTTCAAGCGCATTGATTTCCTCTACTAAAGGCTGAAGCTTTTTTAACTCTCTTTCGTTTTTGCTTCCAAAAACTTTTGTCAAAAAATTAAAAATCATTTATTAGATATTCCTTTTGGATAGATGGTCCGAAATTCCAACTTTTATTTATTTTTTTTTAATTATAACACACTTGAAAAATTTTATTAATATATTCACGAAGATTTTATCCGGATAGATTTTGCAAAAAGATTAAATTGAGGATAATATAAAGAATGGTTGTCGAAATTTAAATCGTAGGAAATAATGAATCTCCCCAAATTACGCAGGGTTTTCCTCTATCCTTAGTTCAGGATATATTTTTTGGGATTTACCGGAACCCCATTAAGGCGCACTTCATAATGAACATGGGGTCCGGTACTTCGTCCGGTATTACCGACTAAGGCGATAGTATCTCTTCTTTTCACCACATCTCCTTTTTTTTTAAGCAGTTTGTGCGCATGAGCGTAACGTGTAATCAGACCATGCCCATGATCAATCACAATCATCTTGCCCATCAATCCTTTATTCCCGGCAAAGGTTACAATTCCATCGGCTGAAGCGAAAATAGGCGTTCCCTGCCGGCAGGCAATATCCAAACCTCTATGGAATTCTCGTTGTCCGGTAAACGGTGATTTACGATAACCAAAGTTAGAAGATATCCATCCCGCAGCGGGTCGAATCGAAGGCGTGGAAGCCAAAAGATCGCGTTGATCTTCAAGGTATTCTAATAGGGATTCAAAGCCTTCTTTTTGATTGATGGATGCTAGATTAAGCTGCTCGACCTGAGCATGCATTTCACGCAATAAGCTGTTATGTCTTTTATTAAGATCAATTCTTGTATTAATATCTTCCGGGATTGACCCACCCATGCCGAAAAGTTTTTCCTCATCATCCTTTTCCTCAATATCAGCAATAATTCTTACTTTTTTTTCAAAAAGATTCAACGAGACTAATTCTGATTTTAACATATTAATTTCTTTAGCATAATCTTGTATTTTTCGGCGGTGCTCAGTGATTTGCTTTAATTGATCGGAAATTTTTGTTTCAAGCGTTTTGTTGGCCATAGCCAGATTCTTAAGCTGACAATAATCGAATAGAATAAAGCCGGCACAAAGAATAAAAACAGCTGTAAGAGACACCAAGAAACATAAAAAACCCCTTGAAGCCGTCACTTCTTTTATAGGGCAAACCGCACTGCCGATGATTATAAAAGAAATTTTCTTGCGCATAAGAAAAGGATTTCACAAAAAACGAGTGTAATAGAGCGAATAAACAAAATGTTTCCGTAAGATTTTTAACATGATTTTTATTTAAATGTCAATATGATAGAAATGCTATTTTGCAATCCCCAATTGATACTTAAGTGATTTAAGAGTGTTTTTCATTAGCATGGTGATAGTCATGGGGCCTACTCCACCGGGTACCGGTGTAATATAACCCGCAACTTTTTCAGCCGCATCAAAATCAACATCACCCTTTAAGATTGAAACTTTTTTGCCTGTCTTTTCGCTTATCTTTTCACCGACCTTGTTGATACCGACATCAATTACAAAGGCACCGGGTTTTATCCATTCCGGTTTTACCAAACCGGGAACTCCCGCCGCTACAATCAAGATATCCGCCCGTCTACAGTGCAAAGCTAAATCTTTCGTGCCCGTATGAGCAACCGTTACAGTCGAATCGGCTCCCGGCTCTTTCTGCAGCATCATCATGGCGATCGCTTTTCCTACTATATTGGATCGCCCGACAACGACCACTTCGGCTCCTTTTGTTTCGATTCCGCTACGCCGGATCATTTCCTGGATACCGGCTGGAGTGCATGGCGGAAATTTAACTTCGGACCCCCCAATCATAAGACGCCCCATATTCACAGGATGAAAGCCATCCACATCCTTATCCGGATTAATGGCATGAATTATTTTTTTCTCATTGATATGTTTTGGAAGCGGGAGTTGAACCAATATACCATGAATGGAATCATCCCGATTATATTTTTCAATGATCGCCAGGAGCTTTTTTTCGGAAATATCTTGGGGTTGATTATCCTGAATCTCTTTGAAACCAAGCTGGTTGGCGGTTTTAATCTTCATGTTTACGTAGGATATGGAAGCGGGATTTTTACCTACTAATATCGTTACTAAACCGGGAACAATTCCATATTTCTTTTTGATTTTTTCCACCTCTATCACAATTTCCTCTAGAATCAGTTCACGAATTTCAGTTCCTCTGATTAACTTAGCCGACATTTTTAATATCCTTTCATAAACATACTTAGGAACATAAGTTAAGAATTTTAAAATATCTATCTACAGCATCAACCAATATATTCTGCAGTTATTTATGCCAATAAAATTATGATGTCAAGAAAGCACCCAATCCAAAAAAATACTTGACAATATTTGTAAAGATACATAATAAAAATATGTTTTTTTAAAATCATTCAACTCGTGTGGTATATGCAAAAAACTCACATAACTCAATTTATCCATTCCGCCTATTCTATCTACATGTATTAATGCCTGCTACCTATCTTCGTTTTAAAAAAATAAAAAACAAGGATAGATAGGTAAGCAGGCTTCTATACCTATTCAACATTATCCTAATTTTATATTTATTTTCTTATTAAGAACGATCATCTTACATTAACAGATTGCAAATTTAATGCCTGTTTAATTCTTTTAACTGTTAAAACTTCTTAAAAGTTTATTTATTGGAGAAAAAAATATGAAAAAAATCGTAAATGTATTTTTACTTATGTCCGTTTTTATAGTGGTGTCCTCACTGCCGACAATCGCTCCTAATGCATGGTCAAAAACTATTAGTCTTACCTACAGTATTTTCTTTCCCCCAACCCATGGCCAATGCCAAGCTGGGGTTTCCTGGGCCCAAGAAGTAGAAAAACGCACCAATGGGAAAATAAAAATTATTGTATTTCCCGGGAGTACGTTAACGCAAGCCAATCAGTGTTTTGATGGTGTTGAGAAAGGAATATCAGATATCGGAATGTCTTGTTTTGCTTACACCCGAGGCCGTTTTCCATTAATGGAAGCAATCGATCTGCCTCTTGGCTATCCAAACGGCCAAGTGGCGACCCATGTAGCCAATGAATTTTACGAAATTTTTCAACCTAAAGAATTAGATGACGTGAAAGTTCTTTATATTCATGCCCACGGCCCCGGTCTGCTGCATACCAAAACGCCGGTAAAAACATTAGAAAATCTAAAAGGAATGAAAATCAGATCAACCGGTCTGAGTGCAAAAGTTGCTCAAGCTCTCGGCGGCATTCCGGTTGCAATGCCCCAAGGTGCCACGTATGAGGCATTGCAAAAAGGGGTGGTTGAAGGCACCTTTACACCGATAGAAACGCTTAAAGGATGGCGCCAGGCTGAAGTCATTCAGCATACTACGGATTGTTTTGATATCGGATATACAACGGCAATGTTTGTGGTTATGAACAAAAAAAAATGGAATGAACTTCCAAAAGATATTCAAAATATCATTGAGCAGATCAATGCGGAATGGATCAATGTCCATGGCAATACATGGGACCAGGTCGATATCGAAGGGCGTAACTATACACTAAGCCGTGGAAATGATATTATTCAGCTTTCTGAAAAAGAAAATAAAAGGTGGATCACGGCTGTCGATCCGATTATTGATGACTACAAAAAATCCGTAGCGGTAAAGGGCATCGATGGAGACGAAGCGGTTTTAAAAATACGGGAACTTATCCAAAAATACAGCCAAATTTATAAAAAATAATAATCCGTTTTGATTTATGATGTTTTGCGAGAGTATTATCCATGCTTCGTTTTGAAAAATTTATTATTTTCATATCACATCGAATGAATTGGATTGCAGCCGGTGCCGTAGTACTCATGATGCTGCTGACATCTGTTGATGTCACCCTGCGTCTGTTTCGTCATCCGATTCCAGGTGTATACGAGATTATCGGATTACTGGGAGCCATTGTGATCTCTTTTTCTTTGGCCTATACTTCATTAGAAAATGGACACATCGCTGTCGAGTTCCTCGTTCAAAGATTTCCCAGCGCCGTTCAAAATTTCATCAACGCGATCAACGCTGTTCTATCGGTTTTCTTTTTTGGATTATTAGCTTGGCAAAGCTTTCTCTATGCTTCAGATTTAAGACAAAGTGGGGAGGTCTCCTTGACGATCCAGATGCCCATCTATCCCTATGTTTATGGAATATCCATCGGTTGCGGACTTCTTTGTTTGGTATTGATCGTAGAATTTTTCAACGCATTGAAAAGGATGGCGAAAAATTGAGTCCCACTGTTACAGGTCTTGTCGGAATTGCTGCTCTTTTTATACTTATATTTTCGAGAATGCCGATTGGTTTTTTAATGGCGATGATCGGTTTGCTCGGCTTTGGTTATATAGTTACATTTGATGCATCCTTAAACCTTATTGCCAAAGATATTTTTTCCGTTTTTGGCTCGTACAATCTGACTGTTATCCCTCTTTTTGTTTTAATGGGGCAAATCGCTTATCATGCAGGAATCAGCGCCCGACTTTTTGACGCCGCCTACAAATTTATAGGTCATTTTCCAGGCGGATTGGCCATCGCCACCATCGGAGCATGTACCGCTTTTGCCGCAATCTGCGGCTCTACCAATGCAACAGCTGCAACGATGGCAGCTGCAACGCTGCCGGAAATGAAAAGGTATAATTATAAACCCGGACTCGCTACAGGCGTAGTGGCTGCCGGTGGAAGCCTCGGCATTCTTATACCGCCGAGCGTAGTCTTCATTGTTTATGGGATTATGACCGAACAGTCGATCGGCAAGCTTTTTGTCGCCGGTCTTTTACCAGGTCTAATTCTCAGTCTTCTATTTATTTTAGCCATTATTATCTGGACATATATAAAGCCCGACCTCGCACCTAGAGGGCCAAAAGCCTCTTTTCATGAAAAAATATCCTCGCTTTCAGGGCTCATAGAAACGTTCATCTTATTTTTATTGGTTATGGGCGGGCTTTTTGTCGGTTTCTTTACACCTACGGAAGCAGGAGCTATTGGGGCTTTTGGAACCCTAGTTCTTGCACTTGTCAGACGCAACTTAAGCTGGCAGGCATTTGTCAATTCTCTTTTTGAAACAACCCGCATTTCCTGTATGATTCTTGTCATTGTGGCGGGTGCCACCATTTTTGGGCATTTCCTTGCGATAACAAGGATACCTTTCGACATTGCCAATTGGATATCCGGATTTCAGCTACCGCCTTATGCGATTATGTTTTTTATTATTTTAGTATATTTGATCGGCGGCTGTTTTATCGACTCGCTTGCATTAATCATGTTAACAGTGCCTATTTTTTTTCCAGTCGTTTCCCACATCGGTTATGATCCTTTGTGGTTTGGTGTCATTATCGTATTAGTCACCCAAATCGGAGTGATTACTCCGCCGGTAGGCATCAATGTTTATGTAGTCAGCGGGGTGGCCAGAGACGTTCCGCTTCATGTTATTTTCAAGGGAGTTATACCGCTGCTGATCGCACTAATCATTGGTACCATACTTTTAATTCCATTTCCCCAAATCGCACTCTATCTGCCCAGTCTAATGAAATAGAGTTTTAAAGCGGAAATGGAGCATTAAGAAGTCCGGTTGTTTCTTCGAGTCCAAGCATTAGATTCATATTTTGAACGGCCTGCCCCGCCGCTCCTTTAACTAGATTATCGATGGCCGAGACAATTATCAAACGATTTCGCGCTGCATCCAACTTAATTCCAATATCACAGTAATTGGTCCCCCGAACATGCAAGGTATTAGGAAATCGACCCTCGGGGCAAATACGGATAAATGGACAACCGGAATAAAATGAAGTCAGACAATTGTAAATATCCTCAAAACCAACCGTCTTTAGCGGTTTGACGTATATGGTTGTCAGCATCCCACGGCTCATGGGAACAAGATGCGGAACGAAAGTTATACTTACCGGCTTTCCGGCTTGCAGGCTCAGTACTTCATCCATCTCGGGATTGTGTCGATGCTCGGCAATCTTATAAGCCCTAAAAGATTCATTGACTTCACAGAAGTGGGTCGTCAATGCAAGTGTTCGTCCTGCTCCGCTTACACCCGATTTTGAGTCAACAACGATCGTCTCCACATCCAAAAATTCGCGTTTTAATAATGGCACCAGCGGTAAAAGCGCACTAGTTGGATAACATCCGGGGTTTCCGATTAAGACAGCATTTTTTATCTTCTCGGAATATATCTCGCAGAGTCCATAGACTGCGGTCTCAAGCAAATCCTTCGCAGTATGAGTTTGGTAAAAAGCTTCATATTTGGATGCGTCTTTAAACCTAAAATCAGCAGAAAGATCGATAACCTTTTTCTGTCGGTGTACAAGTTCAGGGACAATTTCCATGGGAAGTTTGTGCGGAAGCGCAATAAAGGCAACATCAGCTCTTTCACAAAAATATTCCGTCGAAAACTCTTCACATACCAAATCAACCACCCCGGTCATGGACGGATAAACTTCATCGAACCGAATGCCTGTATATTGGCGGGATGTAAGAATAGTTAATTCGACACTCGGATGATCGGATAAAATCCTTACAATTTCCGCACCGGAATATCCGGTTGCACCAATCACACCAACTCTGATCATAGCGCCTCCTTATTTATGGACTGAATAAAATGTTAGAAAAAAGTTTGCAATAATTCTATCCTTTAAAAAAAACGAAGTAAAACTATCAGAGGCGATATGCTTTTTCAAGGAGATTAATATGGAACCAACGATAAAAACGGACTGAATAAATATAGCACGAAGAAATGAGGTATGAGTCAACTGAAGGGTGAGAATATATGTTTATGTTTTCTTTTTAAATAGTCTTTTCAACCCCTTATTTGCCTTAGCCTGATTTAAAGCCGGTATCAGCATGTCACAATTAAGCCTCATCATGGCAATTGGAGCAAAAATTCCCATTAATATCATTAGATAGCCAATATTTGTTTTTCTTATATAAAGTCGTTTATTCGTAAATACCATTTCCGCTTCTTTGATACCGCTAAGGGAATCGATAATACATGACCACCAACTGGGATTTTCTAAATCTACGGATTCAGCAATTGAAGATAAAAATTCTTTAAAAATAAATTGCCCCTCAAAAGATATTAACATGACTCCGTTCACTTGCTCCATGACAAGAATATCATTAAATAATTTTCTCATATCTTCCTTTAATCAAAAATTAGTCGGTTTTGTCCTTTAGAACGTAGATTAAGTAATTAGATCCATTGGCTATAATAGTTGCTTAAAAATTGAATGATTCGATCTCTGGGATTTTTAGAATTAAAGGCGATTAGGGCTGTTTCTTTCAACGGCAATATAATAAGATCATTCTTTTCATCTCTATTAATATAACCAAGCCTTAGTTGACCGGCTTCAAAAAATGTTCCGACTTTCTTCATTTTTTCTATCAAGTCGTCCCATGAATTATCGCGGTAAATATCTTCCAACCCACACCTTGCCCCCATCTCTTTTTCCAGCCGGACTTTAATAGTATCCAAAACTTTCGATTCTTCAATTTCCAATGATTCAGGCATTGTCTCAGCTTCAACCGTTTCTGCATCTTCTTCCAGTATCGCTTTTGTTTCCGGAGACTCATCGCTTTGATTAGCTTCATCTTTCAATCGCATCGCCTCAAGAAAAATCGACTGTAGGTCGCTATAAATTTTTTTTTCTTTCCGGAAACAGATATTCTCAATAGAAAGGGTAACCTTATCCCATGAAAAAATTTCATATGCCGCCCTATCTCCGCTGAACCCATTGACCCGAGCATCATAAAGTTCGCCTTCTTTAAAAAACAATATACCCTGATTTTTTGAAAATTCGTCCATTAAGCGAATTGTACAGGTCCTTTCTTCCATCTCGATCAACTGTAGAAATATACCCGGTGAGACATTACCTAAATTTCCGCCACTGGCTTGATTCTCCAAAATTTTGAGTATATTATCGGTCAAATTCTCAATCATGAAAGGTTTGCCGAAACATGCAACAGCGCCTTTTTCAGAAGTTAGTCGCTCGATTTCCGGTGTGCTGTAACCGGTGATAATCATGACAGGGATTTCCGGGTAATGTTCCCTGGCATGCGAAAGAAGGTGAAATCCATTCATTCGGGGCATTTTCAAGTCTGTCACTAAGAGGGAAATCATCTTGGTTTTAAGCTTTTCGGTAGCGATTATTCCATCTTCCGCAGTTAAAACCGAAATACTTTTCCCATACTTTTCAAGCCCTTTTTTGAGCGTTGATAACATCGCCCGGTCATCGTCAACAACTAGAACGTTCCTCATTATTGACTCTCCTTGATTAATTTTTTCAATAAGTTACTTTCTTTTTTTCATTTTTACGACTTGTTCCCTTTCACGGGTCTTATCTCCAAGTTATTTTTAATATTATATTGCCTTATCGATATCTACAATCCGTACACCAGCGACATAATCCATAGCTTCATATTTTTTTATGTTTCCGATTTTTTTTATAATCTCATTTAAATCATTAACATTTTCATTCAACTGATTAATCTTTTGAAAAATCGGCAAATTCGGTTTTAAATCGGTTAAAATTTCATTAATTATATTGTTAATTACGGTTAAAGGCTGATTCAGTCGGTGTGCGACACCGCCGGCCATTTCTAAAACACCTTGAAATTTCTCTTCTTTCAAACGTTCTCTTTGATATTTTATCCGTTTGGTTACATCCCGGAAAATACCTTTGACATGATGCGCTCGACCGGCCTTCTTGACTAAAAAGGCATCGAATTCAATATGATGCTCATTATCATTTCTATCCATTACCGTTAAAATTCCGCCTTCACGTCCCGTTCGCAAGATATCGGCGAAAAAAAGAGGTAAAACATCTCTGTATTTGGGAACAATAAATTCCAACAAAGGTTTGCCCAGTAAATCTTGCTTGGGAATACCTAAAAATTCTATACCGGCTTTGTTGATGTCGAGGAATTCACCCTGCAGATCAAAAATAATAATGACATCCTTAAGGCGATCAATCGTTTCGTCAATCCATTGGACCGTCGTATCACTTTCTTCGATTTCTTGCGTAATGTCTCGAACGATGCCATCTAAAAGGCATAAATAACCATCATCATCAAAAACAGGCGTGGCTGTTATTGCACACCATATGGGAATTCCTGTTTTTTGGATAAATGCCAATGGCAGATCTGCTACTCGCCCTTGTTTTGTGAGGGCTTGGATCAAAAGGCCTCTGTCTCTTTTGTTTCGGTAAAGATCAATGATCGGGTAATCAATTAATTCTTCAACTGTATCAAAGCCAAAGATTTGAGCCAATGCTCGGTTACAAAAAACCAGATTACCTTCAAAAGTTGTTCGATAAATTGCCACTGGAATATTATCAATAAACTCATTATTCCAGATGTCTGAATGATCATTAAAAATTCGACAAGATTTTGATTTCATTAAATTTTAATCCGTCAAAGTGAAATGAATTCCTCTGCGATACCACCCAATTCAAAGGGACTCGAAAACCTTCGTGTAAAAACAACCGCCTTTAGAAGTTAATTGCCAATCGCTCAAGATCCTGTCTGTATTTCTCAGACCATGAACTCAACACATTCGTAAATTGAGGTAATGTATCAAGCTCATCAGCTAATTCTTTAACCGATTCCGTTACCCCTTTAAATAGATCGTCTTCACCGGCGTCTCCAACAAATTTAATCTTTCGATCAAGATATTCAAATTCGGCAGTAAAAGGATCTAGAAAAGCATATTGTTCTACTTTTTGCACAAATTTTTTTCTCAAAAGCGTATTAAAATCTAATTTATTTTTTTTATTTGATCTTATAAAATCTTCAAAGATGTTCAACAACTCTTCCAACTTGGATATAGATTCAATACCCTCCTCTTTTTCTTTTCTTTTTGTTAAAAGAATTCTGTTGACATCAAAAGTTCCGCCGTATTCCTTTGTCTTTTTGATCAGCCGTTCCCGACTCTCTTCTGAAGTACTGAGTTCACCTTTGCCCCACGAGTATGAACCGCCGATAATCTCTCCGTTAATAAAAAAGATCAGACCACGCTCATTTTCGCCCTTAATAAGCACATCAATATAACCGGTGAGTTTTTCCGAACTCATTTTTTTAATTAATGCTTCGAGATTAGTGAACTCCGTGCTGAGATTTTTATATATTTTTTTTGCATCCGGCATATTAGCCCAAAAATAGACTTGTCCGGAGTCAAGTCTATAAATATTTATGCAAAAATTAAATTTTGAAGAAGGCTCAATCAGACAATCAATTGCATTTTTTCCCGATAATTTAGTCGTTTTATCATGAAAAAACCCGTTTAAAAAATCATCTTTATCAAAAAAAACCACCCCTTCGGCGGCAGGAGATTTAAAATGGATACCTCCGGCTCCGATTTCACCTTGGTAATGTTCAAACAATTTGGGCACATTGAGGTAATAACTGTTGAGATTTTCAATCACAGGTTTTTCTTTAGGAATAATGATCATTATTTTTCCTTTAAGCTACTCTACGGCGACGCAAGCGCTCGATAGAAAGCCGAATGCTCTCCTGCATTCGCACAATCGCTTGCGCGAGGTCACCGATTTCATCTTTTGAATTTGATTCAATCTTCACATCTAATTCTCCGATACTAATACGGTCGGCCGCATTGGTTAATCTTCTTATCGGATTAACAATCGCACGGCCTGAAAGATAAGCGATAAATAAAACCGCAAGAATAGTTATACCCAGAAGTAAGTAAGCAAAATATTGTGCTTGCTTCAAAATATCCAACATTTCTTTTTCTTCTTGCTGAATGGCTAACACCCACCCATAGTTTGTTTTCCTCGCATGCCCCAAACTTGATTCGCCCAGTTCATTTTCAAAATATACCGCGCCGCTACGACCGTTTTTTGAAGCCATAACCAATGGATGCGCGCTTAAATTTTTTGATTGAAGCGCATACTGCTGATTCTGATGTGCCACGACTTTTCCTTTCTCATCAACCAGAAAAGCATATCCGGTTTCTCCTTGTTTCCAGTTGGCTATCAGTTGTGAAATTGCATCAATACCCATTGCGCTGGCCATAACACCCACAATTTTATCACCCTCTTTAATCGGAACGGCTAAAACAAGCGCCGGTTTTTTGGATGTTTTCCCAATTAAAGTCTGCCAAGCTAACTCCTTGCCGCTCATGACTTCCTTGTAATATTGTCGATCAGAATAATCCTTCAAGGGCTCATCATCATTTCTGGCCACATTGATTCCATTGACATCAGTCGTAAAAACAAGATACATCCAAGGATATTCCTTTTGGACAATTTTAAGAAATGCCTCTTGCTGCATCCGGTCCATTGAAACGATATCAGCCATTTTTGATAGTGATTTAAGGACCCTTACATTTTTATCAATCCACTCATCCACATGGTTGGCAAGGCCCAAGCTGATCTGAGCCGAAAGATTTTCGGTATCGCTGCGAATACGGTCTGTTGTTTGTTTAAACGTAATTCCCCAAAATATTGCAAGGGGCACCAAGCCAACAATAAGCAAAGGCGTAACGACCTTTGCGATCAATCCGAATCGAAAATCTTTCTTTTTCTTATTTCGCTTTTGCGTTTTTAAAAAAGTTTTAGATGTTTCTTCCGCGACCGATTCGTTTTTTGACTCAGAAGAAGAAATTGATGAAACAGCAGATAGATCATTTGAATCTGTCTCTTTTACAGAAAAATTGGGAATATCAGTCATGATCTGATGTCCGCAATTTTTGCATTTGAAACTGATTTTGTTTTCGTTAGCTTTTGCAGGATCGATACGATATTTTTTCCCACATTCTTCGCAAATAACAATCATGTCTGAACTCCTTAATTTAGATCATTATATCTTCAAACCTATACAAATATTTCGGCACCCTTCATTTTCAGATATCATTTTAATAAATAAAGGGTTGATCCGCCGAAATATCCTGATCAGTATCCCTCTTCCTTGATGAGGGTAAGCATATTCTGTTTAAAGATGAGCTTTTTTTTTTCGTCCAGAATTTCGCGATCAAGCAATCCAACGAGTTCAGCCGCCCGGTGTTGAGGTACTTGTGACAAATTATATCCTAAATCCATCACGGCATCTTCGATCAAAACACCGGCAATCGGCCCGATAGCCAATGAAAGCTGCTCATCCAACGCATTGAAGAAATCCTTACCTATCATCGAAACCGTATTCTGAACCGGTGTAATAAGCTCAAGCTTCAAAAGTTTATCAATGACTTTTCGTATCGTACTCATATTCATACTAATTTTTTGACAAATTTTTATCAGACTACTCTCGCCGTTTACCTCCATCAGTACACTGAGCATCTGACTGTCAAGAGAAATTTTCTCCAAGTTATTTTTAATCTCACGTGTAAAAACCATTTCAGATATCTCGCCTGACGAAATATCCATTGCATAACCTCCTCTCTGCTTTTTTTATATAAGTGTCTCGTATTTTATAAAATCTATTGTTAATCGAACTGCTATCCGAATATAGTTGGAACATACTATTATTCTCAAAGATGAGTCCGATTCATGAGGAGTGCATATTTAATTCCTTTCTCAATTTATCAAATTCAACTTTAATAAATTTTTTAATGTCCTCCAATGCAGATCGATAGGCTTTCTCCGAGATCATATGGATAGTTGAATCAGAATGCGTTTCTTGCGTTTCTTTGACCTTTGATTTCGTCTCTTCAGTTGGTTTCGCCTCGGTTTTTTTGGCCTTATCGGCTTTCAGAGCAATGATTTGTTGCTTTAATTCTTTAAATTTTTCAACCTCAACAAATAAAGTCTTTTTCTTTTCCGATTCCGATAGTTTTTTAGAAAGAGCTACTTTTTCCAAACCACTAAAGACCGACTTCAAAACTTTCATCGTGTTCGGGTGGGCTCTACCCTTATTGATTTTAAGATAGACCGCTAACGAATTAAGAATCTGAATCATATTTATTATTATCTTATTTTTTGAATACCCACTTTTTATTTCATTTAATTGTTTGATAAAGCGATTGATTGCATCATCCGTAATTTCCCAATCAATCGACAAAACAGCTGACTTTAATTCTCTGAAAGGCAAGGCTTCGGAACAATCTTCAAATTCCGGATGATGGCTTGAATGATCAAAGCTAGAATTGTCACTGTCACCGAACAGTTCATCCAATCGCTGTTCCACCTCGATAGTTATGGAACCATTTTTCTCTTCGACCAATTCTTTTTCTCCTATATCAGTTGTTTCTGTAAGGAAGCCACGGTCATTAACACTATTTTTTTCATCGTTTGGGCAACATTTGTCCCCGACAAGGCGCTAGCCTCAAAGGACGGAACCTTTAATTGGCTATTAAGGTCCTGTTCAAGAGTCTGAAGTGGTAGAAGCGGTATACCCTGTTCAGCAAGGTCTCGTTTATTATACTGAAGAACAAGTGGCATATCGGAAATATTCTTCTTGTACAGAGAAAGGTTATCTCGAAGATTTTTTAGCGAAAGAATGTTTTTCTCTCTTCTTACGACAAGGGAATCAGCAACAAAAACAATACCGTCCACACCTCTTAAGACTAACTTTCGAGTTGCATCATATTTAACTTGTCCGGGAACGGTATAAAGTTGAATTTTAATATCATAACCTTTTATTTTTCCGATGTCGAAGGGAAGAAAGTCAAAAAACAAAGTTCGATCACCATGGGTTTTGATCACAACCATATCTGTTTTTATACGCTGATTGAATTTTTTGTATATATACTCCAGATTAGTCGTTTTTCCCCCTCTTCCAGGACCATAGTAAACAATTTTGGTCTGTACCTCTTTTGTCTTGGGATTTATAAATGCCATGGGAAGAAACCTCGCAAAACGGCAATGTCAGAAAAATCAGCTCAATTTCAATTGAAAAAACTATTAATCGAGAACCTGAAGAGGCTCTAAAATCAGCTTCAGCTTTTCGATCGCCTCAGCCACTTTTAATCGCAAAAAGCCCAAAGATACTTCATTACCAAATATAATGACCAACAAAAAATCAGTCATTACTTTGCTAAAATGCATATTTTCTTTTTCCCCTTTATGAAAAAGTAGTGAAAATTCGTCTTCTCCAATAATCTTTGCCATGGAGCTGACTGCTCCGAAATTACCGGCCGCCAGAGCGGCTAGGGAATAAATATCATGCCCCATTACGCCATTGTCTAGATTGGCAATAATATTGCCGGCCATATCAATAAACACAACAGAATGAACCCCGAGATCCATAAAATCCTTTTGTAAAATCTCTTCAATGCCATCGAGTTCTTTTTGACCAAACATATAAGACAATGCTTTTCCTCCCGCAAATTGATTAGGTGAGATTAATATGCTTTATTTTCCATCGTCTATATCTATACGTGATATTTTCCGTTTTAAATTGGTGAAGAAATTCAACAGACGACTTAAAAGTATTTTTTGGAAAATTCGATTAATGGCATAGTGTTTTATTTTAATAATGTCTAAAGATTGTGCAAAAGGGATGCCATTTGGCCGAAATTTATTTAAAAGTGATCGGCAAATAAATTATATAAATAATTTAATGAGTTGCATTAGAGATGAGTAAAGGATGGTCGGGATTGAGGGAAGTAATAAATTATGGAGGTAACATTTTTTGCCAGCTTTTTTGCTCAATTTTGGCAGATTTTAGATTTTGAATTAATTTTCAAATAATAGCGACCTCATATTTTCTTATCCATCCGATCTTACCATCTGAAAAATAAATTCTATAAAAGTCTTTATTTTCCTTTTGGATTTTCACTTTGGTTCCGGCGTGCAAGACAAAAAGCTCAGTCGAGTCTCTATTTAAACCGGATCGAACCGCTACCTTCTCCGGAATAATGATCGCATGTTTTATGTATCTTGCCTCATATAAGTTAAAGAAGGTTGTCAAGGTGAATATAGCGGTCGGAATTAAAACCAAATAAGCCTGCAATTTAAATACCTTTTTTCGAAACAAGATTTTCAGTGCCAAAAAAAGCCAGAAAAGTCCATTTGAAATGACGGCTATCCATTGAATAGTCCTTGCATTTAATATTTTATTCCAAAAAAACAGTATGTTATAAACAGACACGGTCTTATCTTCCTTTTCATCCTTTACTAGAGAAAGAGCATAGTCCAAATTGAATTTCAGATCAGGATCATGGGGCATGAGCTTAACGGCACGCTCGAACCAAAAAATAGCACGGCCGATATCACCACTTTTTAAATAAGCGTTGCCAAGATTATAAAAGACTTTGCCGCTATGAATTCCTGCATCTACTATTTTATTAAATTCGGTGACGGCGGCATCAAAATTTTCAACTTTATAATGCTTTATTCCGTTTAAGAATGCTTCGGTCAAATCCATCCGTTCACCGGCTTCGACTATGGTAATCAGGGGGACAAAAAATATCAAAAAATATATACCTATTTTTTTAAAGGGGTTCATTTCGATAAACTCCTGACCAGTTTTTTTGTCTCGGAAAGAAGATTTTCTCTCAAAGGGGTATCGCTGTTTGATCCACTATACTTCGCTGATTCGATTTTTCTTAAAAGTTCGGCAGCCTGTTCGGCAACCTCAGCGGAATATCCTCTTTTTGTTAGAATTTCTTCCGCCTCTATATAGGTGAGCGACTCCCCTTTTGTACCGGCTGTTGAAAATATCGCGGCAACAACCGACCGGTAAAGGCAGGAAAGAAATTCCGGACCGGTAGCGTTTATGTGTGAGGCTTTTTTCAATGCTTTAAGCGCTTTTTCCGCCATCATCTTTTCCGGGGAATCATTTTTTCGGCTCAAAACCAAGACCGCTTTGGCCAACAAACAAAAAAAAGCCGGGATCAGCAACCAGAAAACAAATTGATAAAAAGATAAAACACCATGGCTTTTCAAGGCATCTAATTCCTCTTTCAACGGCAGAATATCGCGCCCTATAAATTCCACCTTTTTTTTAAGAACAGGGGCTGACTCGTTAGCCTGAGGCGTACTAAAAACATTTAGTTTATCTGCTTCCGACGAGGGATTGACAAGAAGTGAAATCGGAAGTGTTGAATAGGTTTCATAACTGCTTTTGGAAACATTAAAATACCGCAATTGAATGGATGGAATCACATACTGACCGGCTTCTATCGCCACGAGGGCCAGGCGAAAAACCTTTTTGCCTGAATATCCGTTTTCATCAACGTTAATCTCCTCTTCGGGGGTATCCATATATACCTTGAATGCGGCGGGGATTTCAATATCAGGTGCTTGTGCATCCATAATATTTCCGTTGCCTTGAATGGTAATCGCCAAGGTCATGGAATCACCCACTTTCATTTGGCTGCCTTCCAATGCGGCCTTGATTTCAAAGCTGCCGACCAGACCGGAAAATTTCAGTTTCTCAGTGTCCGTCGGCAATGGTTTTACATCCACCTGTAGCGGATCGGTTCTAAATATTTTTGATTCCAGTTCAGTACGTCCGAAAAACGGGTCATCAAAAAACGAATCAAATGCAGATGATCTTTGCCGTTTTCTATGTTGAACCACATCACATTCCAATACGGCAGGTTCAATAATCATTTTCCGGGCATTTAACGGTACCAAAACAATTTTAAGATCCGTCACCATAAATTCTTGCCCGGAAATAACCGTTTTATAGGATTGCCTGTCTTCAAGCTCCTTGGCGCTAAACCCGGAAAAAGCCGGTTTCTGCAAGTTGGCATTGGTAATCCGGACGGCATTGTAAAGCTTGAAGTTATAAGTGATCTGTTGCCCAACAAATGGATTTGGGTCGGAAACACGGGCTTCAACAAAAATATTTCTATTGCCGGCATTTTTTTGGGATTCTTTCAGAACCTGGATGATAATCTCACGGGTTCGATAGGTCTTACCACCGGAATCAATTTCCAGCGGAGGTATTTTCAATCGACCTTCTTTCAGCGGAATCAACGTATAATTACAACTAAATTCCCTGGAAACCCGGCCGTTTACAATCTGCATGCTGCTTCCGGTTCCCGTGGAGACAACCTTAAAATCCTGAATTCCGGAAACATCAACATTGCCTTCCCCACCATTGATCGTTACCGTCAAATGAATCGATTCACTTGGAATTGTCTGCGTCCGATCGACAAAGGCCCGGACTTCAAAAGCATGAGCGAAGGCAGAGGTCACTAAAAGAAACGATATAATTAAAACCCATCTTTTCATTTTATATATTAAAGCTTTCTATAAATCTTGCGGCCTGTACATTTCCAAACGAACCGGGAACATCACCAATCTTTTTCCACATATTTTTCCCTGTAAGACGGAATCATGGCTCTGCCCGGCATATCACGTAAGCGGTTCAGCATTTTTTCGGCCTGATTTTTGTCCGGGCCGTTTGTATCCGATTCCGGCAAAGACATTGATTCGGCAGATTGATTTCGATCCTGATCGTTGTTATTGCCTTTACTCGTATCTTTTTCCTGATCGGAAGATTCAGTTTGTGAAGATTTATCAGGGCCGGCTTCTTGCTTCCGGGATTTTCCGGCATCCGGCTTTTGCGATTGATTTTCGCTCTTACTTTTCTGATCTTCGGTCTTTTCTTTATCTTTGTCTTTTTCTTCTTGATTGTTTCGGGGCTGATTCTGCGTCTGCGGCTGTTTTTGCTGCGCGATTATTTTTTTTACAAATTCCAAGTTCTGCTTGGCTTGTTTGTCTTCGGGATTGATTTTAAGCGCCTGCTGGAAATTGGTAACCGCATCTTCCAGCTTACCATTGCGATAATTGGTATTGCCGAGATTATAAAAGGTCTTGGCCTTCAGCGCATTGTCTTTGCATTTCAAGGCTTCTTGATAATTTTTTAATGCGGATTCAAAATCACCGGTTTTATAATATGCATTGCCGATATTATAATAAATTTCAGATCTTTCCGGATTCTCCAATTGGGCATCGATAAAAAATTTCAAACTTTTTTCATAATCGCCTTTTTCATAAGCTTCAAGCCCTTGCTGTAGATTTTTGTAATTGCTTGCAGCGAAAGCAGCCGAAACATTAACTAATGGAATTAATAATAAAATTAGAATCATCTTATTTTTTTTGACGGCCGGCAAGAAAAAATCGACTATCAGAGCAATCAACGCAATAGATAGGAACCACTGAAAGCGGTCCTCCCAAACTTGTTTTCTGCCGCTGGAAAGCGTAGCCGCATCCATTTTAGCACGAATTTCCTGCAGATAAATAATGTCCAAATCCATGTCCCCGGCAACCGAGCGGACATAGGTGCCACCGGTCAACACGGCTATTTTCTTCAAAGTCTCCTCATCCAGATGAGTGAGCACAATGTTGCCGGTTATATCCTTTTTAAACCCACCTTGCTTATCCGGCACCGGCACCCCCTCAGCGCTGCCGACACCAATGCAGAAAAGTTTTACTCCTGCCTTGGACGCGGTTTCGGCGGCCTTGACGGCATCACCACCCGTATTTTCCCCATCCGTTATAAGGATAACGGCCTTTTCAGAATTGTCTTTCTCGTTGAATCCGGAAAGAGCAGTCTGAATCGCTGCCGCAATGTCGGTGCCGCCGACAGGCAGAAAGTCGGGCGTCAAGGTATTTAAAAAAAGGTGAAAGGTCTCATAGTCGATTGTCAGCGGGCACTGCAGAAAAGCAGTGCCGGCAAAAGCGACCAACCCCACCCTATCACCTTGAAGCATGTTCAGCAGATCAAAAACCTCACGTTTGGCACGGTCCAGCCGCGTCGGTTGCATATCTTCAGCCAACATACTTTTGGAGCAGTCCAAGGCAAGAATGATATCAATCCCTTTACGCTCAATTTCCTCCCATTTGTAACCGTACTGGGGGCCGGCAAGAGCCAAGGCCGTAAAAAAAAGCGTACAAAGCATTAGAGCCGCTTTGATCCAACGCTTCTTAAAATCCACCTCCGGAACAATGGCTTTCAATCCTTTATTGGAAGCAAATTGCGAAAGAATTGTGCGCCGCCGGTGCATACCGTAAAGAAATACCATTAAAAGCACCGGAATCGCCCAGATAGACAAAAGCATTTCCAATTGGACAAACTTCATGGTACCCTCAAGAAACGTGTATTGATGAGAATGATCCAAAAAATCATGATGGTGAAAGCCGGAATCAAAAAATATCGATAAAGTTCCCGATATTCCGCAAATGTCTTGACTTTAACTTCGGTTTTTTCCAGGGTGTCGATGGTATCGTAAATTTTTTGTAAACCTTCGGTATTTTCGGCCCTGAAATATAATCCGCCGGTTTTGGAAGAAATATCTTGCAATGTATCTTCATCAATATCGACCTGCTGGTAGATATATCGTTCACCCAACAAGGGATGGTTCACCAGAAACGGAGCCTGACCTTTGCCGCCTACCCCGATCGTATAAATCTTGACCTTTTTTTGAACCGCAATTTCAGTTGCCGTCGACGGAGACAGTTCACCGGTATTGCTACGTCCATCGGTCAATAATATGATGATATTGGACACGCTTTTCAAATCTTCCAGCCTCTTGAGTGAAATGCCGACGGCATCACCGATGGCCGTACTTTTACCGGCTGCACCGATTTTAAGGCGCTCGAGGATAGAGACTATGGTTGTATAATCGCGTGTCAGGGGCACCTGAGTATAGGCATTGGAGCCAAAAACCACCATGCCGATTCTGTCCCCGTTTCTTTTCATGATAAAGTTCCGGATTACTCCTTTAACGGCTTCCAGACGGTTGACGATTTTGCCGTTAAGCTTGAAATCAAGCGCCGCCATGCTCTCGGATACATCAACGGCAAGAATGATATTGATACCTTCCGTCAAGATATTCACTTGCCGGGTGCCCCACTGGGGCCGGGCCATGGCAATGACCATCAAGCCGAATGCCGTATATTTCAGAAGAGGCATAAGCCATCGTATTTTTATGAAAACCGACTTCTGAACGCCCCGAAGGGCAAACGTTCCGGATACACGCATCACCGGATAAATCCGTCTGCGTCGTTGATAATAAAGCGCCGTTGGTATAACGGCGAGAACCAGAAAGAAATAAGGCGATGCGAATCGAAACATATTTATGCTAAAATTATATCTTTGCTTTTTGAACTATCGACAAAAACCTACCATTTTAATGGCTGCATCGATCGACAGCTCATATTTTTTCACTTATACCTTATAGCCGGTGTTGTTTTTTCTACAAATTCTCTCACGAACTCAAGATGCCCGTGCATCTTTTCTTTGTCGACAAATCGTCCGGCAAATTTAATCGGATCACTCGTATATATAAACTCTCGAAAGCCCTTTTTTAATACATCTTCCAGTTTCATTTCGCCGACCCTCGGGAGCAGCTCTTCCGTGGTCATCTCCAAAGCATCGATGTCAAACCGCTGCTGAATATATCCTCTTAGGACGGCTGAAATCCGGAAATAAAATTTTTTGCCGTCCGAATTTAATAGTTCAAGCAACTCATCCAAAGCCCTGAATGCCGCTTCATCCGGTGCTAAGGTGGGCACAACGGTTTTGATTTCTTTTTTGCCGCGTTTTTTCCGGTAATAATAAATAGCCGCAGCCACAAATGCCGCAATCAAAACACCGATCAAACCATAGAGCGTATACTGTAAAAATGCCGGATTGATTCCAAGCTTTTCAGGCGGCTTAATGTCATGGATATCGGTCATCAGCGGTTGAGTTTCAACCGCCCCTTTTTCAGTCATACCTACATTTTCAATGAGCTGATTTGCGTCCGTCGGGCTTGTCATCGGATTTGTCCGGGCGAAAAGCGGGCTGCCTAAACCGCAAAGCATGACGAACAAAATAAGCATACGCACACGAAGCATCATCGCATCCTTTTTTCCCGGTATCGAAAATATTTAGTCAGGGCCTCTGCTGCCGAGCAATCCGTGCTGACTTCAATGGAATCAATATCTGCGCTTTTGAGCATTTCAAGCGTTTGCCGGTACTCATCCTTTTTCTGTTTTTCAAATGCTTGCCGCGTTTTTTTATCCGATGCATCGAAAAAATAATGCTCACCGGTTTCAAAATCCTCTACCGCAAAAATACCGGCCTCCGGCAAATTAAATTCCCCCGGATCAGATAGGAGGACACCGATAAGTTCATGCTTTTTTCCGGCAATTTTAAGCTGCCGCAAATAGCCTTGACACAGAAAATCGGAAATTAGAAAGGAAACGGTTTTCTTCCGGCAAACTCTGCCGAAATAACGGATTGCATTTTCAATATCGGTGGCTTTATGTTGGGGTTCAAATGCAAAGATTTCTTTGATGACCCGCCAAACATGAGCGGATCCTTTTTGGGGCGGAATATATTTTTCAACCCGGTCGGTAAATAAAATCGCACCGACTTTGTCGTTATTACGGATGGCATTAAATGCTAGAATCGAAGCAACCTCTGCAGCAGTTTCTTTTTTAACGTTATCGGTGGTTCCAAAGCATCCTGAAGCGCTCATGTCCACGAGCAGCATTACCATCAACTCACGTTCTTCCCTGTAGAGTTTGACAAAGGGGCGTCCCAGACGTGCCGAAACTTTCCAATCAATGCTTTTGACCTCATCTCCCGGACAGTATTCTCGAACTTCCTCAAACTCAATTCCCGAACCTCGGAAAACGGACTTATATTGGCCGGCCATCATGGTATTGACGAGACGACCGCTTTTGATATGGATCTTTTTTATTTTTTTAATAAATTCCGGCGAAAGCATTTTATTTTAGGGAACCTCGATGGAATCAAACACATGACCGATAATTTGCTCCGTTGTAATATCTTCCGCCTCGGCTTCATACGACAAAATGATTCGATGACGCAGGACACTTGGAGCCACGGTTTTGATATCCTGTGGGGTTACATAGGCTCTACCCTGCAGAAAAGCATAGGCCCTGGCAGCCAGGCTCAAAAAGATCGTCGCCCGGGGTGAAGCGCCGAACTGAACATAGTCGCATATATCGATCTTGTAATCAGCCGGTTTGCGCGTAGCAAAGACGATATCGACAATATAATCTTTGAGCTTTTCATCCATGTAAATCTCTTTTATCAACGCAACAATTTCATTCAGTTGAGCCGGGTGAATAACCTCTTTAACTGTAGAAGCATTTTCAAAGCCCACGCGCCTCATGATTTCTTTTTCTTCGGTTTTATCCGGGTAGTCGATAATCACTTTGAGCATGAATCGGTCGACCTGGGCTTCAGGCAGTGGATAGGTTCCCTCCTGCTCGATTGGATTTTGAGTCGCCATCACCAGGAATGGATCAGAAAGCGGGAAGGTCGACTCTCCAATAGTCACCTGTCGTTCCTGCATGGCCTCAAGCAATGCGGACTGTACTTTGGAAGGTGCCCGATTGATTTCATCCGCTAAAATGATATTGTGAAAAATAGGGCCTTTTTTTATCGTAAAATCACTGGTTTTGGGTCGAAAGACTTCCGTACCGATCAAATCAGCCGGAAGCAGGTCGGGGGTGAACTGGATGCGCTTAAAATCGGCATGGACAGTGCCGGCGAGGGCCATAACGGCACTGGTTTTGGCTAAACCCGGAACGCCTTCGATCAGAATATGGCCTTTGGTAAAAAGGCCGATCAGCATACTTTCTATCAGATTCCGCTGGCCTACGAGAATTTTACCGATTTCGTTTTTGATGCTGTTAACCAGCAGATGCTTCTCTTCGACCCGTTGGTTTAATTCCTCAATGATCACTTTAAACTCCTTATTTTATCAGTAGGATTATACCCTGTCCAAATCCTTATACTTCTCATTGGGTGGATGAATCAAAGCAATTCTTAAAAGTTAAAAAATATAAATTTTTTTTCGATTGTCAAGATCTGAATTTTTATGGTATCCCCATTGGCAGGCACAAAAATTATCATTGGATTGGAGGAAAAACATGAGTATTGCTTCAGCACGTCATATTTTGGTTGAAACACAGAAAGAATGCGAAGACCTGAAGAAAAAAATCGAAAACGGATCCGATTTTGCCGAATTGGCAAAAAAATATTCACAATGTCCTTCCGGTAAAAACGGCGGCGATTTGGGAGAATTTTCTCAAGGGGAAATGGTTCCTCAGTTTGATAAGGTTATTTTCAATGGAGAAATAGGCAAGATTCACGGCCCCGTGAAAACACAATTCGGCTACCATCTTATTGATATTATCAGTCGGAGTTAATTGGTTGACGCACCGTACCCCCTTTTCGCGCTTGCAAAGCAAAAGGGGGCAACGACTGTACTTTAAGGTATAAATATGGCTGAAGAGCTAAAAAAAAGTCGCTCTCAGATCAAGCGGGAGATGACGGCACTTCAAAAAATAGGAGAACTTCTCGTTGATCTTTCCGTAGAACAGATTCAAAGGATGGATTTACCTTCGGATCTCAAAGATGCGGTGCTCGATGCCAAGAACATTAAAAAGCACGGGGCCAGACGCCGGCAGCTACAATATATCGGAACTCTCATGCGCAACGTAGACCCCGAACCCATTCTTAAAGCGCTTGAAAAAATTTGAAGCTGTGATAAAACAGGGTAAAAATATCAGGTGGCCCTGTTTTTCTCACTTTTCAAACAGATCGGTTGTCAGATAACGCTCACCGGTACTGGGAAGGGGGACGACAATTTGTTTGCCGATATTTTCAGGCCTTTTTCCAATCTCCAAAGCAACCTTCACTACAGCTCCGGAAGAGATTCCGCAAAGAATACCCTCTTCTTTTGCCAATCTTCTAGCGGTCTTGAAAGCATCATCATTTGTTACCGTGACCACTTCGTCGATGATATCGATATTTAATACCTGGGGTATAAATCCTGCTCCAATCCCCTGGATTTTATGGGGACCCGGCTGACCGCCGGAAAGTACGGCAGAGTCTTTCGGTTCTACCGCTATGGTTTTAAATGATGGTTTTTTCGCTTTAATGACCTCCGATATTCCCGTAATCGTGCCCCCCGTACCGACCCCTGCAACCAGAATATCTATATTTCCATCCGTATCCTTCCAAATTTCCTCGGCCGTGGTTTCGCGGTGTATTTGCGGATTGGCAGGGTTACTGAACTGATCAGGCATATAGGCATCTTCAGCATTTACCTGAATTTCCTCCGCCTTAGCGATAGCCCCTTTCATACCTTCACTTCCGGGTGTTAAAACCAGTTCGGCGCCCAAATGCTTTAAGAGCTTTCTACGTTCAATGCTCATCGTATCCGGCATGGTTAAACACAGACGATATCCCTTTACTGCGCACACAAACGCGAGCGCAATCCCCGTATTTCCGCTGGTAGGTTCCACAATGAGCGTGTCTTTTCGAATTCGTCCTTCACGTTCGGCGGCTGCGATCATTGCCGAACCGATCCGATCCTTGACGCTTCCAAGCGGATTGAAAAATTCCAATTTGACGAGAATATTCGCTTTGAGGCCTCCCGTTATTTTATTCAACCGGACAAGAGGAGTATTTCCAATCGTTTTATTAATATCGCCAAAAATTTTAGACATTTCATCCTCCTGATGTTGTGATATGAACAAATGTTTCTGCAGACGATTTTTACTTATAGATTAAACGCGGAGCTTCCAATATCACCCGGGTATCCGGTAATACGGATTCGGTTATCCAAACATTTCCTCCAATGACAGACCGCGTCCCAATAATCGTTTCACCTCCTAAAATCGTGGCACCTGCATAAATGATAACTTCATCTTCGATCGTGGGATGACGTTTCCTGCCCCGCAAGAGATCTCCGGCATCTTTTGGAAGCGATAACGCCCCTAATGTGACCCCTTGATAAATACGCACGTTTTTGCCGATTGAACTTGTCTCCCCGATGACGACACCGGTGCCGTGATCAATAAAGAAACTTTCTCCGATTTGTGCTCCCGGATGAATATCAATGCCGGTAACACTGTGAGCGTATTCAGACATAATTCGAGGGATGAGGGGAACTTCCTGTTGAAATAATTGATGCGCAATTCGGTAAACCATGATGGCAAAAATGCCCGGATAACTAAAAACAATTTCATCATAGCTTTTTGCCGCCGGATCTCCCTCATATGCGGCGCGTATGTCCGTCGCCAATACTTGCCGAATTTCGGGAATCGATTCAAGGAATTTAAGCGCCTGTTCATAACCCAATTTCACGCACTGAACACAGGGCTGATCGTAACGGAGACAATCATGCTTAAAACTGAGAGTCATTTGTTCCGAAAAAATTTCAAACAACATATCAACAGACCGTCCCGTTTGATAGTACAGATTCGTGGAATCCAATTTCTCCGTTGTATTAAAGTATCCGGGAAAAAGAATCTCCCGAATTCGAAAAATAATTTCGATGACAGACTGTCGTGATGGGATCAATTGAGCGCCGATGTGTTCAAAACACTGCTTGTCCTTACAACTTTCAACGATTTTTCGGATTACGCCGGGAAGTTGTTTTCGATATCGGGTATGCGTTTCAAAGCCGTCCTTACATGCTTTCACAGTATCATTGCTTAATTTCACAAACACCTCCATTTGGAATTTACTTTCAAGGTTCAAATTTCAAACGCAATAAAACACTTTGATCATTTGACGGTTTATAAATTGAACTTGTGAATATAATTGGATAGGTTAAACTTTAAAAAGAGAAAGGACCGGTTCAATATATCTACATATTGAATTATAATTCAATTAATATATTAAAATCATATTTTATTAAATTTAAGAAATCAATTAAATATCAAGGATTAAAAAAAATGACGTTTTTTAAATTTGAAAATTCACAACCGATTTGCCATGCGACCACTTATATCGCGCCGACAGCATCGATTATCGGTAATGTCGTCATCGGCGAATATTCTTCGGTGTGGTTCAATTGCGTTATCCGAGGGGACGCTGAATCGATTACGATTGGAAACAGATCAAATATTCAAGACATTACGGTTTTACATGCCGATCCGGGACTACCCATCACTATCGGCAACCAAGTGACGATTGGTCATCGCTGCATCATTCATGGATGCACGATAGAAGATAATTGCATCATCGGCATGGGCGCGGTTGTCATGAACGGTTCTAGTATCGGCTGCGGCAGTATCATTGCGGCCGGATCAGTAATTTTAGAAAATACAACCGTCCCGCCGTTTTCATTATTTGCCGGTATTCCGGGAAAAATCAAACAGACTTTCAATAAGGATGTAATGGATAAAATTAATTATTCCGCCGAAGATTATGTCAAACGCGCAAATCTCTATCGGATTGAAGGAAAATTAATAAAAATTAATTAACTAAAGATAATTATTTAAATTAATATATTTGCTGAATTATATATATTAAATTTTATTGTATTTAATTTTATCTTGACAATACATTCCTTCATTGTTATCGATTTAGTAGACGTGGATGGCAAGATTTAAAAATTATTCACATATCTTATAAATATCCTTTATGCCATCCTCCTTCTAAGAAGCTGAAAACGCCCTTCCCGTTAAAAATTGAGAATTATATTGATGCTTACAACTGAGATCCGAAATAGGTCGTCTTTGTTTGTAATATTTGATGGTACAAAGGATAGTTAAAAAACTAGCTTGAAGGAGGTAATTTATGTTTGACAAAAATGAATTAGAAAAAATCAAGCAGAAGAAAGAGGAATGGGAAAAAGGAACCCTCGAAAAAACGTTAAGTAAACGAGGAGAACAACGAAAAGAATTTACCAGCATCTCCGGCATTCCCTACAAGCGCTGTTATACTCCGCTTGAAGTGGCTGATTTGGATTATAATAATCAACTCGGCTACCCGGGTGAATATCCTTATACCCGCGGCGTTCAGCCGACGATGTACCGCGGCCGATACTGGACCATGCGTCAGTATGCCGGTTTTGGGAGTGCCAAAGAAACCAATGCGCGTTATCGATACCTTTTGGATCAGGGTCAAACCGGCTTAAGTGTCGCTTTCCATCTTCCCACCCAGGCAGGATATGATAGTGACCATCCGCTCTCGATGGGTGAAGTCGGCAAAGTGGGAGCGGCAATTGATTCTATTGAGGACATGCGGGTTCTTTTTGATCAGATTCCTTTAGATAAGGTTACCACCTCCATGACGATAAATGCCCCTGCCACCGCGCTGCTTGCCATGTATCTAGCGGTTGCCGAAGAACAAGGGGTTTCGTGGGATAAAGTCGGCGGCACCATTCAAAACGATGTTCTGAAAGAAATTATATGCAGGGGGCAATATATTTATCCTCCCAAGCCGACTATGCGTCTAACCGTAGACCTGATAGAATTTTGCCAAAAGCAGGTCCCGCGCTGGAACAGTATCAGCATCAGCGGTTATCATATCCGCGAATCAGGATCTACCGCCGCGCAGGAAATGGCCTTTACCATTGCGGACGGCATCGCTTACGCCCAAGCCTGTGTTGAACGCGGAATGGATGTCGATAAATTTGCCGGACGTTTAAGCTTCTTCTTTAATTGTTTTACCAATGTCATTGAAGAAGTCGCCAAGTTCCGGGCCGGACGACGTTATTGGGCCAAGGTGATGAAGGAACGCTTCGGCGCCAAAGACCCTCGTTCCATGATGCTGCGTTATCATGTGCAAACCGGAGGCGTAACGCTCACCGCCCAACAACCCTTAAACAACATCGTTCGCGTGGGTCTGCAGACTTTTGCAGCGGCATTGGGCGGATGTCAGTCCCTGCATACCAATTCCTATGATGAGGCCCTTTGCCTTCCCACCCAGGAAGCGGTGACGGTCGCCCTGAGAACCCAGCAAATCGTTGCGGAAGAAAGCGGTGCCACCTTGACCATTGATCCGCTTGCCGGCTGTTATTTGATAGAAGAAATGACGGATAAAATCGAAGCCGAAATCGATGAATATATCAAAAAAATCGATGAAATCGGTGGAACTTTAACAGCGATTGATCAAGGCTACATTCAAAAAGAAATCCAGAACAGCTCGTACCGTTTTCAAAAGGAAATCGAATCCGGTGATCGAGTCTATGTCGGCATCAACAAATACACGATGGAGGAAGAACCGCCCAAAAATCTCCTCAAGGTAGATATGGCCCTCGGTGAAATCGAGGCTGAAAAACTGAAAAAACTTCGAGCCGAACGCGATCAGGGAGCATGGCAAAAGGCTCTTGATCATCTGCGCGAAGTTTCCAAAACGGACGAAAATGTCATGCCGGCGGTTATCGAGGCTGTAAAGGCAAAGGCCACAGTGGGAGAAGTCTGTGATGTCTGGCGTGATGTTTTTGGTGAGTATCGACCCAAAGAATTTATTTAAAAAACGGAGGTAACTTGCCATGGCAGAGAAAAAGATAAAAATAATCGTTGCAAAACCGGGCCTCGACGGACATGATCGGGGGGCTAAACTCCTTTCCCGTATTTTTGCGGAAGCCGGTATGGAAGTTGTTTACACGGGCTTAAGACAGACGCCGGAGATGATCGCCGAAACCGCGCTTCAAGAAGATGCGGACGTCGTGGGCTTGAGCAGCCTTTCCGGCGTTCACAATTATTTTTTTCCAATGGTCGTAAAAACGTTGAAGGGAAAAGGCCTGGATGATGTGCTTATCGTCGGCGGCGGCATCATTCCAAAGGAAGACATCCCCGATCTGAAAAAAGCGGGGATCGCTGAAATTTTCGGTCCGGGAACCAAAACGGATGAAATTGTAGATTTTATCAAAAAAAATGTTCGTTCCTGAAAATTTTTTGATGAACTCGTAAAAATTCAAAATTAGACGGCAAAATAAGAAGTTTCAGTCAAGGCGTCGTGAATTTTATGAAATGAGGAGTAATTAAAAAATAAAAAGGACGGAAAAACAATGACCATTGATTATGCCGAAGAAGTCCTCAAAGGTTCCCCGCGAGCAGTTGCTCGGGTGATTACCTGGTTGGAAAATGATGATGAGCGCGCCAAAGCCTGCATGGAAAAGCTCTACCCCCACACCGGAAACTCTTATGTGGTGGGGATAACAGGTGCTCCCGGCGCCGGCAAAAGCTCTCTGACGGATAAATTGACCCATCATTTTCGTTCCAATGGACTTACAGTGGGTATTGTGGCGGTCGACCCGACGAGTCCCTTCACCGGCGGCGCGATCCTCGGGGATCGAGTGCGGATGAGTGAGCTCACCAATGATCCGGGCGTTTTCATCCGAAGTATGGCAACCCGTGGTTTTCTAGGGGGTTTATCTCAGGCCACGGGAAATGTTGTCAAGGTCATGCAAGCCTCGGGGAAAGATATCATTCTGATCGAGACCGTGGGTGTGGGCCAGGATGAAGTCGAAGTCATGCGGATTGCCGATACCACGTGTCTCATTTTAGTCCCGGGTTTAGGCGATGTGATCCAAAGCATGAAAGCCGGTGTGATGGAAATTGCCGATATTTACGCCATCAACAAGTCTGATCTTCCCGGTGCTCACCAGCTTTGTGCCGAAGTCACCAATCGGCTTTCACAGGATTCGTATTTCAAAAAAAAAGCCTGGACCCCGCCCATCATTCAGACGGTTGCCACAGAGGATATTGGAATTTCCGAGTTGTTGGATTCGATAACGTCTCATCGAAATCACCAGGTGGAAACCGGGTCGCTTTTGGAAAAACGGCGTGAAAGAACCCGACAGGAAACTTTGCAGATGATTCATTATGAACTGTTTCGTATCATCAAGAAGCATTTGTCGGAAAACGGCCGAATGGATAAAATGATCGAGGCGATTTTGAGCAATAAAGAAAATCCGTACAGCCTCATGGAGCAGATCGTCTCCGAATGCATTCGGCTGCCGGGGAAAAGCTGACGCTGTCATAGGTACTTAAATGATGACTTTCCGTTCAACTAAAGCCTTAGAGCCCCCTGGTAAAAACTAGGGGGCTTAATTTTCGATTTTAATAAGAGAGGAAAAGGAAAATGCCGGACACCAATCTATTAAAAGATTTTTCAATTTTTTCGGGGATCGACGAAAATCAGCTGGCATCTATTGCTCAATGCTGCCGGCTTATCGACTTTGAAACAAATGATTTGATTTTCAAGGAAGATGAGCCGGCTGAAAATCTTTACGGGGTCTTATCGGGTGAAGTGGAGTTGACACTCACGTTTCAATATAAGGTCCTGAAGTCGGCAATTGAATCCAGTACTAATAAAGGTGTAATGGATCGATTGCTGATAGAAAAAAAACCGATTACCGTCGATACGATCGGTCCGGGTGATATTTTCAGTTGGTCCGCCTTATTAACCAGCGGGCATCAAACAGCAGCCGCACGCTGCACCAAACCGACCCAGGTTTTTTCCATTTCATCTGCCGATCTTAAAGCCATGTTCGATAAGGACGCCTTACTGGGCTATATGATTATTTCAAGATTGTACGAGGTCGTTTCACAACGCCTTCGCAATCGCACCCATAAGCTGGTTGAAATTCTGGGAGAAACTTTTGTTATGAACAGCTTATAATATGGATAGGCTCACCGGGTTTGAATGTGAAGGCCGGTGTTTATTGGTTGTGGATGTAAGAAATATCGGTTACCAAAATAAGTGGCCCATTCCCGCAGGTGTCCGAGTCGATTCCCTTTAGCCCGTCAATTTTGATATCCGCTGAAAATTTCTTTTTTAAAACGCTCTTCCGGTATCCCCAGTTCCTTCATCAGCGGTTCAATGGCTTCCATCATCCTTGGGGGACCGCATAGATAGAACATGCGCTCCTTGTAATCCGGTATCTGCGTGGTTATCAGGTTCGCGCTGATACGCTCCCGGCTGCCTTTCCAGTCATCTCCGGCGCGCGTTAAGGTATGCACCACTTTCAGGTTTTTGTTCTGCACCTGCATTTTTTCAAGTTCGTCCCTGAAAACAATGTCTGTCTCGGTTTTATTACTGCTTACCAGAGTTACCTGGGTTCCGAGTTTCAGGTCGGTGCAGTACCTGCAGATACTCATCATCGGAGTAATTCCAATGCCTCCGCTTAGAAGGGCGATTTTATCGTATTCCCCTTCAAAGGTCATCTCCCCGTAAGGACCGTCTATACCTAATGAATCACCGACGGATAGAGCATCGAGCGCATTTGAAAAATCATGTCCGGTGAGCTTTTTCGTAAATTCCAGATGGGCTTTTTCAGTCGGGCTGCTTGAGATGGTAAACGGTTTGCGCGTTTTTTCGCCCTGAATATTGAGCGTGATGAACATGTATTGCCCGGCTTTATAATCAAAACCTGACGGTCTTTTAAACCTGAAACTTTTGACATCGTGTGTCTGTTTTATGATTTCTTTTACGGATTCATTGAATTCCATAACCCTTTACCTCCTTGTTCTATTGTTGCCTTGTTTCATCATTATTCGTTTATCAAATTTTCAGGCACTCGTCGGCTGCCGTAAATTAGTGTTTCGACTGGATTCCCGAACACCGGGATGCTCCGTGCTCCATCGATATGAATCATCCGACTCCGCCTTCGTCCCGAAGTGCTCCGTACGGATGATTCAATCGATTCCGCACTACGCATCCCCCACTTTACTTGCTTGGCTCACCAGGCTGACCTGGAAGGCGAACAAGCCGGAACCCGTAGATGCCGTCCCGGAAGTCGGGGACGTCCCCGTCGCGGTACGCCGACCGGCAGTACCCGGCATCGTAGTACCACGCGCCGCCGCGTACGACCCGGTTCCCGCCATCATCGGGACCGATAGGATCTTTTTCCGGACTTTTATAATAATAATCTTTAGCATACCAGTCCCGGCACCACTCCCATACATTGCCCGCCATATCCAAAACTTCATACGGACTTTTTCCGCCGGAAAAGCATCCTACCGGAGTAGTCGTATTGATGCCTGTTTTATCATAATTTGCTTTATTGGGATCCGGTTCATCCCCCTACGGATATATCCATGCGTCATTTCCTCTGGCCGCTTTTTCCCATTGGGCTTCGGTCGGCAAAGTGATGATCCAGGCTTTCCCCATGTTATTCATTTTACCGGTCATCCACTTGCAATAGGCCATGCCATCAGGCCAGTTAACCTTCACAACGGGGTGGTTATCGTAGCGGTTGTATTTTTGCCAATTTTCATCCAATTTGCGTTCTGTCTCTTCGGCAAACACCCGGTATTGAGCCACAGTAACCGGATATTTGCCGATAGCATAAGACGATAATTTAACGATGTGTTGCGGGAATTCATTATCAGCGGCTTTAGAATCCCTATTTTTATCGCTTCCCATCTTAAACGAACCTGCTGGAATATCCACAAATCCCAGATTTTCGTCATTCGGCAGATACCATATGCCCGGATCGAATCGGGGATCTTTCACCCAGTTAAGCGCATTACCCGCATCACAGCGTTGTTTGGGGGTCAGCACAGTATCAGCGGTCATTGCCGTCGATAGCCATTTTTGAATTCGGCGATGAATTTTTGAAAATTTTTTGGCATTATCTTTATCATCCCGAATTTCTTCTTCCACCTATCCATAAAATCCGTTTCGTAAATCGCCCTGGCAGCAATTTCAGCCATTCTTACATTTTCAGGTGTTAAATTAACAGCATCGGGATCTTCCGGCAACAACGCATCCAAAAGATAATAGATATTTAACGGTGTGTTGCGAGTAGAACCTGCGGCCAACAAAAACACCTCCTGCCACCAAGATGGATCACGACGCAATCGTCCGATGAGCATGTCTATAGGGTTGCTTGTTCGCATAATACCGGTGGCTGTCAGATACTCCTGAAAAGTGCGGTGCGGAAACCTGAATATTCGGTTATCAACAGCCTGCAAAAGTCCGGCGCGGTTTTCTATATACTCGATAAATTTTTCAGCTTTGTTTAAATCATTTTTCAGGTTTGCAGCCAGTTCTCTTCGGAGATCTTCCCGAGGAATGTCGGCGCAGGTAAGTTTGTCTGTACGCGCATTTTCCTGCTGCTCATGGGCGTAAATCGCTACCCGTTCCAGGGGCACCCTGAGCGTATCGACAGGCACTCCCAGGCGCATGACAATCCAAGGTTCTATGCGACAAGTGCCATTGACATCCCTGATAATTCGGTTTTCCCAATGTGCCAGCAGAAGCTTTACCACCTTCTCATAAAGATCTGCGCGGTCCTTGGGCAGATATCCCAGTCTACCGTGAATTTGAGCCATGAGTGTCAAAAGAAGCGGGTTTTCCCCAAGTGATCTGAGATTGGGTGATGACATAATGCCTTGGCAAAAAGCATTAGCTTCCGCATCACACTTTTCCGGAGCCCACCCTTTTCGATTTCCCGTGATCCGATACCAGGTACGTGAAAATGATTTGATCTGCTCATCCCGGAACAAGTCAAGTTCGGTTACCGGAAATTCAGCCTCCGGCAGGCGCCAGTGTGTACCTCCGACATTTTCTTTTTCTTTATAGGAATATTCTCTACAGGTCACAATTACACGGCACTTTTTCAATGGTTTGGCAAAATCTTCCACCGCCTGCAAGATTAAGCTTCGCTTGCGGTTTTCTTCTGCCTCCCCCACTTCATCCAACCCGTCAAAGAATATGATACCGCCTTCTTCATCCAAAATATGTTTGCAATAAGATATAAAATCAGCACAGCCCCATTCGCCAAGCAGGTGTTCCAGATAGCTCCAGACAAGCCCTTCGGTGCCTTTTTGCACCTCTTCCCCAATCCAGGCAGCCATTTGTCGTAGAATAATTCTGACCGGAAGCGGCTTATCTTCAGGAGGCCAGGCGAGCAAACCAGCTTCTTTTTCCTGCTCGCCTAGCCGTCTTTGGGCCAACTGAGCGGCAAGATAATTGACAAGGGTGCTCTTGCCGCCCCCGGGCCGCCCGAGCATGACCATCCTTGAAACAGCGACTGTAGCCTCGACGGCCTGGATAGGGATTTGTTTTCCTTCTTTTAAACCATCCTCTTTATCCCTTTGTTCAATGGCTTCTTTTATCGACTGACCGGATCGACGTTCCGGGTATTTGAGGTAAACCCGGATAGGTGGTAAATCATTCGCCGAGATAGACGTTTGGCATGTCTCTTCCGTCACTGCAAGATCCAGTGGATCACATTTTGCAATAAGCCGCCTTAGGTAACGCTTTAGGTTAGATTCTTCCCAACCCTTTTCGTCACCCTGATGAATGTGAACATCGTTTTCAGAGGATTTAGTTGAGATTGTATTATGGGATTTTCTTTTTATCAATCCCTTCAGGTAATTGTATACATCCTTCATGGCCAATTGGCATATTTGGGTCAGCACCCACAAAAAAATCGCGACACCTAAAGCAACGATAATGGTAATAAGATTCTTATCTTCCATATTTACCTACTTATTTTTTATGGTGTAAAAACCCGTCGGGACCTTCACCAGGCATCCGCTCAAGCTACCAGCCCCGGCAGGGTGTTGCGTTTTCGCCCCAGATAAAACCGGGGACGGGATTCCGTCCGGGTCAGCAGGCCGGCATCCACCTGGCCCGGTGACCTGGAAGGCGGACAAGCCGGAACCCGTAGTCGTTGCCCCGGAGGTCGGGGCCGCGCCTGACGCGGGACGCCGTCCGGCAGTACCCGGCACCGTAGCCCCACGAGCCGCCGCGAAGGACCCGGTTCCCGCCCTCATTTCGATCCACCCAGGCACTGCCATCGATCGGTGCATCTTTGTAATTGCTATGCCAATGATCCTCACACCATTCCCACACATTGCCGTGCATATCATAAAGACCGAAATTATTGGGTTCTTTTTCACCGACAGGATGCAATTTGTCTCCTGAGTTTCGATAATACCATCCGGCACGCTCAAGATCAGTCTCCGAATTTCCGCTGTAATACGGCGTGGTGGTGCCCGCGCGGCAGGCATATTCCCACTGAGCCTCAGACGGAAGCTGCAGACCGGCCCATTCGGCAAAGGCTTTTGCATCGTGCCAACTCACCCCCACAACCGGCTGCCGGGGCTGGTTGTATCTACGATCACCCCAATATTCGGGTTCTTGATACGATGTAGCTTGGATAAACCGACCATATTCCTCGTTTGTAACCGGATAACGGCCTATGTAAAAATCAGGCACGGTCACTTCATGTTGAGGACCTTCCCAATCATAACGCCCTTGCTCCATAGCCGGAGATCCCATCAAGAACCTGCCGCCCGGGACAAAAACAAGTTCATAACCGCCCTGCGTTGCCTGAATGACCTCCTGTCCTGTCTCAATGTTCCGGGTTTCAAACCATTTCCTGATCTTGCTGTAGGGATGCATTCGAAGTTTCGATGCCATGGATTCGAGGGTAGTTTTGTCCATTCGCTCGACGATTCGTAGCGCCGCAAGCTGCCGAACCCAAAACTCTTCATTTTCTCCGGGCTCAGCCTTAAGCAACTCCATAAAGGGCTCGACGGTCCTTTCCGATGATTCCTCCAGGCACATCGCCATAAATTCAGTATAATCCGCAAATGCGGACAATTTGACCACTTCCTCCATAAACTCCGCAAAAAGACAGGGGTTGTCCAATGCCAAAAGGAGCAGTGTCACCTCCTGCCACCAGCTCTCTCCGAAGCGCTTTGCCAATTCTCGAAGTATTTTCCGGTCGCGAAAGGCCCGGTTCTGAATTTCCCTGGCGGCCAAATATTCCTGAAAGCCCAGGTGCATGAAGCCGTATTGATCACCGCTCCAGCCGGTCAGCAGGCCGCTTTCATCCCGAATTAACTCGAGGAAATCGGACGCTGACCCATGCTGCCAACCCACGGCTTTCAATGCCGGTTCGATAATCGGTGACAGCTCAGCCGCCGAGGCCCGTCTGCGATTCTCTTCCTGGTGCATCCACAAGGCCGCAGGCTGAAGCACTAGGCGGCCGCCCTGAGTTTTGATCCGACTTTGGAAGCCGATAGCACCCCGCCACTTTTCCAGCAGCACATCGATGCATTCATCATAAAGAAGCGCACGGGTTTGGGGCAGATTGTTCCGGCTCTGGTGTACCAGGCAGATATTGGTAAGCAACAGGGGGTTACGGGTCATTTCAAAGATCCGTCGCGCTCGAAATTCAGGCTTACGGAGTCGATCGATCAGATGATCCGCCTTCTCCAAGGCCAATGCCTTGGCCTGCACCGGGTCCGAAATAAGCCCGGTTTCAACGATGCGGTACCAGTTTCGAATGAAGGTTTCGGCCTGATTTTCATTAAGGGGTCTGACATGCATCTCTAGAAAATCGGCGTCGAGCCGCGCTTGCTCGGTATAGCCCGCAAACCGGCAGGTGACGACAAACCTGCAGTTGCGATGGACTTTCAAGGCAGTCTCGATCCAACGTGAGACCTTGCTGCGTAGATTCTGGTCCGCCACTTCATCCAAGCCGTCAAGGAGAAACAGAAGGCTACCACGGTCCAACAACCGCTTTCCGAAATCTTTGGGTGTATCCAGAAGAGGATGAGCGAGCTGGCCCTGGATGAAAGCATCCAGCCCGCTATTGACATCTTTCAGCTCGCGTAGCGGCAAAAAGACCGGGATCATGTCTTCCGGAAGCCCTATCTGACTGAGTTCACCGCGTAGGCACCAGAGCAGAATTCGTTTCATGTGGGTGGTCTTGCCGGAACCCGGATCCCCAAGGATGACGATGCCCCGGCGCGGGGGTTTCATCTTTTCCGCTTCCCGAAAGGCATCGGGGACGGAGATTTCACGATCAACCCCCTGCTTACGAAGACAATTTTCCGCATCCTCGGCATCGGCGAAATAGGAGTGCCCCGTTGCCCGCAAGTCGATCATGGCCCGAAGGGGAACATAAATGTCCGCAATATCGATAGGAACCTTGAGCCGTGTTTTGAAGCCGAATAAGGGCAGTTTTTCGTGCAGGCCCTCCGCCTTTTTGCAATAGTCCCGGATTTGGTTCTCCAGGTCGAAATCGGGTGGAGGAGGCGGCTTGGGTTTTTGTGCATCAATACGTGCAAGGGAAATATCGTAATACGGCAAGTTGGGCTTTCCCTGACCCTGCCGCCACAAATGATCCGGGCCCCACGTGCCGTTGATTTCCGTGCGGCAGCGGCTTTCAACCCGCAAGGAATTTTCTGAAAGCCGAAGTAAATTGTATTGCAGCGGGTACCCTGGTGTCCAATCTTTTACCGGCGCACCGAAAGTTCCGGCGCCAATTACATGGATTCGGCGACCATCGGCAGCCATATCGTATCGGTACAGGCCGGCATCGGATTTGTGGATGTGGCCATGGAGGCAAATACAAAACTCCGCCTGAGCCAGACGTTGCATAAACCCGTGATCCTTGAGACGGTCATCCCCCGGACTCGACAAAGGATGATGCCAGACGGCAAATTTGATACTGTTTTTATATTCCTCCCGTTCCCGGATCTGATCTAATGCAGATTCAAAGGCATCCGGATTGATGGAGATTCTAGTCTTGAAATGATGATCCGTTTCCCATGAAGAATTAAAACCCACAATAAGCAGGTTCAGCTCCGATAAATGGCTGAAGATTGCCTGTTCATTTGGATCAAGGGGATAGGAAGTCCCGGTGATGGTTTCGTGGAATCGGCTGAAATGCTCAAACCGCTTCCTGTAAGCATTATCATCCCTGAGACCGATGAGATCTTCGTTGACTCTGATAAAATGCCCTTCTTTCAAAGCCTCATCGTGATTTTCCTCATAGAGAAACCGGTAGCTATTTTTAGAGAGCTTCCAGTTAAGATCGTGATTTCCAGGAACAATACTAAGTTGTGAGGGGCCCAGGCTGAATTTTTTGCAAAGTTTGTTTATAAAGACCTCTGCCGCCTCGTATTCCTCCGACTCGGAAAAATTGCCGATATCCCCCGAAAGAATTATCGCCTGAAGGCGTTCACAACCGAGTTCTTTGCAGAGATCATCGACAAGCCGGCCATACCATTTTTCCGCATCGGCACCGGGGTCTGATTCTTTGTCGGCGCCGAAATGAAGATCGGACAGGTGCAGGATATTGGCAGCTTTTGAGGGATCGAAATCATTGTCCTTTCCATTTTCATGCATTGTTTAATCCCCGAATTTAGGAATTACTATCAAATCTCGGTTCCATCATTTTCTTCCGAGCAAATCACTGGACTATCTATTATTCCCTAAAAGAAGACCTTCTTTGTGTCAATAAAAATAGCCGGAACCACCGTTTCGCATCAAACAAAATTACTGTTTCCTCGCTTAGGCGAGAACAAGCTTTGGACAAACTCAATTCTCAATCGACCGACGATGTCGCATAAGGCATAATTGTAGCGGAATATATTCGAAAATCAATGCATGCGGAAAAGGTTGCAAAAATACCGGTGAAGAAGTTTTGTCAAAGGGGTTTGTACGCATTGCCGGTGAGAAAAGGTAGGAATAATTATTCTTCAAATATTTCATTTAATCGAACCACTTAAAAATGATCGGGAATAACCTCTTGGTAAAAGAAGTATTCCCGATCATATGAGCTTGTTGCATGGTGATTCGAAAAGAGCTGAAAAATCCTATCAGGCGGTTACCTGGTGTATGTGTACATCCTGCTGGGGATATGGAATGCTGATGCCTTCCGCATCAAATCTTTCCTTGACGGCCCGTGTGATATCCCAATACACATCCCAGTAATCCGATGTCCGCGCCCAGGGACGACATATAAAATTTACTGAGGAATCGGCCAGTTCATGGACTTTGATAAGGGGTGCAGGGCTTTTCAGAACCTTTTGGTGTTCGCTGAGGATTTGCTCCAGAACACTTTGGGCTTTGGCGATGTCGTCATCATATCCAATACCGAAAACAAAATCGACGCGTCGGATATCATTGCCGGTAATGTTGGTAATAACATCCCCCCAGATTTTGCCGTTGGGCACGATCACATTTTGGTTGTCGGGGGTTTTAATGGTGGTGGATACCAGATTCATGGAATCAACCGTTCCGATTGCGCCGCCGGCGTTGACGACCTCACCGATATCATACGGTCGGTATAGCAGCAACATGAATCCTGCAGCGAAATTGGAAAGGGTATTCTGCAGAGCAAACCCAACGACGAATCCGATGACCCCGAGACCGGCTAGAAGGGGCCCGATGTTTACTTCCAGCATGGACAAGGCGATCATCAATCCCAAGATGATCATGATTTTCTGAGCCGTATTGGCCACAAAGTCCTTGAGCAACTCCGAAAGCTTGGCTTTCTTTAGTGTTCTTCGTGTCACCCCTGCAATGATGTTGCCTAAAATTTTAAAAACAACCAGGATGAGGATGAACTTGATGATATTTGTCCCCCAGCGGATACCCCCTTCTTTGGAAAACAGCCAACTCTGGATGGCCATCCAGGTGGAAAAGGCGTCCTCTCTGCCGATATCGATACCTGAAACCGCATTGGCATATTGTTCATAAACTTTTATTTCCCCGCCTTTGGCAAGCAAGGCTTTAAGAACGGTATTCAAACGATCAATCAGGCCGGTACGTTCTTCTCGAAGTTGAGAAATCCGTTTTAAAATAGTCTCTTTTTCGACATCTTCAGCGGTTTTACTCCGAATTTGCTCCATACTGATTTCCGATACCTTCTTTTTCAGCAGGTCTCGCCATCCATCGGCTTCGACGATCAATTCCTCCCGGGTCAGCGGTTTTAGTATTAAATCTAGGTTCTCCATCGGGATATTCGGATCTCCGGCGGTTACAGGAGAGGGGGGAAGCTCTTGGCAAAACACCGCCGAAACAGCAAAAAACAAAACAATCAAACTCAAAAGAATAAAATATCTTCCATAAATTCGCTGATTCATTTCCGTTCTCCTTTGTTCTGATTTTCTGGGGGAAAAGGCAAGACTGTCGGATTCTCACCAGATGAATATATCGTCTTGTACCCTTTTGATTTCGATTTCTGCAACTTCTTCCTCTGCATGGTAGATGGATATACCCTGCATTTCAAGTTCATAGGCGGTTTCAATTTTAAATCCGGATCTTTCGTGGGGGTACTCGAATCTCCGGTGGCTATGGGAGATGGGGAGATCTCTTCACCAAAGGTCGCCGAAACGGGAAAAAACAGGACAATCAAACTGAACAAGATAATAAGATACTTCCCACAAATGCGCTGATTCATTTCCCTTCTCCTTTCCTCTGATATTGGAGTTGATAATAACCTGCTTTTTGAAAAGTCTATGTATCGGAATTTTATAATTTTGTATTTGTACGGAATCGATATAAACCGCAATATTAGGTATGATTGCATATATAATTTATCATTTAATGCAATATAATGCAATGCAATGTATATGCTCAATTTTAATTTTTCTCAGGTGCTGAAATTCATATTGCTTTTTTTAAAAAAATCCGTATTATCCCCCGCCGCTGAATTAGATTTCATGTATCGATTCGTAAAAATTACAGTCTGTAAGCAGGCATTTCCGAGCCGGTCCTTGGACAAAGTCGGAAACTGTAGGATGGCATTTAAACTTGAATACAAATGATATACTGTCTCTTTCTTATGAAATTTCCAGAATATATCGCAGCATCGACCGCAAAACAAACCGACTTCAAAAAGTCGCCTCGCTACGCTGCCCTGATGGATGTGGGGCTTGCTGCAAAACCCAACAGATCGAAGCGACGGTTCTGGAGGCGATTCCAATCGCCGAAGCCATTTTTGAACGGGGAGAAGAAATTTCAGTGATGGAAACCGTGGAGGCACAGGTTTCACAAAACGACTTTTCGTGCGTTCTCTTTCGTCCGGATGCAAGCAGGGCCGACTGCGGATGCTGCACGTATTATGCCTACCGACCCCTTCTCTGCCGGCTCTTTGGTTTCGCGAGCAGAAGAAACCGACTGAACGAACTTGAATTCAGCCCCTGCAAACACATGACGGTTGTTTCTCCGGACGGTGTGCAGCGCGCTCGAATCGGGGTTTCTGCGGGATTGCGGTTACCGGTTTACCAGGAAACCTTCATGCGAATCGCCGCATTAAATCCGAACATCGGTTTTCGAAGGCGCCCGATCAACCTAGCCATCAAGGAAGCACTGGAATATCTTTATTGGCGACAGCCGAGGGGATTTAAGACGGCAAAAGCCGTTTAAGAGCCGGCAGGGGGTGAAAAGAATTCGCTTTTCTCAAAACCCCGCCGACGGCGGGGTTTATGATAAGAGTCTCTATCGGTTTTTTATTTCATCGAACAACTATCATTATTTGGAAACGAGTTTGTCGGCCCGGACATCTTCTGCATATTTCTTAAATACATTAATCATCTCAATCCCCAGATCCGCATATTTCACAGCATGCCGTGGGGCAAAATCGGGAAACAATCCCAACAAATCATGAAAAACCTGCACCTGGCCGTCACAATTTGGTCCTGCACCAATCCCGATTGTTGGAATTCTTAACGCTTCCGTTACTCGACCGGCCAAAGCATGTGGAATATTTTCCAATACCAGCATCGCGGCTCCGGCTTCTTCAATAGCCTTGGCATCGTCAATCAGCCTTAATGCTTCATCCTCGGTTTTACCTCGTTTTCCATTTATCTAATAACATAAAAGCATTCCCGGAAGTCCCTATCCTCAACGAACCTCCCCTCAAGGCTTTCTATAAGAGGTCGATATAGAAATAAATACTCGGAATTAATTTTCATGAAGAAAATTCGGTACCAAACATTAAAAAAAATCAAATTTGAACTTCAAACCTTAAGGTTTGTGATTTCTGCCGGAGCAGAAGGAGGAATTGATGACTGCATACAGCCTTCTTGTTGTCGACGACAGCGTGGCAATGCGCAATGCGTTAAAAAGATATCTTTATCCGTTGAATGCTGAAATTAAAGAAGCCGGTAATGGAAAAGAAGGACTGCAACAGGTATTAGTTAACGATTTGGACTTAATTATCACCGATATCGATATGCCCGGCATGGATGGTATCGAATTTTGCCTCCAGTTAAAATCAAATCCCAAAACACGCAATATTCCGGTTATCATTCAAAGTTCGTTTGACTCTGAAACCGATATTGAAAGAGGATTCCAGGCCGGTGCGTCCAAGTATATTTCGAAAAGCGAGGCGAAAGACTGCTTGCTGGATGCAATTCGTGATATTTTATCTCACTCGAATCCACACCAAAGCAAACAGATCATGGTCGTTGATGACTCTCGAATCATCCGTCAAATGCTGGAAAGAGGTTTGACTAAGGCCGGTTTTCAGATTATAACAGCGGAAAACGGTCGGCAGGCATTAACCCTAATTCAAAAAAGACAACCCGATTTGATATTAAGCGATATTGAAATGCCGGTAATGGATGGTTTTGCCTTCTGTAAAGCGGTTCACGCAGATCCCGACCTATCATCGATTCCCTTTATCGTAATGAGCTCAAATCAAGATCGCAACAATATGAAAAATATGCTTAAAATCGGGGCGGAAACCTATATTACAAAGCCTTTTAATATAGATCATTTAATTCTTCTTGTTGAAAAATTTTTATTTGATCAATATCGTTCGCTTCTCAAGGAAAAACAACGTCTGGATGCCGAAAGAAATCTGATTCTTTCCAGTATCACAAGCCTTGTCTCGGCACTTGAAGCCCGTGACGCATACACGAAAGGACATTCGGAATGCGTTGCTGAAATTTTATCCGGTATGGCCAAACACATGCGGTTGGATAAAGTGGAAATCGAACGCTTAAACATCGGTGGAAGACTGCACGATATCGGTAAAATAGGGATTCGGGACAGCATCCTCTTGAAAACCGGAAAACTTACGGCTGAAGAGTTTGACCATATCAAGCAACATCCCGTGATCGGTGCAAACATTTTAAAATCAATCGACAGTCTTGCAGATATTGTCTCAATTGTGCTTTGTCACCACGAACGCTTTGACGGCAAGGGTTATCCATCCGGTCTTAAAGGCGAAAAAATTCCTTTAAAAGCACGGATGACGGCTGTGGCCGATACCTATAACGCCCTGACTACCGACCGGCCCTATCGAAAAGGTATGCCCCACGACAAGGCAATCGCAATCATCGAAAGCGCTAGTGGAACGCAGCTTTGCCCGGAATGCGTGAGCATTTTTATAGAGTGGATATCTTCGCAAAAAGAAAAAGATTTTCTTTTATTTTCCCCCTCTCTTACCTGTAAAGTTGCACAAAAACTTTAAAAATCTATTGAAGGCCTCAATCAATTCAAAGACTTTGCGGCGCACCAACGGATTCAGATGGATGTCGCTGTTTAAGTTGGGTAAAAAGTTTTTCTACCCCTGTAAAGAAAGGTTCCGTGAATTTTGTTTTAATCACAAAATCGCTTAGAATGGATTCGTTCTCAATTTTGCCGGATATGATCAGGTACACAAATTGATTTAGAGCTTCTTGAATTTTGCCGTCAATTCCCTTGCCGCCGGTGAATCCTTTTACCATCATTTCGAAGTTCTTGAAAATTTTAAAAGCTTCATCGATATTAAGGTAAAACAGAGTACTACTGCTATTGATCTTTTCAACAAGTTCTTTGTCGGTCATACTTAAAGTAAAGCCGGACGATACGTTGCCGTTGATCGCTTTTTCAAACATGGATCTTCCAACTGCAAAAATAAGATTTCTATCTTTCAACCCCATAAAAATTTGAGTCGGCCCTGCCATTAGGATATAAGTATCGATATCACCGATTTTTTCTTTGTTCAGCATGGCTTGCTGCTCCGGCGGCAATTTGACAATCAGTTTTTCGATAACGTTTTTAATGCTTGATTCATCTTGAATATTTAGCGTCAATAGGGTGTTGTAGTTCATTAAGTTAATGCCGGCACCATCATAAACAGCCATGTTGAAATTTCCGGCAATATTGTTGATAATCTCTTGTTCGAAATTAATGTCGAAATTTAATTTCACCATTTCCAACCAGGTTTTCAAATTATCAGCTTCGGTCTCAGATAAGTTTTCCATGATCATTTTATAATATTGTTGCAGGCTTACTGCAAAAGACAATAAAAAAACCGGATTTTCCTTAAGTCCCAGGATTATATTCCTATCAACGCGGATGTCTTTAAATGCTTTTAAGGATTTTGCTTCCGGAATAAAATTGGCGACGGTTTTCATTACAAAATCAATACCTTCCAGATCAACGGATAACCCTGCACCCTCACAATCCACCAGGTAGCTTAAATTTGCCCCTAAATCAGTTGCACCCTTACCGGATAGATTGGCTTGCATCATTTTTTTTATGGATTCCAGATTTCTTTCAACAATGCTTTTTAAGTTAAGGTAAGCAAAAATTTCTTCTCCGGGCTCGATCTTCGATATGACTTCCTGGTAATATTTAACATTTCCTAAAGTATGGTCTCCGGTTAAAGCGGTTTCCAAAAAAGGTTTCACATTGATATCACTTTCGGCGTTTACCGCCATTAGAAGATATTTATCTTTCAGCGTCAGATAGAGTGTTTGCGGAGCCTCACCGTTTTCAAAAATCGTCAGCTTACCGTCTTTTTTAATTTTTAAATTCGGGGATTTTTTTTGTATTGCATCTTGTATCGTTGTGACCGCTTTCTCACCATCAATTACCGGAATAAACACCAACAGATTAAAATCCAATTCATTATCGTCTGCATCGACTGTGATATCAGCCACGGCAAAGCCGAATTCTTTATCAGGATCAAATCCATTCGACTTTACTTCCTCCAAGTTAAAGGGATTAAATCCTATCTGCTCTTTCAGCTTATTCTGCTGATCCAACGGAACCGTTGATTCGGAAGCCTCGGACAAATGAAAATATGTGCAAACATTTGCGAGCGAACCTATTTTCAGCATAAATTCCGTATGTTCCGGCAGAAAAGACAAAGTGATATCTTGACTCTTTTCATCAATCTTCATCGACAAGGCGTGTTTATTTTCTAGAGTCTCCTCACTTTTATCTTTTGAGCATCCTGCGACAACCAGCACCATCAACGCCATTATTGATATAAGGATTTTTCTCATCATTATCTCCCAACGAATATATTCAACACCCAACTCATAAGCCTATAGCATGATGTTTTAAAAGTGCATAGTGTTTTTAAATCGATAGTTTAAAAAATATCTTTAAACGGATTTGCAAAATCAATCTCAATGCTTTATTGAAAAGATACACTTAAAACCGAATCTCAATAGAAACAGGAGGATATTGCATAACAATGGATTTGCTGCAGGGAATATATACTCGCAGAAGTATTCGCCGATACACGGAACAGCCCGTCGAACGGGAACAGTTGATCGAAATCATAAAAGCCGGCACATGGGCGCCGTCGGGTCTCAACAATCAACCTTGGCGTTTTATCATTATAAATGAAAAAACCCTTCACCATAAGCTTGCACAATTTACAAAATATCGGCATATTATTGAAAATGCCGCTGCTTGCATCGTTGTACTTGCCGATAAAGATTCCATGTATGATGAATTGAAGGATCACCAGGCAATAGGCGCATGTATCCAAAACATGCTGCTTACAGCTCACAGCTTCGGACTTGGGGCGGTTTGGCTCGGTGAAATTTTGAAAAATAGTAAAAAAATCAGAATATTATTAGATTATCCCGAGCAAATGGAATTGATGGCAGTGGTTGCCTTGGGATACCCGGCCGAACCCGATAAACTATCTCATCGCAAGGAGATTGCAGAGGTCTTGATCAAGGAATATTGGGGATAATAATTTATTTCACAACTCTGATTCGATGGGTTTTAATTAATTTTTTCCATAATGCCTTTATAATTAAACGCGAGGCTTCATCACTATTGAGTTCATTTTTACTACATAAAAAACGGCAAGATGATATCAAGATCTGATTTCCGCTATCGAGTTCAAAGTTTTTTTTGATATATCCTCCCAAAGATGGATGAATATAGCCGAGTTCCCATGCGCTCATCCCGGCAATAGCGATCTTGTCCTTTAGTGACAATTCGGAGATTAAGCGGTTAACCGCTTCCTCAACCGTTCCGGGCGGCAATGGATCTTGCGGCGCCTGAGAGTCGGTTTCTATAACTTGAGTGTCGATCAAATGCCCCATAGTAGCTTTAATAATACGTAAATAAAAAACCGCCTCAAGGATTTTTATCGTATTGTCATAAATATTAGACTCTTTGTCAGCTTGAGAGCCGACAACATGAATGATTTTTACGGCATATTTCTCAAGCCAAGTATTGATAATGGAGGCCGCTTCAAAGGCGCCCATTTGATTCAGATCAATATGAAGCCGGGGGCGATTATTTTTTACAGCCATTTTACGCGCGTCATAAGTGCGATCGTTGAGCTTTCCATAGGAAATTATCAAAGTGCCATCAGAGTCAATCACATTCCTCTCGATACACTTGATGTAACTGCTTTCGGGCATTTCCTTTAGTTTATATTTGTATGGGAGTCTGCCTTCCGATGTCATCCGTCCTTTTAAAATCCAGCCGCCATACAAAATGCCCAGTTTCATTGCAGTGTCCAGCGCTGCCCGTTCAGCCACGGTTTGTCCGCCTGAAACGATTTTTTTGAACATAAAATCTTTCATCCTTATCTATTTTGATTATCAATTACTGAATTAATTTTGTCAGAAAACGCCGCTTTTGTCAAAATAACCCTTAAGGACAATTAATCAGTTCTGGATAACATAAAACGAAAAACGCTCGTTTATGGTGAAAAAACACTGCTTACGGAATTCAAACTTGGAAAAGGTGCTATTTTACCTAACCATAAACATTATCATGAACAAACGGGTTATTTGGTTTCCGGGCGAATAGATCTGAATATCGGAGAGGAAAAATACCGTGTTGAACCCGGCGACAGTTGGTGTATACCCGGCAATGTTGATCATAGTGCGATAGCTATTGAAAATTCGGTTGCGATAGAAACCTTCTCACCCGTCAGAGAAGATTATCTACCCACCCAATGATGTAAGAGAGGAAGTGCGTTTGATCGGATTTAATTTATTTTTAACGGCAAGGCCTTGACATTAAAAATAATAAGTATATACTACAGGAAATTGTAAACTGAATTAATAAATAGTAAAGATTTAGAACATAGAGAAATCCGCAGATTTAACCTGCTTTTAAAAAAAGGAAAAAAAGTATCATGCCGGTTTATGAATTTGAATGTCCGAATGGGGAAGTAACCGAAAAACTCGTTAAAATGGATACAAAAGAAATCGAATGTCCAATATGCCGTCAAAAGGCCAAAAAGATTATTTCCGCTTGTACTTTTGAATTAAAAGGTGGGGGTTGGTTTGCAGATGGTTATGCATCCAAAAAACATTGACCTTTGTCTTGATCATAAGTCTTCAAAATTTAAAAGGATACGAATCAAAGTCAACTGTAAAATTATGATTTAATTTCCCGCCCTGAACAAGGCAATTTCCCACTACCCGGGAAATTCCCCTATCAAAATGAAACATTTCCCTTATAGACAAGACATCTAAAATCTGTGATATTATCTTCATGCTAAGATATCTTCTTTGATATTAAAGTAGAGATCTACCAATATTTTAATCCAACATAGAACCCCGCAAATAGGAAAAAGCCATGGCAAACATCTTAATTCTTGATGATCAACAGGAAATACAGGAACTTCTTTTTCTGGATTTAGGCTTGGAAGGTCACCGAATTGTCAGCGTAAGTAGTGCTGAAATGGTGTGGGATGTTCTCAAAGATCTGCGATTTGATCTGGTAATTATGGATCTTTATCTAAATGGATTTGAGAGCTGGGATACTTTCAGGGACATTAAAAGAAAATATCCAAAATTGCCGGCGGTTCTCTATGTAAACGAAAGCAATGACTCCATTGATAGGCTCAAACAAACGGTAAGTCGAGTCTTATCTCGAAAGAACGGCTCTTCCGTTAATCAGCAGTCAATTTCTCATTTAAACTGATTGCCGGCAACTATAGCCGAGCATCAAAAACAGCAATCAGATAAACCTGAGGGAGATCTAAGTGACTGTAAAAATTATTATAAGGCGTATTGTGCCTAAAAATGCAGACCCAATTTTAATGCCATTGCTCAGGGAATTACGCGAACACGCGATTGAACAACCCGGTTATATTTCCGGGGAAACTCTAAGAGGTCTTGAAAATCCCACAGACCATGTCGTTATTGGAACCTGGCAGTCTGCCGATGACTGGAAAAATTGGGCACTAAACAAGGACAGAGAAAAAATTCAAATGAAGATAGATACCTTATTGGGACAAAAAACCGAGTATACCATCTATAACTACGGATAGAGAATATTATCCGTTTTTGCCTTCAACCCCAAAAAATCATATAAAAAGATAAGGTTACCCCCCTGCCCTATTTATTCTTTAGGTATGTCCTTGCCGTAATTTTTTTCTTGACCATTTTAATCCTCTCATGTATTAATTCTATTTAGATTCATAAATTTATTTAAATTCAGACAGTTCAAAGTGAGCGGGCTATTTTTTTTAACGGCGTTAATGCCATCAACCAATTAATCCATATTGACATATAGATTGCGTTTACCCACACCTTTAAGACCCCTTAATCTAAATTCGATATCAAACACGAACTTGCCTTTTCTTTTTACCTTATTGATCCTTAATTCACCTAAATGATTGCAATTACAGATCAGATACGCAGCAATGCGCCATACCGTGAAAGTTTGACTTCATACCGAAAATGTAAACTGAAAAAAGGATTCTATCTTTATGTCAAATGAGATTATTGTATTGATCGTCTTACTTTTTCTTTCCGCGTTTTTTTCTTCAGCCGAAACAGCTTTATTTTCCATAAGTCGAACAAGAGCTATACACATGGCAAAGAATAAAAAAAAATCAGATCTACTGATCAAAAAAATGAAAGACGATCCACACCGCCTTCTTTCTACAATTCTAATCGGCAATAATCTAGTCAATGTAGGAGCCTCTGCATTGGCAACCTCGATTACAATCAAAATGGTTGCAATTAATGCCGTTGGACTTTCGATTGGACTTTCGACAGGAATCATGACATTTTTGATATTGGTTTTTGGTGAAGTATTTCCAAAATCAATTGCCACTCGAAACAATATCCTGATTGCCAAGCTTGTAATATTTCCAATATATTGGTTATCTTTGTTATTTTATCCGATTATCGTCATTCTCAATTTTATTCCCAAAATGGCATCTAAAATAAAAAAAACTCCCAGTCTAACCGAAGAAGAGCTGATGACAATGGTTGAAGTTGTTGAAGAAGAAGGCGAAATTAAGGCCCAAGAAAAAAAATTGATCTATAATATATTTGAATTTGACGATACCAATGCTTCAGAGATCATGACGCCTAGAGCAGATATGTTTACAGTGGGTGCAGATCAAAAACTAGAGTTTAACACCCTTATCGAGTCCGGTTTTACTAGAATACCTATTATCGAAGGCAATCTTGATAATGTTATCGGCATTATTAATATCAAGGATCTATTTAGGCATCAGGTGAAATCGAAAGAGGCGCCGAATATCCAAAAAATAATGGTCAAGCCCTATTTCATTCCTGAAAACACAAAATTAGACAAATTACTTCAGCAATTCAAAAAGAGGAAACACCATATGGCCATTGTTGTCGATGAACATGGCGGTGTTGCCGGATTGATAACACTGGAAGATGTTCTTGAAGAATTAGTCGGAGAAATAAGTGATGAAACAGACAAAATCGAACCGCACATTGTAAAATTAAAGAACAAGGAATGGTTGGTGCTCGGCAAATCCGATATTGATGAAGTCAATGAAAAAATAGGAATGAATATCCCTGAGTCAAAGGACTATGATACATTTTCCGGATATGTACTTCATAAAATTGAAAGAATTCCTGAGGAAAAAGAAGAAATTTTTATCGGCAACTTTGCAGTGATCGTAAAAGAAATGGAAGGTAACCGAATAAAAGAATATATTGTCAGAGAGACGTAAAGTCCGTTTTCATTTAACACGGCTGTATCCAATTCCTCTAATTTTGATTAACTTATTTTTCACCTCTGTTTTAGCTCCCAGTATCTTTTCAACCAGCCAGAGCCTTGCCTCAACATGTTCGGTCATTTTAGGGATCAAATAAACGCTGGAACCTTCAGCCAGCGCCGCAAAAGGTATAAGTTGATCTGCTGAATGCCGATCGACAGCCGCACCGGTTTTTAAATCTTCAATTAAATTTTCAGCGACTTTTTCTCCAATAAACTCAGCGGGTCTGCCCAGCGCACCCGCTATATCGGATCCGATTAAACAGCCCGTATCCGTCCTGGCCCAAACCGCCAGGGCCGCTCCCGCCTGGATTGGACTCCCCTGATAATAAGGTTTTTCCTTGGAATCATAGATAACGTCAATGTCGACGTGATATCCTTTCGCGTTTAATGTTTTCAGACATTGTTGCGCCATTCGCTCTGAAACTTTTCTGAATTTTAACTCGGAAGACAAAGCAATACCTTTTATCTCGATAATTTTCCCTTGATCAATCCGATTTATCGGCTTTAGTTTCGTTTTTATCGGAAAGCTTTTTACTTCAATCTTTCCATTTCCTTTCGGCACATAACCCGGTTGGATAATTTCAAGCCGACAGTCTATACCCATCTTGCTGAGGATAGGCAATAAAACATATTTGAGATGATAGACCGAAGGAGCAAAATCCTGAAAAAGTCCCCCTGAAACCTTAAATATCGTCGGTTCATCAGCAAAAATCGTTAAGGGAATTACGTTTAGGGCTAACATGGTCGTTGAACCGGCCGTTCCGATATCCCAAATAAAATTGCCGCCTTTTAACGATTGTCCCGGCATAAAACTGATTTCTTTTGATCCGATTCTTAAGCCCTTATAACTAGCCGAACAAAATTGGGCCGAGGCCTCAATACCTTTCAAATGCTGAGCCCTCAAACCCGGCTTGGCTCTTTTTGCGCGGATATTTTTCAGACAAAGATTCTTTCCCATTAAAACCGAAAAAGCCACCGCGTCCCTGACAATTGTACCGGATCCCGATTTTTGGCTACCGTCGATTGTGATCATATCCGTTACTTGCCTATAGATAAATCTTTCTGTTTTTTTCCCCCATAAAACCTATGACAATTTCCTACACATTGTGTTTTTTTCCTATGAAAACGAATTATTCTACTTATGGACAAATAGTAAATTTTAAATCATAAGATATTTTGAAGAAATAAATCGTGATTGAAAAGATAAAAAATCTTTTTCACTTTTATTGCAGTAAATTCATTAACGAACCGAAATACATAACAAAGTTGATTAAAACAAGCTGTAAATACATAAAATAAGCTTGGCCTAAAAGAAAGGGGAAAATTATGCATAAGGATAAAAAAACCATTAAAAAAGATATTCTTGACAAATTCAGATCGATAACAGATGACGAGGATTATTTTCTCCCCCCATTCTGGCTGAAAGAACAGTACCTGAAAAGCCTGCACCCGGAGGAAAAAAAGATTTTTGAAAAAGCCATTGAAGAACTCATTTATAAAGGAATCATTGAAAATATAGATTCACCCGCATTAAATCTAAAACTCACGGAGAAAGGCGCCAATTTAATTTATTATTATGATTAATTATTATGAGTTATTGAAAAGCCGAAAAAAAATTGCCGGTCCAAGGCTGTCAAAGTTGAGGAACGGAGATCAAATAAATTGTGAGCAATTTATTTGATCTCCGTTCCTAAGCCCGCCGGTAATAAGCTCTACATTCTTCCTCACGCCCTCGTACGACCCGCTTTCCGATCAGTTCTCCGCGTGTTTCCGTAACCACGGTTCGCTGGCCCTCTCGGTGGTGATCGTCATAAAAATAAATCACCACCCAGTCATGTGTACGCCCCAATTCATGTGCCCTGGCCGTGTTCGAATATAATGCCGTAAAGTGCCATGCACCCTGCTGAGTATGAAAAATAGGCAACCAAGCCTCAGCGGTCGGGTTGAAACGTTTCGGTGCAATGGTTGGAAGTTGTTTTTTTTGCGCCTTTTCTATATAGGTCTGATCCACTTCGAGCAAAAATGTTACCGGCGGTTCCTCCCGGGGTTGATTTCTATTGATTTTTAAACGTTGGCTCAACATTTCTGAAACAGCGGACCGGATAGCCGTCAAACGCGACAAGCCGATTCCCGGAACGCGTTTTAACCGCCCATCATATGCTGCCGTTTCTAAGGCCTCTAAACTTTCTATGGACAATGTATCATGAATGCGTTGGGCCAGATTCGGCCCAATGCCCGGTATGGTTTGAAACAGTTTTTGAGGTTCCAACGTACCCCGCAAGCGTTCCAACCGAACCCACCGGCCGGTAGTAATCATCTCATGAATCGCTCGCGCAATACCCTCGCCGATATTGGGCAATTCAATCAACCCATTGATTCCGGATTTTGCGATAATCTCTTTGACACTGGTTTGAAGGGAAGAAACCGTATCCGCAGCGCGCCGGAAGGCATTTACCCGAAAAGGATTCGCCTCTTGTTGTTCAAGCAGGCCGGCCAATTCGAGTAATTTGCCGGCAATTTGCCGGTTGACCGAAGTTTCCATAAAATAAGCTTTCACTAGGGCTTAAAACAACGGCTTATTCAAAAAGATCAACAATGAAAAAGTATAGATAAAATTTGGGTTTTGTGTCAAGTATTTGCTTTTAGTACTTTGTTATGTAATAATTTTTAATTTAAATGCTTTTTGAAATATGAATTGAAGCAAGTCAGAATTGAAAAAGGAGAAAACAGCCATTAAAGTCGATATGGATCATATTGCGATGCTTGCAGTTGGGAAAGGATGGTTTGTTGTCGACAAACCCTCGGGTCTAAGTATTCACAATGAACCCGGAGCCGACCTTTGTTCAATCTTAATAAATCATATCGACAACTCCCCATGGTTTCAAAATCAAATCGGATACGATTCGAATTTCGGCCTACATGCGGTTCATCGCCTGGATAAACAAACCAGTGGTACGGTTTTGCTGGCCTGTCGCCCGGATGTTTTACGTCATTTTGCCGCACAATTTGAAGCCCGTACCGTAAAGAAAAGATATGTAGCTATTTTACACGGAAAATTAGCCGCCCCAGAAGGAACCGGGGGCTGGGGAATTTGGCAATGGCCCTTATCCCAGCAGGCAGGCGGCCGGCAATGCCCTGCCGGCAAAGGACCACAACTAGAATGTCAAACCCGTTTTCGTATCCTGCGACATAGTCGCCATTATACCTTAATTGAATGTGAGCCTTTGACCGGCCGTAAACATCAAATTCGCCGCCATGCAAATATAGCCGGTCATTGTGTGGTGGGTGACGAGCGTTACGGCACCCGGCGCGCATGTAATTTTTTAAAAAATAAATGCGGGTTCAATCGGTTCGGTTTGCATGCATCGTCGATTACGCTTCGACTTCCGGATTTTGTAAACCCGGTAACCATTCAATCGCTTGAAATCCCTGCAGAAATGCAACGACTTTTGTCTGAGGACGATCTTGAATAAAGAAAGGAGAAAATCAAATGACTTCAACCCTACCTACCCGGCAAGAGGCTTACACACTTTTAACACAATACAATAAAAGTGAAAGTCTGATCAAACACGCTTTGGCGGTGGAAGCCGTGATGCGCTATCTTGCCCGCAAACGCGGTGAAGATGAAGAAAAATGGGGTATTATCGGTTTGATTCATGATCTTGATTATGAACAATTTCCGGAACAACACTGTCGTAAAACCGAGGAAATTCTGCATGAAAATCACTGGCCCGAAGAATACATACGGGCCGTTGTGAGTCACGGCTGGGGTATTTGTTCGGATGTAGAACCCAAAACCGAACTTGAAAAAGCACTTTATGCCATTGATGAATTGACGGGACTGGTCGTTACGACTGCACTGGTACGGCCTTCTAAAAGTGTTATGGATATGAACGCCAAATCGGTCAAAAAGAAATGGAAAGATAAAAGATTTGCTGCCGGCGTTGACCGTTCCATTATTGAAAAAGGCGCCGAAATGCTGGGTATGGAGTTGTCGGATCTGATTACCGACACGATCATGGGGATGCGCGAGGTCGCCGAAGCAATTGATTTAAAGGGGGTCTAATCATCCGTCGGTCCCACCCAAAAGAAGGGGTTGTATGCAATTTCCCAAAGATGTCCGTCGGGATCTTTAAAGTAGCCGCTATATCCACCCCAGAATACCTTCTGCGGTTTCATTTGACTTGATCTTTAATCCATTCCAAAAAAGCTTCATTGCCGTCTATGACCGGCAAGCTCACGATACATGGACACTCATAACCGTGCATGGATTTTACTTTTTCAATCAGTTCGGGTACCCGCTTTTCAGTGGTTTTGGCAATCAGGATAACTTCCTGATCATTAAGATTTTTTACCTTACTTACTAATATACTTAAATCTGGTGGTTTTCCCCTATCAGAATAAGGCATTCTCCCTATCAAAATAAAGTGTTCCCCTCATATACAAAAGTGATCAAGTAATTTATTCTGATTTAAAAAATTAAGCCCCTATTTCAGAGTGCCTTTTTTCTAACCGTGGTGAATGATCCTAATCTTTTTCAGAAGACGGAGTAGTATGGATCTTATTAGCGGTGAAGCATTGTCTGCTTTAAGAAGTGTGCTGGAGGAGATGATACCCGATGTCACTAATCCCGCACATGAACCCGTACTCATATTTAATACTACCCATATAGCTCCTATAGGCTTAGGCGGCTTTATTGCAGTAAACGAAGACCCAAAAGGCGTCATATATGGGAGGCGTATCCAGACTAACGCAACAATCACCGTTAAAGCCTCTAATGAAAATCAACTCAATAATATTGTTGATAATCTCACCGAAAATTTCTTAACGCAAGACCGCCTAACGCTTGTTCAAAATGGGCTTTATCGAGTCGTCTTGAATGATATTGGTCCGGTAACAACCATTGGCGGGGGCAACAATGCGGTTTCAGCACGAGATGTTAATTTTAGTGTGCTTTATGAATATGTGAAACTGCCGGATGCCTCTGAAGGTGTACTGGACGAAATACCGCTTGATTCCGATTTAGACTTAAGTGAAGGCGGTGCTAAGTTTCTCATCAACACCGGTTTTGATGAATATTCTTTAGACTTGTTTGCTGTTGTTGACGACCCACTGACGACTCAAGGCGGCCCTTCCAATTGGCAATATAATGCCGATGAATTCCGTATTGAACAGCTTGCCGATATCCGCGGTGGAGATTTGGTGCCTACTCCGAATAAAGCCGGTACTTATCTACTACTTAAACAAACTGCGCAGCGACCGTTGATGCAAAATTTTATTCTAAGTGCTGAAATGGAATCCGGTGATCTCGATGGTATCGGTTTTGTTTTTCGTTTCCAGAATACAGAAAATTTTTATTACTTTTTAATGTCCTCGCGTCACAATTATCGGTTAATGGGCAAAAAAGTCGACGGTGTGTTCAGCTTTCTTGATATTCCTGGATTGGATGATACCCAAGGTTACGATATCGATGCACATTATCAAGTAAAGCTCATTGTGCAAGATTCCACGTTTACTTTATTCATCGACAATGATTTTGCGTTGCAAGGCGAAGATAGTTCTATTACGGAAGCAGGAAGAGTTGGATTTGCGTGTCATAGTAATAATCAAGCATATTTTTATCGCATTAAGTTGGTTCATTTTCAAAGGTAGCGAGGTAAAGCGGTCAGTAAAGTAAAATAGCACTAAACAGGAGGACGAGTCCATGGCAGAAGACCAATTTGCAGAACAAATTATTCCAGGCACGTATATACGGGTGCAAGCTGAAGCCCTGATTAGTGCTGGAGGAATTTCAGCCGGAAACATCGGTATTGTGGGAACCGCGAGTGAAGGAAATGGCGAAACCTACAATCTATCGGATTGGGATACGGCCCGAACCACTTTGGGAATGTACGATGCTTATGATAGTGGCGCCGGAACATTAAACCTAACGCGTAGCATCGAACTGTTATTTAGAAACGGTGCTAGAACGATTTATGCCCATTCTTTGGCGGCAGGGGCATCGCAAGTTGATTTCAATAATGGATTTGATGAAGTCATTAAAGAAAATGTCAATATATTAGTAGCGCCGGAATTGACCACAGATCAAGCAAAAGCGGTGCTAGGCAGTGTTGTTGACAGTGCGGAGGGCAATGGCAAAGACGTGATTGCAGTGATCGGCACAGACCAATCAGCAGTAGCTGATATTACCGGACAGGTGACGTCCAATAAACGGGTGATTATGACCGCACCGGGTATCTATGCCTATGATGCAGCCGGGGAGACGGAAGTTGTGTTAAATGGCCGCTATACGGCGGCAGCATTAGCAGGCTTAATAAGTAGCTTAGCAGTGCAAACAAGCCCTACCAATAAAGTTCTTTCCGGTGTGACTAGATTAGAACAAAAATTTTCCTATGGAGAAACAAAAGATTTACTCACAGGTGGTGTCGCTGCATTGGAGGATCGCCGGGGTATTCGTGTGGTTCGGGGCTTAACGACGCAAGCCTCTGAAAATGGTCCGTTCAGCCAAATTACCACGCGACGCATTACCGATTTTGCTAAAGCCGGGATCAGACAAGTGAGTAATCCTTTTATCGGACGTTTAAACAACCAACGCGTGCGTGCCGCATTACAGGGCGCTATTGATGGTTTCCTCACCACCATGGTTCAAGATGAATCGCTAACGCGTTATTCAGTCGAAGTAACTGCAACACGTCAGGATGAAATTGCAGGGCGTGCCATTGTTAACGTCGCTATGCAGCCCACATTCAGCATTGATTACATCCGCGTAACATTGGCTCTCTCATAAGGAGGTTTAGGACATGGCAAACACAAATGTATTCACTGGCGCAGATGGTTCAATAACACTTTCCACCCCGGAAGGCACTGAAGGTGAAAAAGCCCAAGAGGTCCTTACCGACTACGACATGATTAGCGTAGGCCGGGTGCAGAATGTATCGGTGGAAGTAAAATCGGATGTCAAAGCGTTCCATGAGATCGGTCAACGTTATGCCACGGAATTGCGTCCGGGTAATGTCACCATACGTGGTACCATCGGGCGGGCGTACATCAATGGTGCAATGTTAAAATTGTTACTAGGCGAAGCGGCGTCCAACCGTCCCGCCGCAAGTTGGGCGCAACCCAGTTTCAACGTGACGTTAATGGTGGAAAATCCGGCAAATCCTGATGTGAATAACACAGTAACGTTGCACGGTGTTAAGTTGGATTGTTGGAATTACAACATGCCGGAAGATGACTTCCTCATGGAGTCAATCAGCTTTCAAGCCTTGTATATGACAGTAGCGGATGCAGCGTAATGTTAAGCGGTGAAGAACTATTGGCAGGCAGCACACTGAATTTCGAGATTGAGATTCCTCCCGATATCTTGCATCCTACCGGACAGCAACAAGATGACGCCGAGACCAACAATACCGTGCGATTGCGTCCACTCACAGTGCGTGATCTGCAGCTCATTTCCCGTGCCGCCAAAGAAAGTGATTCCCTCATGGCGACATTAATGGTGCATCGTGCGCTGGTGGAACCGCAAATGACCGTAGCGCAGGTCAACGGTATGCACATTGGGTTAGTCCAGTACTTATTGCAACATGTTAACGAGATCAGTGGTATAACCGCCAGCCAAGAGCAAATCAATGAAGCAGTCGATGCACCGTTAATCAAAGCAGCCTTTGTGTTAGCCAAAGAGTTTGGTTGGACACCACAGCAAGTTAATGAGCTGACGTTGGGGCAAGTGTTACTCAATCTGCAGATGTTACGAGGGAAGCATGGCGTCGAAAAGAAATAGTGACCAATCAGAGAATTTGCGGCAGGCCGTTAAGTCTTTTCGAGATGTGTTTGATGCATTGTTTCAGCCGCTTCCCAGTGGTTTGGAAAACATAATCTTAGTTGAACGGATAGGTGAGGATTTAAATGTTAGTTTGCCGATAGTGGATTTTTCGCCATTTGATGCCTTACCGTCCGACACAAATATTGAAATAGGGACTAATCCGGCAACAGATATAACGCACCAACGTTATCGCAATACCGATTGGGAACGGCATCAAACTGCGCGATTAAAGGGAAGAATGCCGCAGTCGAATTCGCAGACAAAGCGTGAGACTCAGGATAGGTGGGGCCAAACATCCAGCGTAAGACCGCCTTTCAAAAGCAATAACGGCAACTTTGTTGCGATGGAAGACACTGCTTCATCAGCTTCGCGTGTACAGCATTTCACCGTGCGTGATACAACCCCACAAGCACCAGCGAAACACAATAATAAATCAGTACGGCAGGGATTGAGATTCATTGATTTGAATACGGCAACTCCTTTTCAAATTACGTTTGATGAAATGTCAGCGGTATCTGTTAATGCCAATCCAATCCCCGTACAAAACAATTCTTCTGAAACCATGACAGCATTGTGTACCATGCCACAGGGCAATGCGACTAGTCCTACCGACCCACTAAGTCACCCACAACAGCATCGTAAAAATACGCAACTACACAATCGCCAAAATAGTGCGGAAGCAGCGCATGACAATAAAAAGGGCTTCAAAAAAATTCAATTGATTGGCAAATCTACTGATAGCAATAGCCGCCAAATTTTATCAAACAGTCTTGCCCAAATAGGAATGATGGCGGATGAATTACTCCAGTCAACAGCAGAGAATACAATTGAAAAGGTAAAGACGCACAGTTCTAGTGCTGTTGAATGTAATCTACAGGGTAGCGACAACAGCCGTTTAAGTGTCGGCGATCGAACCACTCAACATAATACGAAATTTCACCAGCGAAAAGGGGATACTCCGTCAATTCATCTATATAACACTACTCATACAGTTCTTGGGAATTCAATGGCAGGAGATGTCCCAGACAAAGATGCGATTACCAAAATAGTCAATGAGGTACTTGTTGAACAAGCCAAGCGCCATGGAGTGGATTTGTCATGAATGTAAAACCGGTGTTGGGTGATTGGGAGATTCCGCGCATCCAGTCAATACAATCACTGGAAAAAAGAAATTTCGTTGAGCTTGATATTCCGGGCCGTGTCGGCAGCCTGTTTCAAGATATGAATACCGGACCGACGCGTGTGGCGATATGCGGTAGTTTGTTCGGAGACGAGACGCGCAATGAATTTTTAGAAGAACTTCGCGGAAAATTTCGCGAAGGCGAACCGGTGACGTTTGTCGGTGACATCGTCACGGCCACTGAAGTGCAATACGTGATTATTGAAGCATTGCAGTTTGAAGAAAACGGCTTAAAGCCGGATCAGCTGGATTATTACATCATATTAAAAGAAAGTCCGCCGCCACCACCACCGCCTGATCCCTTGGGCGAACTGGATACCGATTTACTGGATCAAGCGAGTGATTTTTTAGATTCGGCGACAGGTGCATTGGACTTAATTGACGGGCTCGGCAGTGTACCGGATGTAACAAATCCAACACCGCCCTTAACCAGTGCGTTAGAAGGACTTACGTCAGCAACCAGTGGATTGGAAGACAGTCTTTCACCGTTAACGGCTATTTTTGGATCGGATGAAGAATGATACTAAAAATTGTTATGCATCAGGATGATTAACGCGGTTGCTGGTAACTACACATGACGATTATGAGAAGCGAATATGTCTGAAGGATCGTTAAACATTAATATCTCAACGTTACGGACGGCGTTGGAAGGTATTGGGGGATTATTAGGTGTTGCCGGGGATGACGGTACACCGGCCAGCGGTTTTGCAGGGGCTGCCGGTGCATTTTCAACCACGCCGCAACAACGCTTTGATAATTTTGCCGGGCGGATCACACAACAACTTACCGGCGTTTTAGATTTTGACGCTAGGTCCGCTCTGGGTGGCGTCACCGATGTGTTTTCATCCTTGCAAGCGGGAAGCGATCTCATTCCCACGCAAGCGTTGCAAGATATGACAGGCCGTATTCAACAAGTTGATAATATTTTCTCCGGTGATTTTATTTCTCAATTAGAAAGTACGCTGAATGGCATCGCCGGCATATCCGAATCGATTCCCACTGACCGGGCAGGTGTCGCGGGCGCATTAGTAGACCAAGTGATTGGTGTTTTGATGAGCATGGAAGGACCGGAAGCGGAAACCATTCAGGCCTGGATTAGTTCCATCCAAAATTTATATCGTGAAGCCATGCCCTTGATCGAAATCGCGCAATCGGGCGATCCTGCACAAACGCTGGTGGCAGCGTTTCAACGTTCATTAACCAATACGTTAAATGCATTTAACTACGATGCGATAAAAAAGGTTGTCGATTTTACGCAGACATTTCCCCCCAAACTCATTCTGCAAGATCAATTAACCGGATTACCCAATGTTATTACAACCGCCTCAACAGCATTTTCCGACCTACAGGATGTGATTACGTCCGATTTCATCAGCTTTCGCAATGCCGTTGGCAGTGGAATGGAGGCATTGGAAAGCATCAATCAAGAATTGCGTCCCGTTGTGAAAACCATGAATCGTATTGCCAATGCCAAGCTGTTTCAACCGAACGCCTTGGAAAATTACCTGCGTGAGCAAATGAATAAAGCATTGGCGGTAAAAGTACATGAAGTGCAAAAAATTGATGACCCTTTTAACGCCTTATTAGATCGTATTGACGAAGGTATAGAAAATATTGATCTAACGTTCGTGCGTGATGAAGTATTGGGATTTTTCGATGGCTTGCAGGAAAACATCAATAGCATGGACATCCCATCAATCGGGGATTTTCTGCAACAGCAAATGCAACCTGTCAGTGACGCTGTTAATGATTTACAGCAGGGAGTGACAGATTTTCTGTCACAAATCGAAGGGTTTGCAGACAATATTAATGATCAATTAAGAAATTCTTTAAGCGCCATTGGTGAATTTCAACCGGATGGCAGTTTTAATTATCACATTGAGCGAGACTTGCAAACGTTATTTGAAAATGCGCGTAAAGTTATAGCGGGCGCCCCTGACAATCCGGGCGCCTTTAGTCTGAGTGGCACGCTCGATGAACTAAATTCCACAATCAATGACCTGTTAAATCAAGTATTGGTCATTTTGCAGCAGGTAGAGAGTACATTAAGCGGCGTAACCGCCGTTGCGGTGGGTGGAATTAATGATTTTAAAGATTTTGTCACCGGCCTGAATGTGCCGCAATTGTTGGAAACACTAAAAGAAAAAATTAAAACCATACTGGATGAACTTGCGCCCATAGAGTTTGATCTCATTGTTGATCCGATTGTTGCCGAATTGGATGAAAATACTGAGAAGCTGCGTTCGGTGGATGTGTCTTCTTTAAACGACTTACTTAAGGAAGCGCTAAAACTGGCTTTGGATGTTGTCATTAATATTAATTTTACCACAGAAATCAGCACGCCATTAAGGGAGCAATTTGAAAACGTCAAAGCAATTCCCCAAAGTGCTATTGATAGTTTACAAGCCCGTTATGAACAAGCGATATCGGAGCTGGACGAACTTAGTCCCACCCAATTGTTACAAGATCTGTTCTCTGCTTTTGATGTCATCGAAAACGCGGTAAAAAATCTTACCGCGGCAAGTCTATTAGCACCCTTAGATGAATTGCATGAACAATATATACAACAACCGTTTGATAAATTGACACCGTCCACTTTGTTGCAGCCCGTCACAGATGGTTTTCAAGATTTGACATCAGTGTTTGACGAAATTAGCGGGTCACAATTGATCGAACCGCTCAATACACTGCTCAACGATTTTAAATCAAGGATTGATGCGTTTGATATTACTTCGTGGGTGGATGATTTGCTCAACGCCGTTGAAAGTGTGAAACAAGATTTGCGGGAGATTCGGCCTTCAGAAATATTTGCACCCATTGTTGAAGACTTTGAGCGCTTGGAATCGGAGTTGGATCGCTTTAAACCATCTATTGTTTTTCAACCGGTGGTGGAATTGGCGACACCTTTGTTAGCATTCTTAGAGGATGTGCAGGAAGCCACAGTACAAACACTGCATAGTATGTTTCAAATACCCTTACAAGCGCTGGATCAACTTCAACCTGAAGCATTGACGCAAAAAATACAACAGCACATCGATGATGTGATCGACGCTTTGAACGCAGTGAATGTCCCCGCCCGGTTTAATCAATTAAAAGGCCGGTTTTTTGATTTCAAAGTGGCTGTGGAAGCGCAAGGCAATAACGCCTATCTTTCCATGACATACTATGTCGATCCCGAACGTAAATTGGGTAACGTGATGCGTACCTATAATGGTTTAGTGCAATCTTTGGAGTCAATAAAAGATAATGTCGTCATGCCGGACCTTGAAGCATTGTATACTGAGTTGCAGGAACGATTAATGGGCATGTTACCTCCCTTTGCACGTGAACTGCTTGACACGGAAACCTTTAAACGCGTGATGCGTTTGGCTAATCCCGTACGTTTTCTTGAAGAGTTGGATGAGCGTTTTGAAGAAATCAAAAACCGGTTAATCCCTATTCGCCCCGAAGACATCACGGCAGAGCTGGATGAAACCTACGACACGGTATTAGCGCTGGTTGATGGATTGGACATAGAAGACGCATTGAACCGGGTAAAAGACCAAATCAATCAAGTCAAAGCCATCGCTTCCACTATACGCGTGGACTTTTTAGCGGCCGACATCGATAACGCCGTTAACAATATTAAAGCAGTTGTGGAAGCACTGGATCCCGCGCGGGTCACGGCGCGCCTAGATATACTGCATGGAGAATTAGCACAAGTGATCGATCAAACCTTGCCATCGACCATGTTATCGGGTGTCGATGCCATACTCACGCAAGTGCAGGGCATTGTGGAATCAGTCGATCCGGAAACAAGCTTAGGAGAGCCATTAAACCAAGCATGGCAAGCTGTGGTGGATGCATTGGCGGGTATTGATTTTACGGTCGTATTGCAACCATTGATAGATAAGTTGGATGAGTTGGAACAAAAATTTGAACAAGGACTAGGCCGCACCGAAACCTCGTTTGACCAAATGTTGAGTGCAGCGAGGGCGGCCTTAAGTGGCAGTGCAAGCGCAAGTGCGAGTGTATCGGTCTAATGGCATATAGAACAGAAACCATTTACGTCAAGGTGCTCACGTATAACCCGGCGCAAGGTAATATGATCGCGGTACCCGGCGCAGAATTGTTATGCGAAGACAGTCGATTTTTATACGATCCTGATTTATCCAGCGGCACACCAACCACCAACAACAATGGTGTGGCGGAGGTAGAAATTACCTTTGATGAAGATGAAGAGAACAGCCTGAATCCGTTTTTCACAATAACCATTCCGGAGGCCAACCGTACCGTGCCCGCTGCCGGGCCTGCCGATGAGCAAATAACACTGCCTGATGAATGGGTCACACGGCATTATCACAATCGGCGTATCCCGCGCATCGCGGATTATACCGATCCCAATGCACCCTTGGAAATTTTTGTGGGTTTGCACGCACACTTGAAGTTTGCCTACCCGGATTTTAGTGCGTCTAAAAAACGTAATCCCATTGCCGTTCCTGAGGATACCGTGCAAGTCTATTTGGCCGACTATGACGCATTTATCTTCGATTGGTTGGATCCGGACGATACACTAGAGGGGTTTGGCTATAACCCCAATCCCAAACCCGGTGAAAGCAAAAACATCGCTGTGGGTGAAGACGATCAATACCCGTATTATGATGTGTGGCCGACGGTTCCTTGTGCGTTAGATAATGCGCCGACTGAACCCAAAGCACACATTGATGTCCCGTATGCCCCCCTTGCGCGGCTTGGAGGAGGCAGTTTTAATCAAACAGGACCGCTTGCCGTGGATCACCATGGCTTTGTGTTTATGATCGATGGCAACGAGGTACGGCGTTTCTATCCAGATGGCACTTATATAGAAACCATCGCAGGACCGGGATCAGGTGTTAGCTTGGTGAATCCGAAGGGTATTGCTTTAGATCAGTATCGTAACTTGTTTATTGCGGACACCGATAATGACCGCATTGTTATTTACCGCCCGGACTGGAAAGATGGTCACCCACTGTCAGTCGACGGACGCTATAAGTTTTATAGATACTTCGGGGCTTCCGGCACAGCCGGCGGGCAGTTTGATTCTCCACAAGGTTTGACTGTCGTACACGAACGTAAGGTGGACGGTGAAGAATGGCTTGCGGTAACCGATGCCGGTAATCACCGTGTACAAGTTTTTGTTATCAGACGCCAAGTCAAGGGTAATGATTCGGACTATAACGCCAATCGAGTCGAGTTTCCTTTTGACTTTGATTTGGTCCATTTGACTGAGTTTGGCGCACCGCCGGCCGGTACAGTTGTCGGTACTCCTGTCGCCGCTGCGTTTTGGGAACCAGTAGATGTAACATCTGATCGTGACAAATGCTTGTATGTTTGTGATCAAGAATGGCACCGCGTTTCACGTTGGGATTTTAATGCCGCCGGTAATAGCTATGCACATCAAGCAGATTGGGAGAAAAGCGGGGGTGGCAGTGGCAGCAGCAATCGTGAGTTTGACATGCCGGTCGCCGTTGCAGCAGATACCATGAACAATACCATCTACGTCGCTGATTTTAACAACCAACGTATACAACGCCTGGATAACAATGGCAATCATTTGCTGAATTGGAACATGGGCTTGAGCGGCCCACCGACGCCCATTGGCGTTGCTGTTGATCCGCGCAGTGAAGTGTATGCCGCCGACGGTGCCGATCAACGCGTAGTGCGTGGCACGATGTTTGATCCCGCCGGGACAGCGAAAGCCGATGGGGATGCGCCGGACAGTGTCGGTGATCCCTGGACGCCGATTTCCGAACCCGGCCATATGTTTGAACCGGGCTATACCTATTTCGATGTGGATGGGAAGTTATGGATTAGCGACACAGGCAATAACCGGGTATTGATTTATAACCGCAATGCGGCTGGTGAATTGGAACCCGATTCCACGCCTTCCATAACCGGCTTGCATAAGCCGGTGGGTATCGTGAAATATGAAACCGGTGATGTTTTTATTGCCGATTCCAACGCCCACAAGATTCTTCAATACGACGCATCCTTAACACATGTCACGGATATCGGTACGGGTACGGCTGCCGGTAGTAATAACGATTTTAATAGCCCTATGGGTGTTTGTGTTGCGAAACAAGCAGAACCGGTACTCTACGTTGCCGATAAGAATAACAACCGCGTTAAGTATCATAAATTAAACGGCGACTATGTCGGTAGCATTACAACCGATGGTACACGGAATTTGGATAATCCGGAAGATGTTACTGTCGATGCCGATGGGCATCTATATATTGCAGATACAGATAACGCGCGGGTGTTGCAGTTCAACTTAACCATGGATGGCCCAGTGACAACTGCGCCCAGCTTTGTTCGTGAAATTAGACCTAGAGGAATGTCATTTATCAAACCCTGTGGTGTTTCACTGGATGAAGAAAACAAACTTATCGTCACCGATCGTGAACAAGACATGATATTTCGCTTAGAATCCGACGGTGATGTTTTGGCTTACTGGGATATGAATAACTTCGTCCGGCAAGATGCAGACAGCGGCACGGATTATTATCCGGAACTGGCGCGTTTGTTACGTTTTAATAAACCCAGCCGTGCCGCAATTGATAAGCAAGGGCTGCTTGCGATTGCTGATACACAACATCACCAAGTCCGCTTAATACGCAGCTACACACAACTTAAGCTTAACTTTTTTGATATTGGTCAGGGGGTGTTTGAAAAATTGCCCGATATTTCTTTTCGTGTTGTGGGTGAAGCGGATTGGCGCCAAAGTTTAGGCTTGGAAGTTGATCTTGACAAAGAGCTATCCACCGATCCGGATGAAAATGTGGCGAGAGACCAATGGGATTATCAAGGCTTGTTAAGCAGTGAAGAATTTGACAGTGTCATTGTAAACGTATTGAAAGTGACGCGCGTGTTCCAAAAGTGGTTTAAAAAACATTCCCAGGCGGCAGCGGAAGAAAGGCGCTGGGGTACTGAAGATACAGCGCATAGCTTGAATATCGACATCGAAGAAAACAGCAGTTTCTATGCACTCGATGTCAATTTAGACCGCGACGAGGATGGTTCGCCTCATGGCCGCGGTGCCGATGGATGGGACGATGCGGTGGTTGCCCATGAACTGGCCCATTGGCTGTTTGCTAAAAATACGGGCCCCTATCCTGTGCAGGATCTTAACTTTTTCCGCTGGATACGTATTAGTGCCACCCATTGGGGGTCTTTAATACACTCTTACGATTTGGCGCTCAGTGAGGGCTGGGCGGAATATGTGATGCATTTTTGGGGCAATCATTACGGCAGTACCGACCGTGTACGCGGTTATGGTTTTTGGGGTAAATCGTTGCTGAATATCGGCGAAGAGGATCGTCCCTATGAGCGCTTATTCGGTGGTGCTGCTAATCCACCACCTGACTTTGATGAACCGGAAAAAGGTCTGCGCAACGAAGGCTATTTTTCCAATGCGTTATACCAGATACACCGTGCCATATCCGATACCGATGTTCTTTTTGCTGATTCGCCGGCTTATTGGCACGGCTACAACGTCCCAGTAAATAACGATATCGCCACTCGTTTTTCAAATAGCATATGGAAGACTTTAGAACGTTTCCAAGATGATCCACCGTTTATCGATGGCGGCAGCCGTGTGTTTTTGACCCAGCTTATTGATCAATTTTATAACAATGTTCCACAGTATGCGCAAATTGCACAAAGTATATTTGAACTCAACAATCAGTTAATGCCGGTGTTAACCGTTCACGAAGAAATAGCGCCGGGTGATTTAAGTGATGCGTTGGATGAAGAATTTGATTTACCCGTTACCGTGCAAAAAATATTGGTATTTAAAGTCACCACTGCCGGCGGACAACCGTTGGAAGCTTATAACTTAAAAATAGAAATACTCTCGGGCAGCGCTTCGCATTATAGTTTGGACCCGCCGGGGCCAAGTCCTGCCAAGCGGCATGGACTGGAAACCCCTGCATCGCCGCCCGCCAATGAACTGTATCGTGCCACCGACAGTGACGGTTATGTAAAGATTAAATGTTTGGCACCCGGCGGCACAGGTGCGTCCGAGTTAATCAAAGCCACGTATCAACCGGATTTTGATCATGACGAAACATTTGCCCCGCCGTCGGCAGGGGATGATCATGCAACCACAATACGAAAACTCTATCTGTATGAACTGCGCGCTGCGGCGAAGGTGTGGTCGGGAACGGATAACAATTTCGGTGCCCTGGTCAGTAAACAGTTGGAAATCAATATTGTATAGACGGGAGTAGAAGATTACTAGTTCTGCTAAAATTTACGCGTGCGAATTTCACAAGAAAACGTACTACCATATGTCATTCAACAAGTGAGGATCATAGGCATTGCCGTACCGAGAAGTTAGAGGCAGAGTAAAACGAGGCACATTGTGTTGGGCGGACCGTTGGACGGCCAATACCATTGTCATGTGCTCAGATCGTTTCCCGCGTGAGGAAGCGGCTAAACTGTTTTTAGGCGTTGACTGGACCCCTGATAAACAAGACGGTCAAGTACGTCTAAATTTGCGCATGTTACGTGAAGGGCAAAATCCGCGTGTAATATTCCAGGATAACGAGGATCAAACATCGTGCCTGTTGACCGGCGACAGTCGACGGCTCATCAATTTAGCCGCCAATAGCGAATCACCCGGCACTGAGCCCGATATTGCGTTGGATATCGTTATCGATGACGAGGTACAAGCAAGTGTACCATTATCGGTTGGTGCGGTGGGGTATCAGATATCGATTCAATTGGTGGCAGAAGAAACCGAAGAGGCGCAAGCAGAGCAGGCTGCAGAGGCAGGCGAAGGCGAAGAACAAGGTGAAGAGGCATTGCCCATGGTTGTGGCAGAGCAAACCACGCGAATTCGCGCAATCGTGGAACCGCCCACACCTGGTACGGTACGCTGGCTGAGCGTCATGCCCGATACATTGGAAATAAGCGGCAGTGCAGAAGGGGAAATGATCGAAGTTATACCGCATGCAAGGCAGACAGACCATGGCAATGCGCGAGTATTGTTAGCCTTGTTTACACCGGAAACTGCTGACGGCGAAGAAGAAGGCAGTGCGCCCGCGGCGCCCAGTGTTATGGCAGTGCAACAATTCAATTTAGCTGATCAATTGGTGTACCGGGGTCGCGTTGTGGATAGTATTGGCGAGGCGATTGCTAATGCTACCGTCAGTGCATTCACGCGAGGTGGGCATTCTATTGAGGATGTCACAACCAATGCGGAAGGCCGTTTTGAATTGTGCATGCCCTTTTATGAGGAATTCGAACTGGTCTTAGTGAGCATGCAAACCCGCCGGGCAATACGTATCACCGCGCAACAAGCACACATGTTACAGCCACAGGATCTGGGCGACTTAATCCTGCGTATAGCAGTGGTATTAAGCGGCACAGTGGGGCATAGTGGTGCCAATAATCCCGTGGATTTGCGTCGTGTGCAACGCCGCCTGCAATATCTTGGACGTTTAACACAAGCTGATATGGCTGCTGAACCTATTAATGTCGGCGCCGGCCCGGTTAACCCCGCAACAGTGCCAAGATTAATGACTGCTTTATATAATTTTTTCACTGCATGCTTCGGTTCCAGACTTACTAATCTGCAACCTGGTGGTTTGGCGTTAACGATGTTAAACGCACATCCGTTGTTTCCGCTGTCGCATATCAGGCTTGCCAACCCTGTGGGCGATGTGCCCGGGGGATTGGCGGGGCTTGCGATTAATACACCCCCTGAAGTACGCGCAGTGCAAGAACGCCTTTATCAATTGCATTTTTTAACAGAAGCGCAATACTTCGTGGAACGTGTCAGTACCACTGCAGCTGGACCCATTGATCCCCTAACCATTCCGCAAACCATTATCGCAATCCGCCGTTACCAAACCTTGGTGGTGTTTGGCAGCTTGAAGTGTTTTGCCCCAGACCTTAGCGGCATTGAGTTACTCAACGATCCTTACCAGTTTGGAAAGATGTCCTTGTCCCTTGAAGGCAGTGTCGGTACTGACGGCGAGAATCGTCCCGCCGATGTACGCGCGGTACAAGAGCGTTTGTTAGAGCTGAAAATAATGGCCCAAACAGATTACAACAACGAACAAGCCGCTATACCTGATCCAACGGCAACGCCACATCCTGAACCCATTGCGGAAACAGATCTTACCCATACGATTGCCGCAATTCGCCGGTTCCGTGAAACTGTATTAGGTGTCAATGCACCGGCAGAAGGGCGTGTGGATTTGGTTGACCCAACATTAGAACGCTTAAATTATCCGTTAAGAATTGACTTAAGCGGTGCCGTCGGAGAGTTATTAGATCATGCTCTACCCAATAGGGCATCAGATGTTCGGGCGCTCCAAGACCGTCTTCATTTGTTGCGCATTCTCTCAGATGTGGGTTACAACAATGAAAAGATTAATCCTGCGCGATATCTTATTGCAAACACGTCTACCATCGCACAAACCATCGCGGCTATCCGTACCTACAGGCGCCGTTTGTTTGGTGAAAATGAAACAACGGAAAGCGAGTTAGTCATCATCAGTCCAGATGAACAACCTGCACAAATTAATCTCTCAGCAGGTGTCGGCACCGGGCAAAACAATCATCGGCGTGATGTGCGTCCGGTACAGGACCGACTGTTTGCTCTCGGCTTTCTTAGCCAGGCACACTATGACAGCGAGAAGGTGGAATTTGATGCAGAAGATCCCGATAGCGCTGCGGCCGAAGTCAATATCGCTGTTTTGACGAATACCATCGCAGCCATTGTTGAATTTAAAGAACATGTATTGCGATTACCCACTGCTGCGATAGGGGAAGATTGGACAGCACACGGTATCATCGAGCCCAATGATGTCACTCACCAGTTCCTTAATGATCCCTTGTTTTTCGGCCGCGAAGAAATATGTTTGCAGGCTTGTGTGGGTACACTGGGTTGGAATCATCCGCGCGACTGCCGTGCGATTCAAGATCGTTTGCGCGAGTATGGAATTATAACCCAGGCGCATTATGAAGCTGAACGGGTTGACCCGGAAGGTCATGAACCCATTTCTGAAACGGATCTTACCCAAAGCATAGCGGCGATTGCGCGCTTTCGACAAGAATTTCTCTCTGCAACTGCACCCGCGGTAGGCCGCGTTGAAGCGTTTCACCCGACACTAGCCCGTATGAATAATCCGTTGTTTTCCATCACTAGCCAAATAGATTTGACCGGTAGTGTTGGAACCGGCGGGGATAATTTACCCGCAGATGTTCGACCTGTGCAAGACCGTTTGCGTGATCTGGGGTTTCTTGAGCAAACCCATTTTCGTACAGAAGCGGTGGATGCCGCTGGTGGCGCGGCTGTTCCTGACGCCAATATCCCACAAACGCTCACGGCCATTAATACCTGGGGTAGTGTTATCATGCGGGCACACGCTGCCGCGCAGATAGAAACCGTGAGCATTACTCTACGCAAACTTAATAATCCCGTATTACCCTTACAAGAAAATATCAACATAACCAGTAGCGTTGGCGGCAGAGGCGGTGTCATTAATCAGGAGGCTAATGTTCGCGTGGTGCAAGACCGCTTGCACGATTTAGGCATATTGTCCACAGTAGATTATTTGCAAGAGCGTGCCGCAGCCGGCGGCGTTGCCAATGTTAACCAGGCAGCTATGGCGCAAACCATCCAAGCGATTCATCAATTTCAATGCACCGCCTCCGGTGGTACCGATGATACTGTTGATGCCGATGGGCATACGGAACGTGTTTTGCAGGATCCCACGTTTTCCACACCGACAATGACTAACCCTCACACGAATTATCGTAATGCCGGACCGGCTATGCCGGCATTTATACATGCAGTACAGCAAATTATTTTGGCAATTGAGGCACATGAAGCGGGCGGTTCCAACGGTGAAGTCCCTGCTGTTTTACGTAACGGTTCGCAGACACCGGCTTCCTTCGGCAAGGCACAAATGATCGGCAGCACCGGGTTTGATACTATGGATAATAATCCGGCGTATGCCAATTTTTATGATTTGGGCGCTGTGGAGCGAGGTGTATTGCAAACGATCATCAACAATACCTTAGCCCGATATAACGCTATTTACAATACGGAAGTACCGGCAGCGGTCACAGAAGTGCAGCTTAATGCTGATATCCAAGCATACATTGCGGCCAATCTAAACAACTTTCATGCGGATACCGGTTTAGGTGAATTTGATATAGTCAACATGTTTCGTACAGCGCAGTTGCGCCGTCAAATGCGCGACCATATTAATGCGCAACCAGTACCGCCTGGTACACCACCGGGTGATGTTGATGCGGTGCAACGTGCTGCTGCAGTGGTCAATATCATGGTATTTCTTGCTGATGCCGATGTTGCCGTTAATGTAGCGGCGTTAAATATGAGGCAAGGGGATGTTCGGGCGTTTCTCAGGCGTGCCATTGATGCGGAACACCGCGCAGGATTTATAACCCGTGCGTTGTTTTATAGCCGGTATGGTCAGATTTTTCGTAATGCATTAACAGATGATAGCGGTTTTAAGCTCGGGCGATTTTTAATTCGTGACAATTATAACCGGGTCACTGCTGCAGAAGCAGCGGCAGGTGCTGCACTAACAGCCCAGCAGCGGGCTCGGATAACGGCACGTATCCATAATTCCGGACCTGGAGGTTTAGCAGGTTATGTTGCAGCGCCGGCAACAGCGGTGAATAACTATGTCAATAATGTTATGGCACACTGGGTACCGTAATAAATAAATATTAATGAAAAACGATGACATTCAATTTATTAACAGATAACGATGCCATATCTTCAGTACGCCGGCCAATATTTGAAGTCAATTTTAGCGGCGGAGACGGCACAACCGGCGGATTAGGTTCAGCGGTAGGTTTAGGGCAAGGCGCAGAAGATCCTTGGGCCCGCAGTATCGTGATGGTGAGCGTGGAAAGCGGATTGGCTCCTTTTGTTGACGTTGCAACCGTGGAATTAGCGGCCGATGAAGAAGCACCGCAAGTGGCTTTGGATGATGAAGGTACCATTTCCTTAGGTTATAACGATAGTGCAGCCGAGTTGGTGTTTACCGCCAAAATTAATGATATCAGCTATAACCTCCGAGGTACGCAACGGTTTAGCGGCGTCAACGGCGGCGTATCACTGTCACGGCTACGTATCAATCAGAGTTACGAGCAGCAGAGTGCCGGTGATATCGTCAGTGATCTGGCCGGCCAGGCAAGCGTCGATACGGACACGGTAGAAAGCGGCATGGATTTTCCTTTTTATGTGTTGGATGATCGAAGTAACGCCTATCAACACATTGCAACGTTGGCAAGGAAAAGCGGTTATGTTACCTATTTTACCACGGAAGGTAAACTTTATTTTGGTCCATATGCGGACGGTCAAGCGGTACAAACCTTTAGTTATGGAGTTGATATTTTATCGTTACAGGTAAAGGAAACAAGGCCTGTGGTAGGCAGTGTGACCACCATCGGCGAAGGTGCCGCCGGTGCTGAAGGCCAAGAAGCCTGGAGCTGGTTAATTAAAGATCCCAGCGCGGTGACTGCCGAAGCCGGCGAAGGCGAAGCAATGCGGCTCAAATCCGATGCTTCATTAAGAAGCAGCCAAGCGAGTCAATCAGCGGCTGACAGCATAGCTGCAGCCGCCGGCCGTACGGCGCTAACGGGAACGATTGTAGTGCCGGGTGCACCGCTGGTGGTAGTTGGAAGCACCATAGAAATCACTGATGCGCCAAACGATAACTTAAACGGGACGTGCATGGTGTGTTGGGTGCGTCATCAGTATTCCAAACAACAGGGGTATATCAGTGTCATTGATTTCAGTAAATCCGCTGGAGGAGGCAGCTTGGGAGGATTGCTATGAGTGGGCCGCATACCTTATTCGATACCATTCGGCGGATTGTGCAGGAAGAGATTGCACGGACCCGCACGGCTGAACTGGCCGTCGTCCAGGAGCAACATCCCCATGTCGACGATTCCGACAAGGATAATTATGCCTGCACAGTGGCGCTGCGGGATTCCGGTATCGTGTTGAAACACGTACCGGTGGCCACTCAACGTATCGGTATCGCCAGTATTCCGGCCGTCGGTGAATTAGTGCTGGTTCAGTTTATCGGCGGGGATATCAATGCACCGGTGATTACCGGCCGGCTCTACAATGACGAGGACCGTCCGCCGGCAAATGATGATAACCAGGCCATTATGCATTTACCCCTGGGCGCCGGCGATAGTGATGCCGTACACCTCGAGTTGCACAGCGGCGACAGCCGTGAACTGATTTTAAAACTGGGCAACGGATTGGAGCTTAATCTTAAGGACGATGATCCGGTGGTGGAAATCAAAGTGGACGGCGGTAAAGGCAGCGTGGCCATAGCACGGGATGGCGCCATAACCATCGAAAGTCAGGCGGATATTAATATGAAAGGCAGCGGAAGTATTAACATCGAAGCCTCCGGTGAAATGAATCTCAAAGGCTCAGTGATTAATTTGAACTAAAGATAACGGAACGTAAAATATGGGACAGCCGGCAGCAAAAAAAGGTGATCAAATTGTGGGGACCGATACCCATATCGTCATGATTCCTTCACCCGGAGGGCCGGTACCAACACCCTTGCCCCATCCGTTTACCGGGCAAATTGACAATGCCTTAAGTGAAGATGTCAATATTGAAGGACAGCCGGCTGCCGTGCAAGGCAGTAAGGCCAGCAATACACCATCGCATATTCCCCAAGGGGGACCTTTTCAATCACCCCCTAGTAACAAAGCCACTATTCAAACCGGTAGCGGCACTGTGATGATTAACGGTAAACCTGCGGCAAAAAATGGTGATACTGCTATGACATGTAATGATCCGGCTGATATGCCGGTGGGAACGGTGATCGCTGTGGGAACTGTTATGGTGGGAGGATAGCGGTATGGCTCAAGATCAACATTTATTAACAGACCTGCGCTTGGATCTGATGCATCGTGAATTACGGCCGGTCTATAACGTAAGTTCCACACGCCGGTTGGGGCCGGGCGGCAAAGGGTTGATCTTGGATTTAGCCGTTACCAGTGGCCGCAATAATCTTGCCCAGGCCATTATTATGCGCTTGCTTACGCCACGGGGCGAATTAACGCCATTAGGGCACCCGCAATACGGATCACGTTTGCATGAACTGATTGGTCAAGTGAATACCGAAACCAAGCGCAATTTAGTCAGACTTTATATTTTGGAAACGTTGCAAAGAGAACCACGCATAGAAAAGATCGTGGATGTAACGGTAACCCCTGCAGTTGAAAGACACTCGAGTGTCGATGTCAGTCTTCAGGTATTACCTGTGGGCGAAACGCAAACGGTTACTATTGGACTTATAACATTGGAACTTTAGCCATGAGCTTTAGAAGACGAAACTACGCAGAAGTAATGGATAATCTACTCACTTCCGTGGTTAAAGGTGTGAGTGCGGAATCGCATCCTTTTCCACCGGCGGATGCGCAAGAAGCACCTTATGTCCATTCCCTGGAACGATCGCCCGCCGCTGACATTATCGCAGTCTATGGTAGTCGCAACGGACAATCGCATGCATTTGTGAAAGATAAGGATTATGTTTTGTCAGAGGATGGCACCCAACTGCAATGGATGGAAGAAGGTGCGCAATTACCGGATAAGGGTACTGTGTTTCATGTTAACTATTTGCCCAAGTCCGCTACCGGAACTCTGAGCGACATTCATGTGGGCAGTGTGCTGCGCACCTTAGCGGAATCGGTTGGCCTGGAAATCGCGCGTCTTTACGCGCAACTCGAAGCGGTTTATAAATCGGCTTACATCGATACTGCAACGGGGCGGGCGCTTGATAATGTTGTGGCCTTATTGGGTACGCAGCGTGTTAAAGCAGGACGATTTAACGGCGAGATGGAATTTAGCCGTACGCCGGGCAGCCGCGGTTCAATTTATATTCCCGCGGGCACAAGGGTCATGACCGTCGACGGTAATGTAGAATATGAAACAACAGCTTCCATTACCGTCAGAGATGGTCAGAACACCGCAAGAGTCATTGCCAGAGATGTGGAAGAAAACACGCAGGGCGTCGCCGCAAATGAATTGACCGTATTAGCTAAGCCCATCACCGGTATCGTAAGTGTCACCAATCCTGCGCCTACTGCGGTCACTAATGCCGATGAAACAGATGATGAATTGAAAACCCGTGCGAAAAATTTTCTGCACGGCAGTGAACGCGCCACTTTGGGCGCCATTAAAGAGGCTGTGGCAAAACAAGGGATATTGGCCGATGTGGAAGAAGTGGAACGTGATTTGTTTGATGCGGAAGATAATCAAATCAAGGTAAAAGTCGGGCAAGTCAAAGTTATACCGCATGTTGATAAGTTAGAGCCCGAACTGAGTCAACGTATTAATACAGCCATTAGTGATTCACGGCCCGTGGGTGTTAATGTTTTTCTCGATGAGAGCGTTAAAGCGCCGACAAAGGTTGATTTATGCTTACGCATTGTTACATCCATGGATTTACTCGAACAAGACTTGCGTGCAGTACAAGACTCCGTACGTGAAAAAATCAGCGATTATTTTTCCAGCCTGCCTATTAATAAGCCGGGGAGTGTTAATCGTATCATTGGACTGGTGCTCGGTATTAATGAAATACAAGACATACAAATCGTGGAAGCAAAGGCCGACGGCGTTGTCATAAGCGAGGAAGACTTAGGTAAAGGGCAATTAGGCCTAGCGGATAAAACCACGCAATTAGGCACTTTGGAGATCATTGATCCAAATCTGCCGACTTTATTGCGTGTGATGATTACTCATCCGGAAAACCAGGATCCACCTAATCCGCCACAAATTGAGAATGCCTTAAATACCATGATTGCCGAACTCAATGACATGAATGATACTGAAGAAGTGGATAATCCGGAAAAACAAGTATTGAACTTCTCCAAGTTACTGTATGTGTTGCCGTTACCGGAAGCATTAGCCAAACCGCAAGGCAGTATTCATGACGTGTGGACCGGTCCCATCCCGGCAGGGCTTACGCCGGGGGATATCGGTGATTACGGCGTACAATTTGTTTTCACCATGGAAAGCGGGTTAAGTCAAACCCTTGTTACTGAAACAGACAATTATCGGCTGACAGCGTATGAACGCTTGTCTTTAGTCGCAGTGAAAATTAATACGGTAAGCTGACAATGTCTATATACAACCAACTTAGAGCGCATTTACCGTCTTTATACCGGCCGGAAATCTACGATACCAGTCTTGTGTCGGAGTTCCTGAAATCGGTGGGTAAGATACTGGATGATGTAAGCCGGGATATCAATGACGTCATGCAAGCGCATTGGTATAACTATGCCGATAGCGCGTTATATCATGCGTACTTAAATCTCGATCGCAAGCAACAAGAACTTGACCCTTTAAATCCTTATGATCCCGCTGACCGCGAAATTATTGAGACATTTCCCTATTTATTCGATTTGGCGCGCTTGGGAGCGCTAATGGCGTTGCCACCTTGGCGGGAACCACTTCCGCTAAGAGAAAAGGTGGAAGAATACCGCGAGCGCTTGGGTCTGTATGTTGAGTTATACCGCAATGGTCTCGGCACAGTGAAAGCATTGCGCACCATCGTAGAAGCGGAATTACCGCCTATCCCCGAGGTACCGCGTATTCAACGGGAACGGTCATTTTCCATTGAAGAATTTGCGCCCTTGGTGACGGTTAGAAAAACATTTAAAGCGCAAGGCGCACCATTCGATGGGGAAGGACAGCCACTGCATGTGATAGGACCGTTGATGCGCCGGAGTTTCGTAAATGATGGTTTGGAAGCCGCACCTCTGACTTTATATATTGAAGGTATTGACACCATTCCTAATCAACAAGACCCCACGGAAAATCCGCTATTGGAATTATTTCATATGGGCAGTGAGTTTCCACGTTTAGGCATTGCCTACCAGGGCACAATCGCCGCAGGAAATGTACTGCGATTGAGGCCTGCCTACCAATCATGGTTAGGCTTGGAAGATGCCGTGCTGGTGACTCAATCGGGTCCCACCGGTACAACACATGCTGATCCCACCGCAGCCGGGCCATGGGACATAATTGCAGGTGCACCCGGCAACGTGGTGACGACGATGCATCAATCACAAGACCGTTTTTTATGGGTCGCCACTCATAGTAACGGCAATGGCGAGCTATGGCGTTATAATGGCAGCAGTTGGACGCAAGAGTTGAGCAGCCTTGGTTTAGGCATTATTCATTGCCTGTTCGAACAAGATCAGGATTTGTTAATCGGCACGGCCGATAGCTTGTTGCGCATGCCCCTATTTCCTGACGATGGAGATCCTTTTGAAGCCACACCGGTGGCAGCGCTGGCTGGGCAAGCAGTTTACGATATTTTGCAGGATAAAGACGGCGCCATGTGGGTTGCCACAAATAATGGTGCTGTGTGGCTTAACCCTGACGATAGTGTGACTGACTCTGATTTGATAGGCACGGAAATCTACGCATTGCATCAAGACCAGTATGGTGTGTTGTATTTTGGGGGTGAGTTGGGATTATTTCAATTTCAAACCGGCACTGAAGATTGGTATTGGTATCGCGGTGAAGAAGAATCCGACCAAATTAAGGACTGGAATCCTTTTATCCCGGGTGAACTTCCACAAGCGAACGAGGTTTATCTGCCACCGGTCACCAGCATTCACGTTGGCCTCGATGCTTCCTTATGGATCGGCACGCGGCGAGGTTTTGCCCGCTATCGTGCACGCCCGGAACGCGGTTTGACCTATAAAACACTGTTGGAAGCCTATCCCGACCTTGCCGATGGCGAAGTGTACGCCATCCGGGAAGACGCGCGGGGTCTGGTCTGGTTTTGCACCCATCGCGGCTTGTTTCGTTTTGATGGCCGCGATATTGCCCAGTATCAAACGGGCAACGAACGGTGGGTATCACAAGGCCGGGCTGACAGTGTGTATTTCACAGATGACGCTGCACCAAGAGATTTCTGGCGTTATAATCCCACCTCATCGACTTGGCAATATTTTAATCGCAATACCCGCCAGTGGACGGTTTATGCTGATAGTCCCCGCAGTGAAGATGAGGACCCCGTACGTGTGGTGCAATGGACCGATTCGGTCGCTGCAGAATTAGGGACCTGGGACGGTGATGCATTTAACAGCACCGGCGCCGTTGCCATTGACGATCTGCGTATGCGCGTCAAGCCGACAAACGAACGTATTGTTGATGGTGGTTTACCCGCGGTACCGCGCATCCCTGTGGGTGAATCCACTTGGCGTTACCTTTCTTTAGAAACTGAGACCATGCCTGTATCGTTGAACCGTCCTTGGTGGACTCGTGAAGGACGTTTATTACCACCACCCGACCAAAAAGCACCTTATCCAGGTCGTTACGGGGAAAATGATCCTGAACCGAAACCGCCGGAACAAATTTTTGACAGTACCGTATTTGCCTATAATCCCGCTGCGAAAGTCCGGCTGGAATGGTCGGGAAGGCGCACGTTTACCGCGATTGTCCGATTGCAAAAAATAACGGCGAATGAAGCTATTCATCCCGCCATTATCGACCGCGTGTGGCAGGGCATCGAAAAAGTACGGCCCGCAGGGGTTAAAGTAAAGCTTGCAGTGGAAGAGCAAATCGTACGAGGAGAATGATCATGAGCTTTCAGGATTTACAGGACACAATTACAGTACTAGGAACCTTTACCGAAAAAATGCATGGCGATCTTATTAAGCATGAAGAGTGGAACGCGCTGGTTTCCAGTGTAAAAACCATAGCGAATGAATTATCATCCGTTTATACCCGGGTTGATGGGCTTAAAAGTTTCGTCGGTTTTGAAGATGGCGCCGATTATACGTTGCGCGGCAGAATCGAAGCGTTGGAGGGGTTTGTCGGTGAAGCAAGCGATACGTCGGATATGGATACACTATCAGGCCGGGTTACCAAGCTGGAAGAAACCGACGTGGTGGAGCAAGCAGAGTTCGATACGTTCATGAACGAAGATTACAATGATTTCAAAGACTCCATTGAACCTCTGCGTGACCAATACCTGGTGACCTTGGAGACCACCAAGGAAAACTACCACCTTGGCGAACGTGCCGTTCTCACCGCCACGGTAAAAACACTGAATGGCGATATTCCACCCAACCGGCCATGGGTGGATTTTATCACGAGTTGGGGCAAGTTAAAATCCTTTGACGGTTTTACCACACGTGCAGGTATTGACGGCCATTCCATTTCAGTGCGTACTGATTCGCAAGGAATCGCAAAAGTGCGTGTGAGTTCAGAGCATCAGCAGGGGATGAGTGAGGAGGACGAAGAACAAGTAGAAGGTTTCTTTGCTACCCTGGTACAAGCCACCGGTTACACCGTAATGCAGACCTTAAACGATGCGCCTAATGCCAGTGGTGAAACTGCTATTGGCGCTTTTACTGAAATGAAGAATGTGTATCAACGCAGCAGTATGCAATTTATGCATCGTTTTGCGGATCGTTATTATGTGGGAAAACAAGCGGGATACCGGCAAGGGGGTATTAGTTTTGGTGGTAATTGGAAATATTATCGCTCCACCGTGGTGGCCATTGCCAAAGAAGACGGTGATCCAACCACGCCTAATACCAAGTCCGCTGCCGCTGCGATTCAAATTGCGTTTAAAGATTGGGTCGGTCCTTGGATTGATTGGTATTTTGAACATGATGAGCCGGAAGTAGAAGACATCGTCGATGTGTTAATTCAACGCGTTGATCCGGACATTTATGTTACGCTAGCCGGCTTTAAAGTTACATTGGAAGATGAAGTGCAATCAGCGGCCGGCATTATTCATCAAAACAAGATATTAAACGCCTTTGGAAAAGCAGTCGATCAGGTTGACATTCCTGTTGATCCCGAGGTGTCGAACCGGGTCAAAGAAACGGTGCAATATGGTATTGGTAGTCAGCAGTCGTGGAATGTCATGCAATATTCCGGTGCAGCCGGGGGCGGAGGTGTACAACAACCCGGATTCGGCGCGGTCATGAATCAAGCTATTCAACTATCTGCTATTGACAACATCGGTAGTGATGTGAGTGACTTAAAAGGTTCGATGAGCACATTGCAGGAAAGTACCGCTAAAATCGGTACGGATGTATTAGGCACCATGTCGCTTATGGAGAGCAACATTGTTAAATTCAATGTGCCGGATCAGGAAACCCTCATGGGCAATATTTCAAATATCCAAACCCAAGTTAATGAAATTCTCGGCAAGTTCAATCGGCCTTAAGATGATTATCTGCTATGCTTAAGTCCTATATAAAACCGGAATCGTTGTCAGCTGCTGAAGTACAGCAGGTATTGGAATTTTTAAACGGCGCACAAACTATTGAGGAAATTGCCGATACCATCGAACTTCCAGGTGAATTGGATGTGGGTTTACGTGTCGCACAACGATTATTGAATAGACGGGCAACATTAGGCGGTGAGTTTTCCAATATTCAACAAGTCGCCGATACACCTTATGTAGGACCGGAGCGCTTCACGGAAATCGTCGCGGTATTAACAGGACGTAGAATTGAAAAAATATGGGAAGGCGGTACAGTCCCGGCAGCAGTTTTACAAGAGTTGCGTGAACTCAGGGAAATGGTGCGTTCTTTGCGGGCAGGAATGGGGGTACGGTATCGTATATCGATGCGGTTGGCACAGGCCGGTCTTTATCTGGGGCAAACGGCAATTGTACTAGTCGAAGTGTACGATATGAAGCGAAAACGGCCGAAAGCGAATCTGCCGCTGACATTTGCAACGACCTGGGGAACGCTGGAAACCCAAATCGGATTTGAAAAACGGCATGGCAGTGTCGTTACCGCCCGGACGGATATCAATGGAAAAGCAAAAATCAAAATTATCGGCCCAACCTACGAACCGCTCACAAATGCCCAGCAGTCAGCATTAGATTTTGCATTGCATGGCCTTGATCCTGCAGCCGCAACACCCAATGAAGCGGCTTTAGAGCTCAATGATCTGGTATTGCAATATCAAGCCAAAGGTAACGTAGATTTGCGGCAAGCTATGGATATATATTTTCATACGCGGCAAGAAGCGTTATCCACCGCAATTAATCGCCCAACATCCAATTTTGAATGGCCGTACTTCGATGCTTTAGTCACGGCGTATTTGCACGAAGACGAAGAACAAGTTAAGTACGGTAATGTGGCGGAGAGCACTGCGGTGCTTAAAGTTCGCATTAAAGATTGGATGGAGCCTTGGTATCAAGTCTATATTAATCGGCTTAATGAGAGTTGTACGATATGCGAAGACTTTAATCGATTAAAAGACCAAGTGACTGATAAAGGGCTGTTGCTCGATAATATGGTTAATCGATTGTATAGCTATGCCTCGGTAGAATTTGGATTAATAGGGAAATCAGCCGCGGAAAAAGTCGCTCAACGACAAGTAGCGCATTTTCTCCATACAGGTTTGGATGGATTGCCGTTCGACACGCAGAAGATTTTGTTTCCCGCACTTAATTTGGCTGCAAAAAATATCACGACCCGCCAGTTGGGTACGCTCGCGGTGATGGGGCAGGTACGCACCGATATCACAGAGACTGTCAATGCCAAGTTTGAGGAACTTGGGGACATCGGTTCCTTTATGGAAGTCGTGACGAGCGTGCAGGACCGGTTGGGTATATTTGAAACAAACTACGGCCAATTCAATGCAGATTACAATCAGTTTAAAATTGATCTCGAACAAATTGATGCTACGAGTGCACAACTCCAAGCTGATCTTGCACAATTCGAGACCAATCTGACTCAATTTAACGCTGATTATAACCAGTTTCAGATTGATATCGAACAACTCCATGTCGCTTATGTAGAATTGCAGACAGACTTAGGTCAATTTGCCAATGACTTGAACGCATTCAATGCTGCCAATGAGGCGTTTCAGGCTGACATAAATACGTTCAACACGAATTACGGCAGTTTTCAGACTCGTTATAATCAATTCACAAATCGCTACAACAGCTTCAATAAAGATTATGCTGAGTTTAACGATAATTTGTCACAAGTGGATGGACGCCTTGATACTTTCGAGGCAAACTTCAGTACATTCAGCACTAAATACACGGATTTTTCACAGAAATATGATGATTTTATAGAAAAGGACAACACAATCAATAGAAATTTTTCCTCAATAAACAACAACCTGGCGGACTTTAATGCTAAATACACAACTTTCAACCGTAATTATTCATCGTTTAATAATAACGTAACAAAATTCAATACGGATTTGAGCACCTTTAATCGTGACTACACTAAATTTAAGGAAGAACTTCAATCACGTGAAGGTCCGACGGGTCCCGAAGTAAGGCACCCTTAACTGCATTTTTACGGTAATAACAATGAGTGGCATATGGATATAGTACTTGCCGATTCCGCGACAAGCTGGGAAGTGACATCATTGGTGGAAACACCGCTGGCGAGCCTATTTCGCCATGTCATCAATTTATCCTTTAATACAGGTGGATATGCAGACAGCATAAAAGTCAACTCTGAGACAAGTGCAATCGAAGGCGTCTTTACGCCACAAGAATATGATGCACTGGACGCCGCAAGTCCTATACATGCTACTAAAGTCGGTGCGCCCGATAGAACCGTTATTATCAGTCTCGATGCACCTCGCAAAATCAAAAAAATAAGAATAAAGCAGATTATGTATGCTGATTATTCAGAGGCGGAACTTGCTATCAAGGAAGGAAAGTTTAACCATCAATACGGCATGACTTCTCGAAAATATTCCACCCGAGCGGTTGGCAGTACTCCGCAGCCGCCTGTCAAGATGAACGCTATGATGGCGGATGCGTATGCTGATTATCAAGTGGGTAAAAGCTGGGGCTTAGATGTGGACAAAATTGAAATTTATCGGGTGGATGGTGACGCAATTGCGGATGAACCGACCTGTACGGTGGGAAACAACGACGAAATCGAAGACTTTGTTTCTGCCAGGTTTGCCGTAAAAGTGACCGACGAATCAAAAAACTACGCAAATCTGGAAACGAAACATGTACTGGAAGTGATCGTGCACAGTAATCCCACGGGTCCACGTATCGGTATCGCCGCGCCGGTCCTTGAAGGGGAAACCCATGATGTTTTTGAGTATTTTTGGAATGTTCCCGGCGAAATTGCCAATCAAGCCGATACGGTGCCTATAGGTAAAAATCCCAACGAAGAACTATCGAAAGCGTTAACACGTTATTTGAATGGCCGATTTAATACTATCTTTGATGATGCCGAAGATAATGAACAACTACCTGACATACCGGATAACATTAATGTTGATCTCGTACTCGAATCGGACACACCGTGTGTGTTCGATGCAACTCAGTTCAAAATCAATTATACCTTGGTTCGTCAACGGTCTTCATTACCTTACAAGGGAGTAACACTTCAAGAAAAAGCTGTTGTTCGTTTTTCCGGAAACGCATTGACTACGGAAGCTGTCACAATAGAAATTCCAAAGAACGTTGAAGTAATAACGGCGAATCTGAAAACCGAAGCAAGTTTAGGGGGTAAACCTTCATATGTAGTAGGTAATATGCAACCTCTAACAGCATCACACCGGACCGGTATCAACATTGCAGAAGACCGCTGGATAGCACAATCGGTCTCACCGGACAAGGCAATAAGAATCAATGGGTTAGCATTGGGGCTGATGAACTTGGAAAAAGAAACCGAACTATTGGTTGAATTACACGAAGATTGGAACGGTCAACCTTCAGGCAAGAAACTCTTCGAAGCAAAAATTCAATTAAAGATATTGGGTGAACGTATCTGGAGTCGCATACCATTGCGTGATTCAATACCCTTAGCAACACAATCTTACTGGATATTATTAAAATCAGCAAAAGGAACCGCATTATGGTTCACCCGCAACGGAGGCGTTGAACCGGTCCAAGTCCTACAGGCAGCAAAAGAAAAAACGCCGCTGAAAAAAATAAACGCCTTAAACGGGGTTGAAACATACTATACATTCTTTAGCTGTTGCACTCATGGCCAAGTAAAACAAGCACCTTTCGAACTCACCATAGATAACGCCATTGTCCCACCGAAAACCATAGAAAAAGACACCATCAGCTTCGAATTAAAAGACGTTTTAAACACCAAACTCGGCCGGGCAGAAGGAGAAGGAATTGACAGTGTAACATTACTTCTAAGTTCAGCATTCTCAGGTCTAGTCACCGTCTATCCCCCACGCATTGAATATACAACTAATGTTGCATAAACAATTAAACGCTTCACTGCCTTTATAGCAGTATTTGCTATCAAATGAGGTACTTGTGTTGCCGAATATAGGCCTCAAGATTCATGTTTGGAACTATTTGCACCTCGATAAAGCATATTATAAAAATGGAGTTTATAATAAAAATTGATTTTTTTTGAGGATGACGGTATTTTTTAACATATTTAGAGCTTATACGATTTAATAGTTTTATCAATGATGCTTATAAATATGTCGGTAAAAAACCCTTTATTTAAAAAGATTCATAGATGGAAATACACCAGCCCGCTGATCTTTCTGGAGAAAATCGATTCTCTTAATCTGCTGAAGAAATGTTTTCGCAAAATATATATTCCTGAAAGCGTTAAAAATGAATGGGGAATAAAATCCATTCCGAGTTTTATATCGGTTCATTCTCTATCAGAGTTTGGGAAGAGCCATGTAAAGGGAGCGATAGGTCGACTTCATAAAGGTGAACTTGAAGCGATTCAGTTGGCAATTGAGTTTAACTGTAAATTCATTTGGGTGCGGCTCTTTTGCGACATGCCTTATAACAGTTTT
>JAFGES010000063.1 GCA_016931455.1 Desulfobacterales bacterium | reverse complement strand
GGACATAGAAATCCCCCTACCAGATTCTACCCGATAGGGGGATCAATTGTTAAGAAAAATTTTCAACACGTTAAGCGATCGGCTCGTCAATGAAATCCATAACTTGTTATACGGCTTTAAGGGGTTGCCATAGTTTTGAATAGTCTGTTCCCTTTACTTGGAATAGCAAAAGGTGTAAGTGTAAGTAACTTCCAAAAAAAATAATGATGTCATGTTACAAGGAGCATTTATATTTATAGCAGCGAAACTACGCCACCATCATCAATGCGGCGGGAAAAATTACGAACAATATCCTCGAAGAAGATCCAAAACTTTTCATGGAATATGACTGAGTGCTGAGAGGAAGGGGAGGTTGATTATGTTTGAAAATAAAATAGATATCATAAAGCAAATAAAACTGGGTGAAGACTCCGTCCTTGAGCTCAAAACCGTCCAATTCAGCGGGGATAAAATCACAGGTCCGCACCGAAACGGCATGGCGGACGAACTCGCTGCCATGGCTAATACTCATACCGGTGTTATCCTGCTGGGCGTGGATGACAAGTCAAAGACCATATACGGCATACCGCATGACAAGTTGGATATCGTCGAAACATGGTTGCGGGGCATCTGCAACGACCTAATTGAGCCGCCGTTGGACTGTATCATTCGTAAGATGCCGATCATGGGGGAAAATGGCAGTGAAAAGGTGATTATTCGTATCGATGTCCCCAGAAGTCTTTTCGTACATCAAAGCCCGGGTGGGTATTTCCGGCGGATCGGCAGTTCAAAACGACAGATGAGACCGGATGTCTTATCTCGCCTCTTTCAACAACGCAGCCAGGTCCGGCTGATTCGATTCGATGAACAGATTGTTCCAAATGCTAAGATGGATGATTTGAATCCAAAATTGTGGAAGCGTTTCAAAACAGTGATTTCCCCGACCAACGATCAGGAGTTTTTGGAAAAGATGAAACTGATTGCAACGGATGAAGATCATGTTTTTCGCCCTACGGTAAGCGGTATTTTGATGGCCGGTGATGCGCCGGAGTCGTTTATGCCGAATGCCTTTATACAGGCGGTCTGCTATCGTGGTTCCGAACGGAATGCAGCCTATCAACTGGATGCCAAAGACATTACAGGACCTCTGGATATTCAGATTCAGGAAGCTTGCAGGTTTGTCGATCGGAATATGCGTGTATATGCCATCAAAGCGCCAAACAGAATCGAGACACCTCAGTTTTCAATGAATGCCGTTTTTGAAGCGATCGTGAATGCCGTGGTTCACCGGGATTACTCGTTTTATGGATCAAAGATCAGACTGCATCAGTTTGGTGACAGGTTGGAAATCTTCTCGCCTGGGTCAATTCCCAACACAATGACCATTGACAGCCTTTCGGAACGACAATCCGCGCGTAATGAATTGCTCAGCTCTCTGTTGGCCCGTTGTCCCATGAACGTTAATGCCATCGGCAGTCAGCGCAATTTTATTATGGATAAACGCGGCGAAGGCGTACCGATTATTATCACGGAAAGCGAGAAGCTTTCCGGACGCAAACCCGAGTATCTTCTGCTGGATGATGCTGAGCTTAAATTAACCATATTTGCTGCAAAACCACCCCATGGAGAGGATAAACAAATACCTTGTATTCCGGCTTAAAAATGGAGTAGGAAAAAATTGTTTCTTCGATTTTACTGATAATGGTGTGGTGGATGTTTTTGATATTCGCCTTTTCGCTGAGGATTTCGGACGTCAGAAATGATGGTTTCCACCCTTGATTCAAATCACAATCAAATTATGTTAAACGGCTATTTCAGCTTAGCCTTGGCCTGGGATAGAAGTTGATCGAAATTCGAACGAATCGTTTGATTGGCCTCCAGCCATACAGCGTCTTCTTCAAGATCGGGAACAACGGCTGAACCTGAGATGGAATGCTCACGAGCCATATTTTTTTTGATTTGCTGAATCCTTTCTTGTGTTATCTGGTAGATTGCAGTTTGATAATGATCCAATACCGATTGGATGGGGTTGACGTCCGAGCCGTAAGTATTTTTTAATAGAGTCAATAAAAGCGTGTTATCCTGATCAAGATTGATTTCGTCGGCAATGGCGCGAATCACAATCTTTTTTTCCGTGATTTCATAGTGCTTTTGAAGTTCTTTCAATTCGGAGTCAAACTCGATATTTGTATAGATTCCTTCTTCAAATTTTTTCAATAAGCCGTTTAGCTTTTTCCTAAATTCTTCGAAAGTCTGTTTCTCCTTTTCTTCTTGGGTAAGGGTTAGGTGCTTGGTTTTTTCCATTATTAAATCGAGTGTGCTTTTGATCTCTGCCATCAGATACCTTTTATCATGATTTTTGCTCTATTTTCCAATCTCGGTATTGGTATAAGTCCGTTTCGATTAAATATAAACAAATAAATATCAATGCCGTATCGTCGATTTGTCCGAGTCCCGGAATGAAATCGGATATGAAATCAATGGGTGAAAGAACATAGAGAATCGTAAAAACAATAATGATAACGGATGAATAGGGGATTTTTCGATATCTTCCCAAACAATAATCTTTGATTAAAGCAATCAAAAGCTTTAAATCTTCTATGATTCGCAGCCAAAGATTGCGTTTGTTCAACGTTTTTGTTTTTGAGTTTGTTTTGCGCATAAAAAATTTATTTTAAAAATTGTTTAATAAAATTTTTTACTTTTTTTTTACCTTTGTAAATACCGAAGTGTCCTTCACATAAAATATCGGCCTCAAGGGAAAGAAGAAGCTCAAGAGACTTCAAATAGTCTTTTTTTACGGACATAAAACTCCGATCAAGCGGACCATGGACATCTTGAGCAAATAAAACCTTCAATCCCTCGGATTCAGTCAGATAGACGACTGATCCCGGAGAGTGCCCCGGTGTGTGAATGGCCTGAATCGTTCTTTCTCCCAGATTGATCGATTCGAGGGAGCCTTTTAATTTTCGATCTACCATAAAGGGGGCAATGGTTGATCCATACCAGTTTGCTGCAGTGACAGTATTGTTTCCTTCTTCGAGAAATGCGGCATCCAACTCATGGGCGACGATTTTACATCGGCATTTGTCGCTTAAGCTTTTCGCACCACCGGTATGGTCAAAATGGCAGTGTGTAATTAAAAGATATTGGATTTGTTCAAGTCGGATACCGCATGCTGCAATATTTTTTAATAATTTATTTTCAGCCCCACCGCATCCGGCATCGACAAGGGCGGCTTGGTCATTAAAGTTAATCAAGTAAATTGCAGCATCTTCAGGTGAAGTAAGCGTCCCACCGCCGACTTGATAAATCTCATTGGTAATTTTCATGAAGGCAACCTAGTTTTGTTTTTTTGATTGAATGTAGAAATTGGACTTTTTATGACGCCGTCAATCTTAAACCAAATAATAGGTCTAAACAAGAGCAAAGGTTCAATTTTTAGGAAAATACCTTATCATTAGCCTTTAAATCGATTTCAATTTCATTGCGAAGATAAGGGGATTGCAGCGAGATAATAGGTTCGAGATTGACAACTATATAGTCCCATATTAGTATTTCAATGAGTGTAATAATTGATCTCATTTTTATGATTCTTTCCTTGCCGTTTTTAAACCGACTTTTTTTTAACCCCTTAAGTTCTAAAAATTGGAATAAGGAGGTAAAATGACGATTAGAGTTCTGATTAAACGAAAGGTGCCCGATGACAAGGTAGAAGAACTAAGCCCGCTGATCAATCAACTGAGAGTCCTATCGACCGCCCAGCCGGGTTATATTTCCGGTGAAACCTTAAGGCGGGTGGACAAACCCGGCAGGAGCCTGGTGATCAGTAAATGGAAATCCGCGGATGCTTGGAATAAATGGCTGCTGAGCAAAGAAAGGGCTCCCATTCAAGCTAAGATCGATTCCTTGCTGGGAGAAAAAACGAAATACGAGGTTTATGAGTTTGATTGAGATGCGATTTAAATCCGCTGACAAAATGCTAAAAATTTTTATCGCCGGGGCGGAAGGTCTTCTCCGCCCCGGTTAATGGATTGACTTGTAATATCCAATAGAAATCAATTTTGATGAACTCGCAGAAAGTCAAAATTGACGATTATGTAAGTTCCGACAGCCTGTTTTTAATAAAATTATCAAAATTATTTTTATCATCATAAAAGACGATTTTAACCCCGATAACCATCAGATCGACAGGCCATTTAAGCCTTGAATCCATTCGGACGTAATCTTTTTCAGTTGTCAACAGGTAATCAACCTTTGTCCTTCGGGCAGCTTCGAAAATCTGATCAATATCGCTGCCGGAATAGGGGTGGTGATCCGGAAATGATAAAAAGCCTTCTACCTTGCATCCGAAATCTTTGACCGTACTTAGAAATTCATCATTTCTAGCAAGTCCGGAAAAGGCGAATGCCTTTTTTTGATTCAAAAATTTTGGATCAAATGAAACTGAGTTGTCGAATTGGATTTGATTTGCGCTTGTTTTGCAGGGTACAATCCGAGAAATATAAGGTGCGTGACGCGATCGGAAGATCGGTTTACCTTGAAAAAGGTGAGAATATTTTTTGGATAATAATGTTTTGCCGGGATTTGATTCAAAGCTGCAGCGGGTTAAAATAAATGCATCTGCTCGTGAAAGGGCGGCAGCAGGTTCTCTTAAGGTACCTCGCGGCAGCAGACAGGTATTTCCGAAAGGACGGGCAGCATCTAAAAGCACCAAGTTAATGTCGCGTGCAAGTTGATAATGCTGGAACGCGTCATCGAGTACAATAACATCCGGATTAAATTCATCAATGGCACGCATACCGGCTTGAAATCGGTTTTTTCCAACGATAACCGGTATGTTTTGCAGACCGGCGGCCATCATAAAAGGCTCGTCGCCTGCAGTTTCAGGCTGCATGTAAATTTTTTGCCCATCACTTACGATTCCGCCTAAAATTTCAGCCTTTCCTCCGTATCCTCTGCTGATCACCGCAACCTTATAACCGAGGCACTTAAGGTGCTTGGCAACATAAATCGTCATGGGGGTCTTACCGGTACCGCCTATTGTCAGATTGCCGATGGAAATCAACTTGCAAGGTAGCTGCCTGGATTGAAAAAAGTCGTTTTTATAGAGCGTTGATCTGAATTTTGCCATACCTCCATAAACAATTGAAACCATATATAAAAAAGTTTCAAAATCGAAAGACCGATTGCCGTCCCCTTGGTGCATAATAACCTGAATCTTTTTTTGCAGGCGTGTGAAAAGAGACATTTTTAAAGAAAACTTTCAGCAATATTTAAGATTTTTTCAGCCGCACCTTGATTGGCACGAAATACGGCAAAGGCATTTTCTCCCATCCGCTGAGATTTCGAATGATTGGAAAAGAGCATCATTGCAGTCTGATAAAGGCTCTTTGCATCGTGTATCCGGACAGCGCCTTCGGATTCCAGAAGCATTTGTGCAATTTGTTTGAAATTGCTCATATGCGGTCCAAAAAGAACCGGTTTACAGCATGCGGCAGGTTCAAGCGGATTATGACCCCCCAAATTTACAAGGCTACCACCAACAAAAGCCAAATCCGCGACAGCATAAAGTTGCCTCAAGACGCCGATTCGATCGATAATAACTGCATCTAATTTTCCGCCCGAATCCGGTTTATCCAAATCTTGCATCAATGCAACCGAAAAACCGGCCGTCGTAAATATCCGGCTCACTGATTTTGCCCGTTGCGGATCTCTGGGAGTAATAATGAGAAAAAGATCGGAAATTTGATTTTTGAGCATGGAAAAAGCATCCAGAATGATGGCTTCTTCGCCTGGATGGGTACTGCCGGCAAGCAATATTTTTTGTTCCGGGGCAATCTGCATGGCTCGTCTTAATTTTTTTATCTCTGCCGGTGAAACAGGCTCGCATTGCTGATCAAACTTGATGTTTCCGGTTATACTGAGCATGCTTTGCGGAAGGCCGAGTTTTTCAAAGCGGTAAGCATCTTCATGCGTTTGGGTACAAATTTTTGAGAAAGTAGAAAATACTGATTTCATAAAAAATGAAAAGCGCTTATATCCGTCAAAAGATTTTTTTGAAATCCGGGCATTAACCAATAGTACCGGAACATTTCTTCTTTTCATTTCAAACAGAAAATTCGGCCAGATATCGGATTCAACAATAATGACAAGATCCGGGTCTATTTTACGAGCAATATGTTTTACGGAAAACAATACGTCATAGGGGTAGAAAAAGATAGTATCCACATCATTTAAGAACAGCTTATTTGCGATCTCGAAACCGGTTTGTGTAGAAGCGGATAAGACAATTTTTTTATCGATGAATCGATTTTTTATCTTCTTGATTATCGGCTGAGCTGAAATCATCTCTCCCACCGAAAGAGCATGAAGCCATATCACTTTCTGATTTTTATCCATAGGCTTTGGAATCGAGGCCCATCCCATTCTCGGCCGGAAAGTTTGCCGTCGTTTATCAACGGTAATAATTAGAGGAATTATCAGCGGGGAGAAAATTATGATACCTAGAAATATTAATATATTATATAAAATAATCATTTATGAAGAACTCGTAAAAAGGCAAAATTGAGACGACAAAGTAGAAGGTTTAATTATTGTGCATGCAGTAAAGTAAAGAAACCCAAACATAAAAAAACAAAGTTTGCAATCCAGGCCGCAATTTCCGGCGGCAGCATATCTCCATACCCGAGCGATATGCAAAAGCTGTAAAAAATCCAATAAACAAAAGCAATACCAATGCCATATGCGATGTTGAGCGTTATCCCTTCATCTTTTTTTCCTTTAACCGCCAAACCGGTTCCTAAAATGCACATGATGATGCAGACAAAGGGAAAAGCGATCTTTGCATGTAAATCCGTTCGGTAGGTGGCGGCGTCATATCCTTCCGCTTCGATCTTTTTAATATAGGCAAGCAGTTCTTTAAATGTCATTTCTTCCGATTTTTTAATCACCTGTTTAAGATCTTCGGGCAGTAGATTAAGATTTTCAAATTTTTGCTGATAAAATGTAACTTGGTATGTCTTTTTTTCAGGATCCAAATTAGATTCCATAAGGTCATAAAACAACCATTTGTTTTGCGTATAAATACTTTTTTTAGCATCAATTCTTTTTATTAATTTGAAATCCTTATCAAAATAGTAAAGTGAAATTCCAAAGACCGCTTTTTCTTCCGGGTGGTAATATTGAATATGTGTGATCAATCGATTGTCTTTGAGCCAGATATTTTTTTCTTTTGATGTGATCAGTGATTTTTTTTTTACATCAACGATCCAAATTCTGTTTGCTTTGTCCAGGGTTATGGGGACCAGGACCTCGAAAAGCAAAAAGAGAGTAAGACCGGCAAGAATTCCAAGTAACAAAATGGGTTTTACGAGATAGTAAATACTAATGCCGCAACTTTTCAAGGCAATGATCTCATTATTTTTGCGCATCAAACCAAAAGTGATAAGAACTGCGAGCAGTAGACAAACCGGGATGATTTGTGCGATAATAAATGGAATTTTGAATATGAAATAGGGAAGGGCTTTTGAAAGTGGAAGACCGGCTTCAATAAAATCATCAATTTTTTCAAAAAAGTCGATGGCAATATAAATACAGATGACCATTACCAGTACGATCGCAAGGTATTTTAGAATTTGCCGAATGATGTATTTATGAATGATGGACATTGTTTGGTTCGCTCGAAGAGTGTAATTCGTCTAATTTTACAAACCGTTTCCGAAGCCGTTGGAGTGAATTTGAAAAAAAAGTCAACTGAACCGGACCCTCGTTTACCGCCCTTTTAAAAAAATACAGTCCAAGGCATCCCATAACGATATTGGGTAGCCACATTCCAATAACCGGTGGGTAAACACCTGCTTCTCCAAAAACATAACCGGCCGATAGTAACAAATAATAAAACAAGAAAAAAATCAGACCTAGACCCAATCCAAATGATCTTCTGGCTGTTTTGTAATGTATACCTAAGGGAACGGCTATAAAACCTAAAGCAAAACAGGCAAAGGGGATTGAAAATTTTTTATGAAATTCAATCAACGCCGAATAGTAGTTCGCATCTTTCCGCGGAGCATTTTTTAGATATCGCCTGAGTTCGGACAGTTGCATCTCCTTTTCATCTTTAGAGCTGTTTTTTACCGCCGATACCATCTTTTTAAGATCTAAACCGACATCATAAGTGTCAAAGTGAATGGAATTGAATGACTTTTTTTCAAGGTTGACCTGATTGATGATTCCATCATAGAGTTTTAAATGAATAGTGAAATTTTCAGGTTCACTAAACAGCTGTCCTTTAGGCGCTATCACGGTACTGACCATTTTCTCATTTCTTTGATCTTCAATAAATACATCGATCAGCGTCTTATTTTTTAAATCTATTTTATTCACAAAAAGCATCACGTCCTTGAAGTCGTCATTGAAATTTCTTTCTTTCAGTCCGATATTCAGATTAGAGGCGGCAATTTTATAGGTCAGATCTTTCAATGATAAATTTCCCCAGGGAACACCGTAAATTGTCAAAAAAGCGGTAAACAGGTATCCCAGAAGGCAGAATAAAAAAACAGGGGGCAGTAGGGCGTATATGCTGATGCCCCCGGCTTTAAGGGCAATGATTTCATTGTCACTCGACATTCGCAGCAAGGTGAGCAGGACAGCCAGCATGACCGACATGGGAATCACAAATATGAGGAAATAGGGGATCGAGTAAATAAGCATTAAAAGAACGGCAAAGATGCTGATTCTGTAGTTTACGATTAAGTTTGTAATATCCAGAATTTTTGTCATCAGAAAAACGAAGGTTAAAAAGACCAGGTTGATGACAAAGGGCGGAAGTATTTCTCTAAATATATATCTATTTAAAATTGAGTTGATTCTTATGACCATGCGGCTATTTACCGATTTGATTATCACCGAACTGCATTTGATAGAGCTTGTAGTATTCTCCCTGACAGGCGATGAGTTCGTCGTGTTTTCCCTCTTCAACGATTTGCCCATTTACAAGAACAATAATTCGATGGGCATAGCTGATGGTTGAAAGCCTGTGCGCAATGACAAACGTGGTGCGGCCTTTCATTAAATTTTCAAGGGCCTTCTGAACCAACGATTCGGCTTCCGTGTCCAGTGAAGACGTGGCTTCGTCCAGGATCAGTATCGGCGCGTCTTTCAACAATGCACGGGCAATACAAATACGTTGTTTTTCTCCGCCCGAAAGACGGCCTCCAAGTTCTCCAATGGTGGTTTCAAACTTATCCGGAAAGCATTGAATAAAGTCATACGCATAGGCGGCTTTTGCAGCCATTTCAATTTTTTTGTCGGAGGCGTTTTGATTACCGTATGCAATATTGTTACGAATGGTATCGTTGAAAAGGATCGGTTCCTGAGTTACAATTGCAACTTGAGATCGAAGCGAATGGATCGAGGCGTTGCGGATATCTATTTTATCAATTAGGATTTGACCGTCACTAACATCATAAAAACGCGGTATCAGGTTTACAAGAGATGTTTTGCCCCCACCGCTCATTCCAACCAAGGCTAAAATTTCACCTGCTTCTACATCTAAGTTGATCTTTTTTAATACCATGTTGTCGGCATATTTAAAATAAACGTTTTGGAAAGTTACTCTATGACGGCCGGGTTGAATTTGTACAGGATTGTCTTGCTCTTTGATATTGGATTCGGTTTCGATAATATCATAGACTCTATTTGCGGCCGCAAGACCTTCTTGAATGGAGTTGTTGACCTTGCTCAACTTTTTGACGGGATCATATAACATAAGGACGGCCGCCATAAATGAAAAAAATGTTCCGGCAGTGGAATTGCCGGAGATCACTTTGTATCCCCCATACCATATGACAAACGCGATTCCTAGTCCGCCTAAAAATTCCATGATAGGGGAGGGGAGCGATTTGGCGACCACCGCTTTCATTTCTAATTTAAACAGAGCAAGGGTTTTATCAAAGAAGCGTTTTTTTTCATAGCGCTCCATTCCAAAAGCCTTTACGATCTTGTTGCCGGCGAAGGTTTCGTGCAGAAAAGAACTCAATTCGGCCATGGCTTCCTGGCAACCCGTGCTGACCCGTCGAACCCGTTTGCCGAACTCTACGACCGGGTAAAACGCAATCGGCAAAACAATAAAGGCAAACACGGCCATTTTCCAATCCCGATAAAAAATAACACCTGTAAGACCGATGATCGTAAAACAGTCCTTCAAGCTGCCTGTTACGGTAGTGGAAACCATGCTTTTAATGATATTTACATCGTTTGTAATCCGCGACATTAAAACACCGGTCTTTTCCTTTTGGAAAAAAGCGATCGGAAGTTCCTGAATGCGGTCGTATAAATCATTTCTCAGTCGCATGATGATCACTTGTCCGACGTAATTCATCAGATATTCCTGCGTATACATGCCGATTCCCCGCAATAAATAAATGACGATAATCACGAGTGGGATTAGTTTAAGCATCTGAACGTCTTTTTTGAAAAAAATATCATCCAATGCCGGTTTGACCAAAAAGGCGGTAGCAGAAGTGGCAGCCGCCACTACCAGCATGCATCCCATTGCAAATAGGAGCTTGAACCAATTTTCCTTTATTAGAATTAATAAATTCTTGTAGCGGGTTTTTAATTTACGTGTGGGTAATGTTTTCATAGCTTCAAGTTATGTTATGTCCAAAATATCGGTCGCCGGCGCAGGTGATTCGGCAAAGTTCATTTTCAAGGCGGATCAGATATTGCTTTTCGGTATCCTTATCCGCCGCTTGAGGAACATACAACGGATGACCATAAACAAAGCGGCATGTCGTAAAAGGGTACGGAAGGATAAAGCGATCCCAGCTTTGGAAAATTTTTATTTTTTTTGCACTGTAACTGACCGGCAGAATCGGATATCCGGTTTTTTTGGCCAAGGTGATCACTCCGGGCTGAGCTTTGAATCTGGGCCCGCGCGGGCCGTCGGGAATTACCGCACCCGGCTTTTGTTTACCTTTAATTTCCTTGATAAGGCAAGCCAAAGCTCGAAGCCCGCCTTTACTGGTTGATCCCCGGATGGTTTGGTGGCCTTGCCTTTGCAGTATCTGCGCAATTATCTCGCCGTCTTTGGATTGACTGACAAGAGTTGCACCATTGTAGTTTTTATAAATATAGCTTACCAGTAAAATTCTAGAGTGCCAGAATGCAAAAATAAATTTCTTGGATTGGATAATCGGTAACAAATTTTCCAAACCGACAGACTCGATTCGTGTTGTAAAAAACAGAAGATCAATAAATAACTTACCAAGGATACCGATCAGGTTCCATTTGATTTCAATGGGGTCTTTTTTGTTCCGCATTTGTAATTTATGATAACATTTGCATGGCAATATCGGCTGTGCGCTCTGAAGCACCGGTTTGCCCTAATATCTTTCTTATATTAAAGAGTTCGTCTCGCAGATATGCAAGGCCGGTCGTATCGTTGAGCATCTTATCAACCCTATCGGCGATGTTTAATGGCGTAGCCTGCTCCTGCAACAATTCAGGAACAATTCTTTTGCCTGCAATAAGATTCACCAATCCGATGTCTTTAACTTTGATTAACTTCTTGCCGACCCAATAACTGAAAGGGGACACTTTGTAAATGATAACCATTGGAATCCCGGAAATTGCGGCTTCAAGGGTAACCGTCCCGGATGAAGCGACAACAAGATGAGACCGTTCAAAAACTTTGTTTACATTATCCGTTATCATTTCAAAATCCGCAGCCTCCGGATAGTTCTTCAAGATTGCTTCGATAGAGTCTCGTTTGACGGTGTCTGCAACTGAAATGATAAATTTTATCTTTCGGCCTTTTCTAAGCAGAATTCGGGCTGCATCAAGCATGACGGGAAGGTGTCCGGCAATCTCCCTATCACGAGAACCGGGTAAAAGGCCGACCGTCGGAATAGGGCTTGGGTTATATGCCGTCTCTCCGGTAGGGCGATAGGTGTCAAGTAAAGGATGACCGACAAAGGTAACGGGAACATTATGTTGCCGATAAAATTTCTCTTCAAAGGGCAGGATAACCGCCACATGATTGACGCGAGCTTTGATTTTTTTTACACGACCGGATCTCCAGGCCCAAATCTGAGGGCTGATGTAATAAAAAACAGGTATTGAAAGCTTTTTTGCACGGGCGGCAACATGAAGGTTGAAATCCGGAAAATCAATCAGTATAAGAAGATCGGGATGCAATGTTTTCAAGAGTCTTTTAGCTGTGGAAACAGCCTTGAAAAGGTACGGCAACTTGGAAAATGCTTCGGTTATCCCCACAACCGAAAGCTCTGAGGCATCAATGCAGATTTTGACGCCGGCATTTTTAAGCGCTTGACCCCCGATGCCGAAAAAAAGAAGATTAGGATCTTTTTTGCGCATGGCCTCAACCAGCATCGCTCCGTGATGGTCGCCGGAAGCCTCACCGGCTATGATCATGACACATTTTTTTTTAGAATTTATGGGCATGGGATATTAACGCATAAATTGTTTGTTCGTCATGTGGATTTGTTCCATGATATTGAGTGCGATCTTTAGAGCATCACGTCCTACCGGGCCTGAAACTTTCGGTACTTCCCTTTCAATGACGGATCGAACAAATGCTTTCAGTTCATCTTCCAGGGCATCTCCTTTTGTAAAACATAATTGGTTCATACCCATGCCGGGTATCGGGCTTTCCAAGCCGTTGCCGTTTTTGTGGATAACCGTTATCTCATGATTGGCAAAATCGACGGATATATAAGCATCTTTCTGAAATAGCCTGATTTTTCGCTCATTTTTGGTAGAGATTCTGCTGGCGGTTACATTGGCAACGCATCCGTTTTTAAATTCAAGGCGTGCATTGGCAATATCGGTATGTTCGGTGATAACCGGTATGCCGGCAGCATGGACATGCTTGATATCCGATTCAACAAAGTTGGATATAATATCGATATCATGGATCATGAGATCTAGTACCACGCTGACATCTATGCAGCGATCCTTATATGTACTCAAGCGATGTGATTCAATGAACTTTGGTTTTTTGACAATATCCTGCAGAGCAATGACGGCTGAATTAAAACGTTCAAGATGTCCGACCTGAATAATCAGACCTCTAGATTCTGCAATCCGTATCAATTCATCCGCCTCTTCAAGGGTCATTGTCATTGGTTTTTCGATTAGAATATCGATATCGTTTTCCAAAAAATCTTTGCCGACATTAAAATGAAGCGGCGTAGGAACGGCAATACTAACTGCATCCACTTTTCCGAAAATGTCTTTATAGCTTTGGTACGCTTTTGTGCCGTTTTTGCCGGCAATCGCCTCAGCTTGTGCTTTGTCGGTATCGACAACGGCTACAAGCTCAACATTATCCATACGTGCATATTTTTCAGCATGAAATTTGCCGAGATATCCTACACCGACAACACCGACTCGGAATTTTTGCATTGAAATTTCCAATTCTTAAAGATTTAAGGTAAGCCTTCTTTTTAACCGTTATTTAAGGCAACAATTGAAATACCGAATTGATCGGCAAGCGCTATCATTTCTTTTCGATCAAAAACAACGGCTTTTCCAGCTTCAACGGCAAGTGCCTTGGCACCCGCCGCATGCATGGTTTCAATGGTCTGTGCACCGACGGCAGGAATATCAAATCGCATATCCTGGTTGGGTTTACATACCTTGACCACAATCGCAGTTCCATTGCCGAGTTTTCCGCCGCGCAAGATGGTGGCATCCGTACCGTCAATTGCCTCTACAGCCAAAATGGATCCCCCCCCGACGACGACACACTGTCCGATATCAAGGCGTCCGATTTCCTTTGCAATATTCCAGCCCAGCTTGATATCGGCTTTGTCGGATCGATTGGGCTTGCGTTTGGTCCAGCAACCTGTTGGAGCCAGAAGGTCGGGGAGTAAAAATGTTGCTGCCTTTATTTGAATGCCTGACTTTTCAAGTATGCCTGCAAATGCCCTTAATAGGCCGTCATCGTGAGTATGTACAAGACCGGCAATTAGAGCAATGGCTTTCATGTCCGGCTTGACATCGGAAAACATTCCGGTTTTTTTTATTCCGCCCATCATGACTGCTTGCTCGATTTTGTGCCGCTTAAAAAAATTTATCAGTCGTTTGATTTGTCCAAGATGCATCCATTCAATCGATTTAACATGATTTTCAAGAATTGCATCGGCCTCATTCAGATAAGCAACGGCATAAACATCAAAACCTTTTAACTGGGCGGCTTTGGCAAAAATTATGGGAAATTGGCCGCCTCCCGCAATGAGTCCTATTCGCATCATGATTTTATGATTAAAATTGATTAACGGGTCATCCCTCGTTGGGATGCTTTAATAAAGTTTATAAAATTAACTACTTCAGGCGTCTGCTCGACCTCTGCTACCACTCTTTCAAGCGCTTCATTGAGCGTTAGTCCGATTCGGAAAATAATGCGGTAGGTTTTTTTGAGCAACGATAACGTGCTTTGTGAAAACCCATGGCGCTTGAGTCCGACGCTGTTTAAGCCATGTAATCGAGCTCTGTCTCCGGCTGCAATAACATAGGGGGGAATATCTTTGACCACTGCAGCTTTTCCACCGACAAAAGCATAATCGCCGATTCTGACAAACTGGTGAATTGCAACCAGTCCACCGATGGTTGCATAGTTGCCGATGGTGATATGACCGGCCAGGGTTGCATTGTTGGCCATAACAACGTTTCGCCCGGTTTTACAATCATGTGCAATATGGGTATAGGCCATTAAAAAGTTTTCCTCTCCGACTTCAGTGATTCCTCCTCCGAATTGGGTGCCCCTGTGAACCGTCACAAATTCTCTTAAAATGCTGCCCCGTCCGATTTTAACATAAGTTTTTTCACCTTGAAATTTCAAAGACTGAGGTGCGGCACCTATGGCGGCATACTGAAATATCCGACAGTCCTTACCTATCGTAACATATTGGTCAATAACGACATGTGATCCGATAACGGTTCCCGATCCGATAAAAACGTTGCCCTGAATGATCGAGTAAGGGCCGATTTGAACATTAGAATCTATTTCTGCTTTTGGGTCGATAATTGCGGTAGGATGAATCATTCGTTTTTTTCTCCAATGGTAGCCATAAGTTCGGCTTCAGCGACAAGATTGTCCTCAACGGTAGCAATTCCGGCCATCTTAACCGCTTTTGCCCGTTGTTTTAATACTTTTACTTCAAAAATAAGTTGATCGCCGGGAATGACGGGTTTGCGAAATTTTACTTTGTCCATGCCCATAAAATATATTATTGAACCTTGTTTTTCTTCCGGCAGGGAAGCAAAAGAGAGAACACCGCCTGCCTGGCCCATGGCTTCAATGATCAGAACGCCCGGCATAATCGGAATCCCAGGAAAATGACCCTGAAAGAAAGGCTCATTAATGGTAACATTTTTTAGGGCAACTATTTTTTCACCGGGTAAAAGCTCAATAACTCGATCAACGAGAATGAAAGGGTAACGGTGTGGCAGAAAATTCATGATTTCGCGAACGTCATAAGTTTTTTTCATTTTTTTTCTCCGTTGAGCGCTTATTTTTCAGTTTTTTTGTTTTTTTCAAAACTGTTTAATTTTTTTTCCAATTCCAAAAGCTTTTTTTTAAGTTCCGGCAGTCTCGGAATAATATTCTGCACTTTGAGCCATACTTTATGGGGCATCTCAGGTGAACCGGACACCACCATACCACTGGGTACCGATTTAGCTATTCCGGCTTGGGGGCCGATTGTCACATGATCTCCAATTTTCAAATGTCCTGAAACCCCGGCTTGACCGGCTAATACAGCATTTTTGCCGATGGTCGTGCTGCCGGAAATTCCAACCTGTGCGACTAATACGGTATTTTCACCGACGGTTACATTATGGGCAATATGAACGAGGTTGTCGGTTTTGACGCCTTTTTGAATCCAGGTTTTACCGAAAGTCGCTCTATCGATGGTATTACCGGCACCGATTTCAACATCATCATCGATTTGAACGATACCTGTGTGAACAATTTTATGATAGGTTTTTCCGTCATGTGCAAAGCCGAAACCATCGCTGCCGATCACCGAGCCGGCATGAATTTTTACATGCGAGCCGATTCGACAGCGTTCAAGCACAGTTACATTCGGATAGATTTCCACATCATTGCCGATGACCACATCGTTGCCGATAACGACGTTGGGATGAATAATGACGCGATCACCCAATATGACGTTGTCTTGAATCACGCAAAAAGGTGCAATATAGACCTCCTTGCCACAGGAAAAATTATTTCCGATATCGGCATTTGAACTAATACCGGATTTCGGTTTAAAAGGCGGATAAAAAGTGTTCAAAAGTTTAGCAAAAGCAACCTGAGGATTATCGACCTGGACGATATTTTTAGAAGTTTCCTTGAAATGGATAGGTACAATTACGGCGCCGGCACGAGTTTCATTGATTTTTTTTAAAAATTTTGCACTACCGGCAAATGTGATCTCGTCTGGGGTTGCATTCTCAAAAGGAGCAATCCCGCTAATGATTTTTTCCGGATCACCTTTGATTTCACCTTCAATAATTTTTGAGATTTCCGATAATGATATCTCCATGATAAAACGCACCCTTCTTTAGTTCATTCTTTATCAGCTGTTTTCGAAAATTCAGTGTTATATTGCTGTATCAGTTGGTCGGTTATATCAATTGAATTCGGGGCATACAATACGCCGCCTTGACGCTTTTCGACGATCAATAGATAACCTTCTTTTTTGCCGATATCGTCAACAAGATTGAAAACCGCTTCCTGAATTCTTCTAACAAGCTTGGCTTCAAATCCTTTGAAATCATCCAGATATTTTTTCTGAAGGGTTTTAAAATCATTTATTTTAATTCTGACTTCACGTTCTTTTTCCTCGCGCATCTCTTTACTCATAACAAGGGTTTCACGTTCAAGTTTTTTTTTGAGTTCTTCGATTTCATCTCCTTTTTCCTTAAGGTCTGCTTCCATTTTTTTACCCTGCTTATTGATTTCAATCTGTGCGTCTTTGCCTGCACTTGACGTTTCAAGGATTCTTTGGAAGTCGACAACACCGATTTTAGCGACATCGGCTGCATAAGAAGACATCGAAATACAAAAAAAAGAAAATATCGTCACAATAAAAGCTATCTTACAAGTTCGCATCATTTATCTCCTTTCTATCGTTAAAATACCGAGCCCATACTAAACTCCCAGCGTCCGCTGCGGCTCTCGCCTTCTTCGGGATCAAGAATATAGCCGTTTTCAATCCGGATCGGACCCATGGGAGAATACCATCTAAAACCAAATCCTGCACTTTCACGCAGATTGCTGAAATCAAAATCTCTTTCTTTACCATAAACATTGCCGGCGTCAAAAAACAGTACCCCAACGATGCCTGCTTGTTTAATCAAGGGTACAATAAATTCGAGATTAAACTGGATAAATTTATTGCCGCCGACTTCAGTTTCTTCCCCATCACTGTTAAGTTCCGTTAAGCAGATGTCGCGCCAATCAAAGCCTCTTAATGAATTCATACCCCCCAGATAAAATTTTTCGTAATCGGGTAATTTTCCTCCGGAATTTTTTTCAACCCAGCCGCCTTTGCCATGCAAAAATCCTACCGTACCCTTGAATAAGGGAATATACCATCCGGTTTCAGCTAAATATTTTGTAAAAGCAATGTCACCACCGATCCCGGCATATTCGACGGTAAAACTGTGGTCCTGTCCTTCGGTAGGATTAAAAACCCTATCTCTGGAATCGTAGCGCACCGAAGCCGATATGCTGCTGGTCACATTGATTCCTTCTAATTCCCATATTGAAAGTGCGGCATCTTCCTCAATGTCGGAAATGTCGGCTACTTCATAAGAATAGGAAAGATATGCCCGTGTAAAATCATAAATCGGGTAACCGAAACGGATGCCGCCGCCTTTACTGTTTTTATCATAATCATCATAATCTCGATCCCAATTATAGACATCTATGCCTGCGGATAAGGGGATATCAAAAAGCCATGGTTCGGTAAAACTAAGTGTGAACCGATTGGTTGTGCCTCCAATCTCGGCTTTCAATTGAAGTGTTTGACCGTATCCTAGAAAGTTTCGTTGCGCGATGGAACCCATGACAAAAACATTTTCAACGCTGCTGTAACCGGCTCCAAAGCTGAAAATACCGGTGGGCTTTTCCTTGACGTCGATTTTCAAAAGCATTTGATCGTCATTGCTCCCCTTAAGGGTATCGACCTTTATATCTTCAAAGTAATCGAGTCGATATAGATTACGAATACCTCTCTTTAATTGCTTTCCGCTGTAAAGTTCTTGTTCGTAAACCGTAAGCTCACGCCGAATCACTTTGTCCCGGGTCTTTGTATTTCCATCGATAATAATTTTTTCAAAATAAACTTGTTTACCTTTTTCAATGCTGTAAGTAATATCAACGGTTAATGTGTCAAGATTTTTATCAATCCGAGGCGATATATCTGCATAGGCATAACCTTCATCCGAATAAAGATCCGTCAGCATGAGTATATCTTTACGAACAACTTCGCGGTTAAAAAATGTTTCCTTATTGATTTTGAGGTCTTTCTGCAATACATCCTCGGAAAAAATCAAATCACCTGCAAGCTTGACATTTCCGACTTTAAATTGTGGACCTTCATCAATTTTGATCGTGATATTTATCCATTCACCCTCGTATTGAATTTGAGGTTCGCCCAATTTGGCTTGGACATAACCGTTATTATGATAAAAAGCCGAAATTTTGGCGATATCCTGATTTAAGTTTTCCGTGTTCAATTCTCCTGAAGAAGTCAACCAAGAAAAAAACCCTTTTTCCGAAGATTTCATCATTTTTTTTAGTTCTTCGCCGGTATAGGCAGTGTTTCCGATAAATGCGATCTGCTTTATCTGGAGTTTTTCGCCTTCTTCAATAACAAATTCCAGGTCCGATTGATTATGTTCCAGCAGATTGACCGAATAGGTAACTTTGACATTATGGTAATTTTTATCACGATAAAGGTCTTCGATTCGTTTAACATTACCGTGTATTTTGAATATATTTAGAATTGAACCGGTTTTCAGATCTAGATTTTCCTTTATTTCCTCATCGTCATAGACTCGGTTGCCTTTGATGCGAATCATCCGGATAGTCGGTTTTTCTTTGACTATAAATGTGATGATTTTTCCTTGGGTTCCGTTTTCAGATTCAATCCGGACATCATCAAAGTATCCCATTGCGTAAACCGCCTTAAGGTCTTCAGAGAGACTCTCAGGAAGATAGAGATCACCGGCCTGAGTTTTGATAATCCTTTTGATCGCATCATTTTCTATGCGCTTATTACCTGTAATCAGCACTTCGGCGATTGTCTGCTGCTTAAAAAGCTTCATGCTGATCGTGCGGGAAAGTTCTTTTACGATGCCCAAAAGATTTTCGATATTTTCACCTTCCATAAAAAAAGCATCCGGATGTGTTTTTCCAAAAGACTCAACCATCTTTGCATCAAGACTAAACTTTGGGCCGATCCAGGTCAAACTTCCCCAGACAACATAATCAGCAGTAATTTTAATACCCAGATTACGAATTGTATCGGCACTTTTAATTTCCGTTTCCCGGGAAAAGGCGGCAACACTTTCCGAATCCACTATGATCGCACCTTGTTGTTTCAGTTGTTCCTTGATGACATTCGGAATTTCCGTCTGCAGATATTGAAAGTCTTGCGATGATAGAATTTCAAATGGTAAGACGGCCACACGGACGACTTCCAGCGAATAAACGGTAGTTGGAAAACAAAAAATTATTGCGATTAAAAGCTGAGTTAAGCGACTAAACATAGTTTTACCCTCGATCCACATCCACGAGTTGTCCATCAATGATCGTCACACGCCGCGACATGTAATCAGCCAGTTCCAAGTTGTGGGTGACGACAACTAGGGTCATGCAAAATTCATGGTTTAATTCCAAGAGCAGCTCATGAATCTGCTCACTCTTTTTTTTATCGAGATTACCGGTCGGCTCATCCGCAAGAAGAAGGGGAGGTTTAAGCACTAAAGCTCTTGCCAGGGCAACCCGTTGTTGTTCGCCGCCCGAGAGTTTGTTGACCATGTGCCGCAGCCGTTCTTTCAATCCCACCCTGACAAGTATTTTTTCCGCCGCCTCCCTGGCTCTTTGTTTATTCTGTCCGTTTATAAGTGCCGGCATCATTGTATTTTCAATTGCGCTGAATTCGGGAAGAAGGTGATGGAACTGAAAAACAAAACCGACAAATTCGTTTCGAAATTTTGCGAGCTTGTGCTTGTCAAAAAGAAAGACATCCTCACCCTGCACCCAAATTTTGCCGTTATCAGGCCGGTCAAGTGTACCTATTATGTGAAGAAATGTGGATTTGCCGATTCCGGAAGCCCCCACAATTGCAACGGTCTCCCCTTTATTCAAATCAAAATTTACGTTTTTTAGTATATCGATACGATTGCCGCTGCTGTTAAAACTCTTGTATAGATCCCGGACCATTATCAGGTGATTTGAATCAGGCAACGGCCGGTCCTTGCAATTGAATTTGCTTTCTGGAAAAAAACCGATATCAACCATAACGGATCGCTTCAACAGGGTTAAGTTTTGAGGCTTGACGTGCCGGATACAGCGTCGCTAAAAAGCAGATGACCATTGCGGCGGAAGCAATTAAAAAAACATCTAAGGCTTCGAGGCGAACAGGAAGATTGGTGATATAGTAAACATCACTGGGCAGCTCAATAAACTTGTAATGCTTCAACAATGAGCAAATTATAGATCCCAAACATACGCCTAAAATAGTGCCTATGAAACCGATAACCATTCCTTTGAGTACAAAAATCCTTTTGATGCTTTTATCAGTTGCCCCCATCGCTTTTAGTATGGCGATATCTTTAGTTTTTTCCATCACCATCATAATAAGCGTGCTGGCAATGTTGAATGCAGCAACAAGAATGATGAGCGTCAGGATTATAAACATGACTGTTTTTTCAAGCTTAAGAGCGGAAAACAGGTTCTGATTCATTTGCATCCAGTCTCTGGCCCAATAGGGAAATCCCAGGCCTTGAGCTATTTTTTCCGCGATAGCTTTTGCATGATAGATATTTTTAACCCGTACTTCGATACCGGTTATGGAATTTTCCATGTGCAGTATTTTTTGAGCATCTTTAATGTGGATGTAAGCAAGGGAACCGTCATATTCATACATTCCGGATTCAAAAAGGCCTGTCACGGTAAATCGTTTCATTGCCGGTAGATGCCCGATCGGAGAAATTATACCGCGGGCCGATATCAGATAAATGGTGTCGCCTTCCAGGACACCTAAGCTTCGGGCCAGCTCCTTGCCTAAAATAATGCCTGGTGTTTCAATGGAAATGTCTTCGTTTTTTTTTGCCGAATTGGTTTGGTGGATTTGCGATATTTTTTGTAAAGAAGTCTTATCGAAGTTTTTTATCACCCTTTCCACTGATTCCGGATCAATACCCCTTAAGACGGCGCCCGACAAACCGGTTGGTGAACGCAGCATGACCTGGCTGAAAATAAAAGGTGTTGCCGCTTCAACGCCATCGGTCTGCTCGACATATTCAAGCGTTGGAATGTAATCGGAAAAAGGGCCGCCATGGCGCATTAGCACTACGTGTGATTCAACACCGAGAATACGGGATTTGAGATCGGACTCAAAGCCTGACATCACCGCAATGACAATGATCAGAGCCATTACCCCCACCGTAACGCCTGCAACGGATAAAATGGTGATTAATGATATAAAAGTTTGTTTTTGTCTGGACCTGAGATAACGGCCGCCTATAAATAATTCAAAAGACATGCGTCGGCTAATCGTATTGGGTGATAAAGTTTTAGGATCTTCACATCGCTGTACCGAATTTTTGATATATGAAACGAAGATTACTTTTTAGTCGTCGGTTTCATGTGAGGAAAAAGGATAACCTCTCGAATAGAAGCGCAATCCGTCAGAAGCATCACGAATCGATCAATTCCGATACCCTCGCCGGCAGTCGGCGGCATCCCATATTCCAATGCTTCTATATAATCTTCATCCATCGGGTGTGCTTCTTCATCACCGGCATCTCTGTCTGCGACCTGCTGTAAAAAACGTTGTTTTTGATCTTCCGGATCATTGAGTTCTGAAAATCCATTTGCAATTTCACGCCCCGCAATGAAAAGCTCAAAACGATCCGTAAGGTCGGTTTCAGTCTCATTTCTCCTTGAAAGTGGTGAAACTTCTACCGGATATCCAGTAATAAAAGTGGGTTGTATAAGTTTTGGTTCCACAAGAACATCAAAAAGCTTGGTAATAATTTTTCCGAGACGTCCGGTTTTGGTAATTTGAATGCCATTTGAGGAGGCAAATTCAAGTAGCCGGTTTTTATCATTGAGCAAATCCGGTTCAATGCCTCCAATTTGCTCCAAAGAAGAAGCAAGGGTCATTCGACGCCATTTTTCTCCCGTATAAACCGTATGGCCTTGATATGTAAAAGATTCGGATCCATTTACCTCGAGCGCGACCTGTCTGAACATTTCTTCCGTAAGATCCATAAGATCTTCATAAGTCGCATAGCTCTGGTAGAATTCAAGCATTGTAAATTCAGGATTATGCTGGGTGGAAATGCCTTCATTTCTAAAATTTCGATTGATTTCAAATACCCGTTCGAATCCACCGACGACTAAACGCTTTAGATATAATTCCGGAGCAATACGCAAGAAAAGATCCATGCCTAAAGCATTATGATGCGTTACAAACGGGGCGGCTTCCGCTCCGCCCGGAATCGGTTGCATCATAGGGGTTTCGACTTCAATGAACTCGCGGCTGAGAAAAAAATTACGAATTTCCTGAATGATCCGGCTGCGCTTTACAAATATATCCCGTACATCCGCGTTCATTATTAAATCGATATAGCGCTGGCGATAACGTTTCTCAGGATCTTTAAGTCCATGAAATTTTTCGGGCAAAGGCCTTGTCGTTTTACAAACAAGCTTGAATTCTTTGACAAGCAGCGTCCATTCGCCGGTTTTGGTTTTAAACATTGCTCCTTTTAACCAAATAAAATCTCCGATATCAAGTTGCTTGAAGAGGTTATAAGATTCATCTCCAATCTGATCTTTTCGCAAGTAGGCCTGCATTTGGTCGGTCCGGTCTTTGAATCTGATAAAAGAGGTTTTTCCAAAGCGGTTGATTGCCATCATGCGCCCGGCAACGACGAAAATAGGACCATCTTCATTCATTTCCGCTGATGAATTGTCGATCGTCGCTTTGATTGCCTTGATGGTATGTGAAACTTCAAGATTATTTGGAAACAGGTTAATATTATTATCTTTTAAATCTAAAAGTTTTTTTCTGCGTTTTTCGATAAAGTCACTCGTATTTTTTATATCCATTCAATACCTGCTTGGTTGTTAGAATTTAAAGGTCTTATACCTTAAAATGCGTAAATTAAAAAGGAAGTTTAAACAAAATTTGATATGATATTTAAAGGTGGCTGTCAAGACTAAGTTGGTGTTGCGCAGGGTAAACGGCAGGCGAAAGGAGGGGAGATTTGACGGGGGGATCAATCATTTTTAAGCGTATCTTAAAGGTTGTGCCGGCATTTACTTTACTCTCAATATCAAACCAACTTTCGTAAGATTCAAGAATATTGTGAACGATGGAAAGGCCTAATCCCGTACCCTTGGGCTTTGTAGTGAAAAAAGGGTCGAAAATGGATTTTATTATTTCTCTTGGTATGCCGCAACCATTATCGCTGATTTCAATATTGACGTATTTATTTTTTGAAGCATAAATTTTAAAATCAATAAAACCTTTGTCTTCAATTGATTCAGCAGCGTTTAGAAGAAGATTCCAAAAGATTTGATGTAAGTGTACGGGATCCATTGCCACCCAGATTCCAGAGGTGAACTTTTTATCAATGACGATATTTTTACAACAATTGCTGTCTTTTTCAAACAGTTCGATTGTCTCCGATAAAGCCCGGCTCAATTCAATTGCCTGAATTTTGCCGGCAGGCGGTCTTGCAAACAAAAGAAAATTACTGACAAGAGAGTTTAAACGATCGGCTTCGCGTAAGATAATCTGCATCAACCGGTCATGATCAGGATCACAATGGATATCTTCTCTCAAAAGCTGAATGGAACCTGCAAGAGATGCCAGCGGATTTTTTATTTCATGGGCGAGCCCCGCTCCCATTTCACCGATGGCTGCCATCTTTTCGACACGCTTCATATGATCTTCCATGGCAAGAAGCTCTTTTTTGGTTCTTCTGGCCTGCTCAGACAACAGACTACTCAAGAAAGCAACTGCAAAACATCCGATCATGGTGGTAATTATTTTATAAAATACCTGGCCGGCTGTATAGGACGAGGCCGAGAGCTTCCCTTCAAAGACAAAAGGTTCAAGGATTGTATAATATTCAAGATGGACCATGATACCGTATTCAATGCTGCAAAGAGCAGCCATAATCATGCTGCCTTTCCTGAAGACAAGCATGCTTGAATAGATAATCACAACAAGATAAAGAAATAATAAAATACTTGAAAATCCACCGGTTACAAAAATAATGACTGTAACCAGCAAAGTGTCGATGATCAACTGTGTATAAGCAAGAAAAATTTCATGTTTTAAAAATTGGAGAATTAAAGCGTAGAAAAATGAGAGCAGAAAAATCACCCCCGTGAAAGCGTAAAGAAGCAAAAGCGGTTTGGCAAGCGGTGAGGGGCTTTCATTGAGTTGCAGAATGATAGTCGATCCGAGTAACAATGTGGTGAAAATAACCCGATAAAACATAAGCCATTTGAGCTTATGGCAAAGGTCGCTTTCAGGTTTTTTCAGAAGGTGGGCGCTCATTTAAGTGATTTGTCCGGCCATCTTAAATATGGGCAGATACATTGATATCACAAGTCCACCGATGGTTGTGCCCAGAAAAACCAACATAAAAGGTTCTATCATTGACGTCAGGTTTTCTACGGCCTGGTCCACTTCTTCGTCATAAAAATCGGCAATTTTCTCCAACATTGCATCAAGAGCGCCGGTGGATTCGCCGACGGCGATCATCTGGCAGACCATTGCAGGAAAAACTTTGGCTTCAACAAGGGGGGCAGCCATGGTTCGTCCCTCAGCAATACCCGAACGTACGGCGTACAAAGAATTTTCAACGGTTTTATTGCCTGCGGTTTTTGCGACAATATCCAATGCTTCCAAGATAGCTACACCGCTGCTTAACATCGTACCCATGGTACGCGTGAATTTAGCTACAGCCACTTTGCGTATCAATATTCCGAAAATAGGCAACTTAAGGGCAAAGTTATCGGATATGGCGCGTCCTTTTTCGGTATTATAAAATTTTTTAAAGGCAAAGATGAAAAGTACGATAGCACCTATGATATAGAAAATATGGCTCTTTACAAATTCACTGAGATTTACGACTATTTGAGTCGGTGCCGGAAGCTGACCTCCCATGTCGGCAAACATTTCCTGAAAAACGGGAATGACGAAAACAAGGATTACGGCAACTACGATTAAGGCTATGGCAAGGGTTATGATGGGATATACCATTGCGCCTTTAACCTGTTTTTTAAGTTTTGCGGCTTTTTCCATATACCCCGCAAGTCTTCTTAAGATCGTATCCAGTATTCCACCGGCTTCACCGGCAGCAATCATATTGACGAAAAGATTATCAAATTCTTTGGGATATTTTTTCATTGCTTCTGCCAGGGTTTCTCCACTTTCGACAGACTCCTTGATTTGCTTTAAGATTTTTTTAAAGGTTTTATTTTCCTGTTGAGCTTGAAGAATATCCAGACATTGGATGATGGGGAGCCCTGCGTCGATCATGGTTGAAAATTGCCTTGCAAAAAGTATGATGTCGGATTCCTTGACTTTAGGCTGAAAAAACGACACATTTGCAAAAAGATCCTTAGGTTTTTTTTTGATCTTCGTGGGAATAATTTTCATCCGGCTCAAGGTGGATCGAACGGCTTGCTCGTTCGGGGCCTCCAATTCGCCTTCTTGTTTCTCATTTTTCCTGTTTTTCCCTTCCCATTGAAAGATCGGCATGATCAATTCCTCTTTTTTTTGATAGTATTTAAATATCAGGGCATACGTTGCGTGTATGTAACCCAACGCGGATATGAAATTCGGTTGTTGAATCCTGCTTTTGTGGTTCGATTTTTTATGTCATGATTTGATATCTTTTGACCCTGAGCAAGTTTAGCCCTGATATTTGAGGATTCTTTGTTAGACATTATCTGTAAAAAGATTAAATTTAGTGTTTCTATCGGAATTAAAGGGAAATATCTTTAGAATTTATTATGATTAAGTAAAATATATCCAAATGGTGCGTTCTATGGATGTAGTCATTGATTCTTGGCTTGATAAGCCATATCATATATGCCAAAATCAACGGCGCTGTAAAAAGTCCGATCTTTGCGTGGCGCTTCATTCTTATATAATTATATAAAAAATTTTTGAGGACGGATGGTGACTTTAAATACAACAGGGAATTTTGATGATCTTACCGTCATCACCACTCATATAAATGCCGACTTTGATGCCGTGGCTTCCATGCTTGCGGCTCAAAAATTATATCCGGATGCTATAGCTGTATTTCCAGGTTCACAGGAAAAAAATCTTAGAAATTTTTTTATAAAATCAATGGCCTATCTTTTTAATATGGCGGATATAAAAGATATTGATTTTTCGGCTATCAAAAGACTGGTTCTGGTGGATACCAAACAACCCGGCCGAATCGGAAAGTTTGCATCGCTTTTGAATCGCAAGGGTATGGAAATACATATCTATGATCATCATCCTGCAATGGAAAATGATATCAAAGGAGATCTGGAAATCAATCAACTAACAGGGGCGGCGGTTACTATTCTTACTGAAATCATTCAAGAAAAAGGAGTCGTTATCTCATCGGATGAAGCAACGGTGCTGTGTTTGGGCATATATGAGGATACAGGTTCCTTTATGTTTCTATCAACGACTGAAAGAGATCTTACGGCGGCTGCTTTTCTTCTTTCAAAAGGGGCAAATTTGAATACTATTTCCAATCTGATTGATAGAGAGTTGAATCCGGAACAGGTGGCTCTCTTAAATGAGATGATTCAGTCGGAAAACCGTTACAACGTCGATGGTATCGAAATTATCGTAACTACCGTAACAACGGATAACTACCTTCCCGAATTCGCGCTTCTTGTTCACAAGATGATTAAAATTGAAAATTTGGACGCAATTTTTGCCATCGCGCGAATGGAAAATAAGATCTACATCGTTGCGCGAAGCCGCATCCAAGAAGTTGATGTGGGTGCAATTCTTACCCCTCTGGGCGGAGGCGGACACCCATATGCCGCTGCAGCAACCATTAAAGGCAAAACTTTGGCTCAGGCGCAAGACCAATTAATTCAAGCCATTTATGATAAAATAAAATCCAGACGGCAGGCAAAGGATCTGATGTCTGCGCCGGCTATTACGGTGAGACCCGATGTTTCCTGTCAAGATGCCAATGAGTTGTTGACCCGTTATAATATTAACGCACTTTTGGTAACGGAGAAAGACGTTTCCAAAGACTTACTTTTAGGTTTTATATCTCGGCAAGTTATCGAAAAAGCAATATATCACAAACTGGATCAAGTTCCTGTCAGTGAATATATGACCTCGGAACTTGCATCGGTTGCCTCGAATGCGAATCTTCTGGAAGTACAGGAAAAGATAATCGAAAATAAACAGCGGATACTGCCCGTGATTGATAACGGTATTGTCAAGGGGGTTGTTACGCGGACCGATCTTTTGAATATACTCGTCAGACAGTCTCAACAAACCGTCATGGATTCAAACGATCAACTTAAAGAGCCGATGCATCCCCGGACTCGAAGTATTCGAAATTTCATGCAAGAACGTCTTTCAGTATCTATTTTCCAGATCCTGAAAAGCATCGGTGAGGTTGCCGGTGAAATGGGTTGCAATGCTTATGTCATCGGTGGTTTTGTTCGCGATCTATTCCTATACAGGGCCAATGAGGATATTGACATCGTCATCGAAGGTGATGGAATTGCATTTGCAAAAAAATATGCATCCATGTTTGATGCTCGTATTCATACCCATGAAAAATTCGGTACGGCGGTGATTATTTTTGCAGATGGTTTCAAAATTGATATTGCATCCGCCAGACTGGAATATTACAAATTTCCCGCCGCCCTTCCGACGGTTGAAATGAGTTCAATCAAACTAGACCTTTTCAGAAGAGATTTTACGATAAATACACTGGCAGTTCAGTTGAATCCGGGTAAATTCGGTGTACTCATTGATTTTTTTGCAGCTCAGAAGGACATTAAAGAAAAAGTCATTCGAGTCTTGCATAATTTAAGTTTTGTTGAGGATCCCACCCGTGTTTTCCGCGCGATAAGATTTGAACAACGATTTGGTTTTTCTATTGGAAAGCTGACATCCGGGTTGATAAAAAACGCGGTTAAAATGGATTTTTTCAAAAGACTCAGCGGCCGGAGATTATTTGCGGAACTGCGTCAAATTCTAGAGGAAGAAAATCCGATTGCAATAATCATTCGACTCCATGATTATGATTTATTAAAAGTTATTCATCCGTCAATAACGCTTAATAATGAGCTTATTGCATTATTTAATGCGGTTAAGAAAGTATTATCGTGGTATGATTTGCTTTTTCTAGAAGAATTTTATATGAAATGGGTCACTTATTTTCTTGCACTGATCAGATATTGCGAAAAAGAAAGCTCCAATGAAGTTTGCAAACGCCTTGAACTACCTACGCGCTACATGGAACTTTTCTGTAAACGGCGTTTTGCCGCTGATAACGCTCTTTTGCTCTTGGAAAGAGATTCCCGGGTTTCAGACAGCATGCTCTATAGACGGCTTTCGGATTTTAGAACAGAGCTGGTTTTGTATATGATGGCAGCTACCAAAAAGGAAAGAGTAAAGAAATCCATATCTCATTATGTTACAAAACTAAGATATATCAACACGTCGATCAATGGAAATGATTTGAAAATAATGGGACTTGAACCCGGTCCTATCTATGGTGAGATTCTCGAGGCGGTTCTTGATGCGAAACTAAACGGAGTGCTTAAGTCCAGAGATGACGAACTCAATTTTGTGCGCGAATATGTTTTATAATTTAAATCAAATTGTTGTGATCATTATTCCTTTGCTTTTTGCAGTTACCGTGCATGAAGTAGCGCATGGCTATGTGGCCTATAGGATGGGAGACCCCACCGCCATGATGGCCGGCCGGCTTACCTTGAATCCGATTAAGCATCTTGATTTTTTTGGATCCTTTCTGCTTCCAATCATACTCAAGTTTTCAGGATCACCCATTATTTTCGGTTATGCCAAGCCGGTTCCGGTTAACTTTGCCAATCTTAGAGATCCGCGTAAAGGTACGATTTGGGTGGCATCGGCAGGGGTCCTGGCGAATTTGACATTGGCATTTATTTCAGGAATTTTTTTGCAAGTTTTTTTGCGTTTCAGCTCTTTATGGAACGTATCCATATTTTACCCGGTAATGATCGATTTGCTGCTGATCTTGGGGTACAGTGCGGTGATTAATTGCGTTCTGGCTGTTTTTAATTTGATCCCCATTCCACCTTTGGACGGCAGTCGTATTTTAGCGATGTTTTTGCCGACGTCTTTAAGATCGAAATTTTTACGAATTGAGCGCTTCGGTATGATCATTTTAATTTTATTGCTGATTACAAACTCGCTCCAGAGTTTAATTGCTTTTTTTATAACCCCTTTGCTTCATTTCACACTCGGTAATTCAGGAATGGTCTTTATTTTTGGTATGATAGGGAGAAATTAGATGACGGAAAAAAAACGAATATTAAGCGGTATGCGACCCACGGGTCCGCTTCATCTGGGGAATTTACATGGTGCGCTTGAAAACTGGGTAAAAATGCAGGAAGAATATGATTGTTTTTTTTTCATCGCCGACTGGCATGCTCTAACCAGCGACTATGAAGACACCAGTCGTATTTTACAATATGTCAAAAACATGATGCTTGATTGGTTAAGCGCAGGACTTTCACCTGAAAAAAGTACCTTGTTCGTACAGTCGGATATCATGGAACATGCCGAACTGTTTCTGATCCTTTCCATGATCACACCTGTGCCCTGGCTTGAACGTAATCCCACCTATAAAGATCAGCTTGTCCAGCTCAGCAGCAAGGACCTTTCAACTTTTGGTTTTTTAGGATATCCGGTGCTTCAGGCTGCCGATATTATCATGTATAAAGCCTATGGCGTACCGGTGGGTGTGGATCAAGTTCCCCATATTGAAATTACGCGGGAGATCGCCAGAAGATTTAATTATCTCTATGGTGAGGTTTTTCCGGAACCTCAGGCCATTTTAACCCAAACACCCAAAATTTTGGGGACGGACCGCCGCAAGATGAGCAAAAGTTACGATAACGCCATTTATTTGTCGGATAATCCTGAGAATATATCCGCAAAAGTTAGCCGGATGATCACCGATCCTCAGAGAGCCAGACGCAGTGACCCCGGTAATCCGGAGGTGTGTAATGTTTTTGAATATCATAAGGTGTATTCCGACAGTGAGTCAGTCGCTCAGATCAATGAAACTTGTCGCGTAGCGCAAATCGGTTGCGTTGAATGCAAGAAAATAATGGCTCAAAACTTAATCAAGGTCCTTGAACCCATTCGTGAAAAGCGAGCGTATTATGAAGCAAATTCCGATCTTGTCAACGACATCATCTTACAGGGGGGTAAAAAAGCCAGGGAGGTGGCACGGCTGACTATGAAAGAGGTCAGGGCGGCGATGAAAATATGATAATCGATGAATGCTATAAGATCAGGCTTGAGAATATATTTGAAGGCCCCATGGATTTGTTGGTTTACCTGATTACGAAAAATGAGATCAATATTTATGATATTCCGATTGCTCTGATAACGGATCAGTATCTTGAATATTTAAAATGGATGAAGTCGATGGATGTGGATCTTGCCGGCGACTTTATCGTAATGGCTGCCACATTGGTTCATATTAAATCAAAAATGTTGCTGCCGATTCATGGCGATGAAGAGCCGGAAGAAGATCCCCGCCAAGAGATTACAAGACCGCTGCTGGAATATCTTCAAATGAAGTCGGCGGCTGAATTTTTGGCTGAAAGAAATTTTTTGGGGGCCGATACCTTTGTCAGAAATTTTGCCGAGGAAGATTACCCGATCGATAAAGGAAATGAGATGATAAGGGTCGGTCTGTTTGAATTGATTCAGGCCTTTCAAAAAATATTTGCACAAATGTCCGAGCAGCATCGAGTCGATTTGACAACCGATGCCATATCGATCAAAGACAAGATTTCCGAACTTGTCGATATTCTAGAAAAAAAAGGATCCGTGGGTTTGGATGAATTGTATTCAAAAAATGCCGGCAACAGCGAGATTATCATCACATTTCTGGCAATTCTCGAAATGGCCAAACTTTGTATCATTAGTATGTTTCAGCAGGTTCAAACCGGTGATATCCGACTTCTTTATTTATGACGTTGAATTTAAAAAATATCGTTGAAAGTTTGCTGTTTGTTGCCGAGGGGCCTTTGACGGTTAAGTTTATCAAAAATATTTTGTCGGAATCCGATATTCAGGAAATTCGAAATGCTTTACAGGAACTCCAAGATGAATATGAAGCCCGCCAGGGAGGGTTTTATTTGCGTGAAGTTGCCGGCGGTTATCAGTTCTGCACTTGTCCCGAATACAAGGAATGGATCCAGCGGATGAAAAAACCCCATTCCACGCGACTGAGCAAGGCCGCTTTGGAAACATTGGCCATCATTGCTTACAAACAACCATTGATACGCAGTGATATCGAACATATCCGTGGCGTTGACTGCGGCGGTATCCTGCATATGCTGCTTGAGCGTAAGTTGATCCGAGTTCTGGGGAGAAAGGAAATACCGGGTCGGCCTTTAATTTATGCTACCACAAAAGAATTTCTTGAATTATTTGACCTGAAGGATCTCAAAGACCTGCCGACACCCAAGGAAATTGAAGATCTTACCCCTTCAACAGCTGAACAATTGGATGAAAATGCCTTCAAAAATCTAAAAATATCGGCCGGTAAAGTTGAAAAAAGTGCTTGACTTAAGAGCCGACAACTCATTATATTTCGTTACAATGATTGATGGGTCTAATGGCTTATCGGCTAAATAACGGGCGGTTAACTCAGCGGGAGAGTGCTACCTTCACACGGTAGAAGTCACTGGTTCAAACCCAGTACCGCCTACCAATAAATAATATCAGCCACTTACATTGTTTTTTTGTAAGTGGCTTTTTGGTTTTTCAGTTTCAATCCACGCTCCCGCAGGGACTTATGCAAGTTGAAAGACGAACAAAGCGTACATCAAAAGAAAGTTGTTTCCTGCTCCCCAAAACCGGCAAGAGGAATTAATCAGCGTAGGTGATCAGCGAACCAGTCTTTTCAGTCGCCGATCGTTTCTCGCCCGGCTTAGCTTTACCTTATATTTTTTTATTGAAAAATATCTCAATTTGAGATAAATAATCCTATGCACATCATCACTCGAAAGCGATTACTTGAGTTTTCTAAAAAACATCCTGATTGTTCCACTGTACTCGAATCTTGGTATCGGATCGTTAAACGCACTGATTTCAATTCATTTGCAGAACTTCGACAAACTTTTCCGAGTGCTGATATAGTCGGCAATTTAACGGTTTTTAATATTGGTGGCAATAAAGCTCGTCTGATTGCGGCCATACACTATGATACTAATCGGATTTATATTCGGCATATTTTTACGCATAAAGAATATGATCGAGGATCTTCGAGAAAATAATGAATATCCAACTTAAAGAAATTGCGAAAGTTTGGCCTGATATCCAGCCCATATTTTCTGTGCCACATAATGAGAAGGGCTATAATAAATTGGTCAATCTCCTTGACAGCCTTATTGATGAAGTGGGGAATAAAGAGAACCATTCCTTAGCTTCTCTGATGGAGACCATTGGAAGCCTAATTGAAACATATGAATCCCAATATATTAGAGAGGTAGAGGGTAATCCGATAGATGCTCTGAAAACTTTGATGAAAGAACATGGTCTGAAACAATCGGATCTGAATGAAATTGGTAGTCAGGGAGTTGTATCAGAAATTTTATCCGGTAAACGTCAGCTAAATGTCCATCAAATAAAAATCTTGAGTAAACGTTTCAAAGTGTCTCCGGCAGTATTTATTTAAATCAAATTTAAAGAATATAACCTCGCCCTTTCAGCCGCCTGCTAAACGCTGCGACTGAAAAGAACGTTTCTAAGCCGCCTGTACGGCGGTAAACTCATTATGAACTACGACCGCGACTTGTCCGATTTTCTAAGCCGCCTGTACGGCGGTAAACGGCGCAAGGTCGGGTGGTAGTGATTATGGTAAGTTTCTAAGCCGCCTGTACGGCGGTAAACCGGGATCATCGATTGAAAAAAGACAAAAAAACTTTCTAAGCCGCCTGTACGGCGGTAAACATATTGATTTTGCGCCAGTAGCAAAGGTTGTCTTTCTAAGCCGCCTGTACGGCGGTAAACCTCAGAATCGAAATACTTTGCTGCTACTTGCCTTTCTAAGCCGCCTGTACGGCGGTAAACAATTAGATGGGTGGACGCCTTGTAGTGGTGAATTTCTAAGCCGCCTGTACGGCGGTAAACAGTGTAAAAAAAGCTGTAGTAGGTGCTGTTGCTTTCTAAGCCGCCTGTACGGCGGTAAACTTTGCGTGTCCGATGATATTGTTACTGTCTATTTTCTAAGCCGCCCGTACTTGAACCGCCACCTTTTGATTTCCCATTTTTAACATCATCGGTTATCGCAATCACATACTGATTCACGTTGGTGTTTTGACCAAAACGGTCTAATCTGCCTAACCTCTGCAAAAAATTTTCCGCATGGGTCATCTCAATGACCATTTTATCGCAAGTTATGTTAAGTGCCGCTTGTACAACAGGGCCACTGCGTAAAATATCATACCGGAATCTTCCTTTTAGGTCATTTTCCCATTCATAACCTATTGAAAACAATTAAAAAAATAATTTAATTAGTGTAGTGAAATTT
>JAFGES010000062.1 GCA_016931455.1 Desulfobacterales bacterium | reverse complement strand
CTGAAACTCCTGGCTGATCTGGTAATTCTGGCAAAACACACAGCGAAGATTGCATCCAGCGAAAAAAATGGTCCCTGAACCTTTTGTCCCTGAGATGGGGGGTTCTTCTCCAAAATGTAGACCGGCATGAGAAACCTGAACACTGGCATGGATCCTGCAAAACCCGACTTGTTTTTCAAGCCGATTCACCCGGCATTTGCGCGGGCAACATTCACATCTTGTCAGTCGATCCGTTAATGGCCTATTCATATCGCTGTATTTAAATATCATGTTCTTTCTGCCCAATAACCTGGTTTCCGTTTGGTATGAGCAACAGCAATAATTCTAATATGATCCGGTTCAATTATCATTTTAAAATCCGGTTTACCTCGGCGTATATTTTTTCAGCTGAAATCCCTTTTCTTTTGCCATCTTTATATTCATTATATCGGCGTTCAACTTCATTAATCCATTCAATATCTATATCATTTAGCCCATTCCCACCAAGAGAGCTAAGAAGCCTGTCAGCTAAAAATGCCCTTTCTTGATGTGATAAACTAAGTGCTTCACGCTCAATTTTTTTTAATATATCAGACACCTGTTTTCTCCGACTTGTTCTTTTCTATAAACATTATCTTATGAATTTAATTAATGCAAACGGAAAAGCGAACGCCCACCATCACCAGCTGGTTGGGGGCTAAGGGACTGTTTTAAAAACAATTAAAAGTCTAAAACCGTCAAAATTCAAAATGGGAACGGCTCTATCAGTCTAGTGTATGGTGTTCTTCGGACTTTTATTCATTATTTATTTGAAGAGCGATTTTTAAAGCCCATTCTAAAAGATGTAGTTTTTTATTTTGAGAAAACCATATTATTTATGTTAAGATTTTTTATTAAGCAACAGAGATAATAGTCGTAACCGATGTGTGGATTCGCCCGGACCTAAGACGGGAGATGTAAAATAGGGTCCAATGTTTTGATGAAAGAGCCAAAGGATGGCTTGTGGGGTGTAATGAATTTAAAACTATCTGAAATAAAAGAAAAACTATCTAAACAGCTTCCAACACTTTCGAAGCAATATCAGGTCAAATCATTATCAGTATTTGGTTCTTATGTGAGACAGGAACAAAGTAGTGAAAGTGATTTGGATATCCTGATCGAATATGAAGATGTTCCGGGGCTAATCAGATATATTGAACTTGAAAATTATTTATCTGATCTATTAGGCGTAAAAGTAGATTTAGTGATAAAAAATACTTTAAAACCAAGGATTGCAAAGCGAGTATTGGATGAGGCTGTTGAAATATGAAGAATGATCGATACTATGAAGATTATCTCGAAGATATTGTATAAGAAATAAAGAGGGTGACTAAATTTATAGACGGCATGACTTTCAAGCAGTTCAGTGCTGATGAAAAGACTATATATGCAGTTATCAGAGCAATCGATAACGGATTTTATATGAAGATGCTTCCACGACATGCTTCCAAAAGGTCAAGTTTGTCGTGAAGCATCATAAGCCCTTGAAAGAATTGGTGGTCCCAGCGGGACTCGAACCCGCGTTACCGGCGTGAGAGACTTCCACTAACCACCCCAAACACAATGGATTCAAGCAGTTACGAAAAGCATCAGAAGCAAATAAGGCATCAGAAGCAAGACGTTTTGTGTCCGAATTTGTGTCCGCTTTCAAGTAAAAATTTGTCTTTCCCTCAATTCAATGTGTTGCAAGAATAACAGTTGACAATTATCATCGGATGATAATATCATATACCTATGAATAACCATTCTCCTGAATATGGTCACGACCTCAATACTCTTTTTGATTTGGATGGTGAAATTTTCATTATGGAGAATGGATATTGGGTGAAGTTTGAAGCCAGAAGGGTTGATCCGACGCCATCGACACCCCATGGTGTTCGGTATTCTTTGACCCTGCATGACAAAAACAATTCACGGATTGTGGGCTTCGATAACGCACATGCGATAAAGGTTAAAGGCCGCAAAAGGTATTCAGGCAGAAAAATCACTTGGGACCATAAACACCATGTCGATAGGGTAACGCCATATGAATTTGAATCAGCCGGCCATCTTCTTGATGATTTTTGGAAAGCTGTGAATGAACATATTGGGGGATAAGACATTGAAAAAAAATATAATGAAAATTGGTGTTCTCTCCAGAGAAGAGTATCAAAAAAGAACCATTGCCATTGCAAAAGGCGAGATCAAACCCAAAAAGGATGATCCAAAGGTTTTTTTTGAATCCATGGAATCCATTGGCCAGGTTTTGAGCGGGCAAAACCAGGAACTATTAAGGCTGATCAGGGACAAACATCCGGTTTCTTTGGCACAGCTTGAAATATTATCCGGTCGGAAAAAATCAAATCTATCAAGAACTTTAAAAACCCTCTCCAATTACGGCATTGTGGATTTGATTCGGGAGAAGGGCACAGTTCGACCGGTTGTTAAGGCGACCGATTTCAGGGTTGAGTTAAGCTTATGAAACCATGGCCTAAGAATTTTTCGGAATTCAATTCCTTAAACTATCATTTTGAACTCTGAAAGTGCAGTTCTAAGCTGAAAAAAGCAGGCCTTTTTTGGTATAAGTCCTTATCAAAAGCGGATTTGGCTTGGTCAGACCCGTAAAGGGAAAAATGCCCTTTCCTGATGTGATAAACTAAGTGCCTCACGCTCAATTTTTTTTAATATATCAGTCACCTGTTTCCTCCGACTTGTTCTTTTCTATAAACATTATCTTATGAATTTAATTAATGCAAACGGAAAAGCGAACATGAAGATCTGAGGATTATCCGCAGCATGTTTTTGTTGGGGCTTTATTTTTTAAATGAATCTTTTCGGTATTAAAAATGATAGGTTAAGACCATTTTGAGTACCAATTTTAACTAAATATCTCTTTATTTCTAACGTTTACCACGGTCCGACCCCCATTTTCCCCCATTTTGCTGAGGTTTGGAACCTAGACTGGAACGTCAATATTCAACCCGTGGGCGCCGCAGAGCAGACCATAAAGTATCTGGCGCCTTATGTGTTCAAAGTCGCCATATCAGATCACCGTATTGATAAAGTGGAAGGTCGCATCGTTACTATCCTGTATCGGAAATCCGGGAGTTCGCGAACCAGACGAATGAAGCTGGATGCCATGGAGTTCATCCGCCGGTTTTTGCAGCATATACTGCCCATCGGGCTTATGAAAGTGCGGTACTACGGGTTCATGAATCCCAATGCGTCGGTATCTCTGGATGATATCCGGGGGCTGATCGAATTGGCCAACGCCTTTGATATCGAGACTCCGGCACCACCAGCGATCCCCAAGCCGAAGCCGCTGTATTGCCCGAGCTGCGGCGGTGAGCTGAAGTACGTCTGTTCCGTTTTGCCGTTTGAGTTGCCTCTGTGGAAAAAAAGGCCGCAAGCGGTGTTTAATAAAACGGTGCCAAAGAGCAGGAAATTACTCGGCTTCACCTCGTAATTTCAATCCCTTTTCAAGGGATTTATATTTGAGTATCCCCTGGCTGAAAATATCGCTGAATTACAAATGACAGCCAACCGGTGACGTACGTCCAAATGGCGCCTATGATAGGATTTTGTGTTTTTTTTGTGTCGCACGGCACATCGTTTTCAACCTGATTATTGATGGTCCCATTGCATTAAAATGAAAAATAACAACTCCAAAAAAAATTATTTTAACTCTGTGACCTCTATCCGGTCGTTGCCCTCCGAACCATTGCCCATATAACAGCTTTCGTGCCGGAAACCCGGGCCTCTTGAACAATAGATTGAATCTGAGCGGGAGTAAATCTGTTTTTCATATGGTATTTGGGTGCTGCCGCTCAGTTCAATCTGTATGGGTTAGGCACCGCCTTGCCTACTGAGCGGGCGGCGCCACCTGTCTCCTTGCAGCAGATGTTCGGACAGACAGAACGTAGATATTCAAAGCGGCAATTATGGTTAGCCACGTCGAAAAATATAAGTTCACTATCGCAAACGCGATGGGATGCGAGACTTCGCTTAGTACGGTGACGTATATTGAAGCCGCGATTACTATCACATTTGCAACGAGGGCGAGATAAGCGAAAAGCGCAGCATTCGGCGCGTTGTGGGCAAGTCGCTTGGCGGCATATAGAGAGGCGGCGGGAATCAATATTATCGTAGCCATGATTACATGGAGCCTTGTCATCGGGGAATTCTCGGACAGTACGGCAGATAGAAAAACAAACCCCAGGGAAATCCACAACAGGTTCAAGGCTCGAAAGAATCGATTGAGATCCAGTGGATTGGATCCGAACAGACCTTTGCCTATAGCGATCACAACGCCTAACGCTGCCCCGTTAGCGATTAGAATAGCTATCGCGATGAACGGCAGTGGATCCGTGGAAGTCGATGGGCTTGCTAGTGACAAAACTCCCAAAACTCCCTGTGCCAGAAATAACACGACTAGATAGGCGATACCACCAAGTAGCCTAATTAGGCTAACGCTCTTGCCGGTCGGACGCGCTCCCCTGCCAAAGGCTGATATCACCAATCCCATGATCACAAGCTCCACCATTCTGATCCCTCTTATAGCGGCGCCTAACGCCAGGTTTAACCGGCAAGGCGGAACGCCTTGTCGGCGTTGAAACCTTTGATACTAGTTATGGCCTTCTCCAATAAATGATCAATTGAGCAAATGACCGGTCGGTGAGTTGCCCGTGCTCCGACGAGCAATTTTAAGGGCCCATTCTCGCACGGGCAACTCCCCTTCCGGTTGCCTCAATTGTATCGAAAGGGTAATATAAATGCACCACACAATTATAACCCACTAGCAAAGGAGGCCAAACCGATGAAGTTCTACACAAAACAACACCATTATTATTGCGGTATCGATTTGCATGCAAGAAAAATGTACATCTGCATTATCGATCAACAGGGCAGTGTAAAAATTCACAAAAACATTAAAACCGACCCCGATACCTTTCTTGAACTGGTTGCAGCATTTACCGATGATCTTGTCGTCGGCGTCGAATGTGTTTTCTGCTGGTACTGGCTTGCAGATTTGTGCCATAAGCACAATATTACCTTTGTGCTCGGACATGCACTATACATGAAAGCCATTCACGGCGGTAAAACTAAAAATGATAAAATCGATTCTTATAAACTGGCATCCCTGTTTAAAGGCGGCAACTTTCCCATAGCCTATACTTATCCGGCAAAAATGCGTGCCACGCGAGATCTGCTGAGACGACGTATGTATATTTCCCGGCGATGCAGCGAACTGGTTGCTCATATTCAAAACACCAACACTCAATACAATCTTCCGGTATTTAGAAAAAAGCTGTCACGTAAATACAATCACGAAGGGGTGGTAGAACGATTCGAAGATCCTGAGGTTCGCAAAACTATTGAGGTGGATCTTGCCATGATCAACTCCCTCAATCAAATTCTTACCAAACTGGAATGGCACATTGAAAAGATTGCCCGGCAACACGATTATCTTGCCTTGTATTTGCTCCGTTCCATACCCGGTGTCGGACAAATCCTGGCTCTGGTGATCCTTTATGAAGTTCATGATGTTAAAAGATTTCCGCGCGTTCAGGATTTTTCATCTTATGCCAGACTGATTCGTCCGGTCAAAGAATCCAATGGCAAGTGGGCCGGACATTCAAATAAGAAAATCGGCAATCATCACCTCAAGTGGGCCATCAAGGAAGCATCCATTCTGATGCTGAGAGATTCCAGCCAGGCAAAAGCTTACGTGGCAAAACTTGAACGTAAATACAACAAAGGCAAAGCACTTGGCATTTTTGCGCATAAGTTGGGACGTGCAATATATTTTATGCTTAAAAACAAAGAGGCATTTGATATGAAACGGTTCTTTGATCAATAAGGCTTGATCCGGAAACTGCTATCTTGACGCCTAACTGAGATCACATTAAAGGATCTAAATTCTCTTAATTTACCAAATGCAGCATGACTGCAAAAAAGAGTGGTCCAATACCCGAAGCTCATGGCTTTGATTGGCGGCAGTTTCCGGATCGAACCCCATATTTGGATACCTTGATAAGAGATGATCGTGTTCTGCCCCTTTTTCCGAGTGACGCCCTAACTGGATGGGATTTACCCAAGCCGATTCGCTTTGAATGCGCCGGAATAAGGGTACTGAAATATATTCTGAAGCTGCCGAATGGCGGCATGCTCGATGTCAAAGAACATTTTGGCTATAGAGTAAATCTCTATAGATGTTTAGTGCAGACTATTTTTGTTCATTGGGCTAAAAAAGGGTTTAAGCCTTTGGAATTTCGTGCCCGTCCATATATTAGTTATGAGAAAGATGCAGATGCTTGGATTATTTATTGCCGGGTTCTGTAATAATTTGATTTTAAGTCATTTGAAAATTCAGTAAGCCATGTCTCACAATATGTTCTGTATGTTTTGCAAGTATTAGATTTTTTATGTTTTATAGTTAATTCGTTATAAAGTGGGCCGATTGATCCATGTGGAGGATATTCTTTTTTTTCTTTTATCTCAAAGTCAGATTCATTTAATTTGTGTTTAGAAAGAATGTTTATAAAATCTTCATATTCTGTTTTTTCCATTTGCTTTTACCTTTTATTGCTGATTGTGATTTGTTTTTTAACGATGTCAATTGTTTCTAATGCTTTTGGGGAAAGAAAAAAAGGGGTTTCTATCCCAGGTTTAACGCCGCCTGAGTTGAAGGTTATAAATTGTTCATTATGATATTCCCACATGTAAGCGAGAATAATGTCTTGGTCTATATCTAAATCTTTAGCTATTCGTTTTGGAGTCGCTGTTATCGACTGAGAGTTGTATTTCGCTATGAGAGACAAAATTTTATGAAGTATTTCATCCTTTTGTGCATTTGTGTTATTCCCAAGATTGCTTATGCCAGTGACAATACTTTTATTCTCCCTACGGATTGCGAATCTGTGGTTAAGCCATTGAGCGAGCCAATGGCCAACCCATGTTATGAATGCCATGAAAAGCAATCCGCAAGCCCATCTTTCGGGGTCACTAAGGGATTTAATGAAGGAGAGCATTTGTTTTGGTTTCTATGTTTTTTGGTTGTAGCTATTGGCCCAATAATATCTAATTTTATTATTCAAAAAAAAATAAACGATAGGCACTAACTAGTTATTGTATGGTTTCTTTATAACCTACTACTCGATTTTTGGTTTAACAATAAAAATTTGGATATGCTAATAGCTCCTAGCCATATATCATTCCAATTAGATGAATATAAATATGAAGATATCATAATTTGTTCAACACCTTAAAATTAAATAGTAAAACCACTCAAAAATTCCGTATAATATAAATTTTATCAGATAGCAAAGAAATTACTTAATCGATAGCGCGCCGCCAAGTTCCGAATGGGCAAAAAATCAACTTGACCTCACCGATAAAGATATACAACGTTTCTACCAGCCACATCTAAAACCTTGCCAACCCCATTTCCGAAAGGAGATGGACATGGGCACGATTAAAAAATCAAATCAAAATCCAAAACCGAAAAATAAAAACGCCGGTGTACGTGTTGCGATGTGCGTTTTGCAACGCGCCCGAATCACTTCTTCTGCTATGAATTCTATCGCAATCAATACATCCCCGATTGTTTTTAATTGGATCACAAATTAAATGCAGTCATTTGAGAAACCAACACGCACTAGGGTGATGCGGCGCATAGGAGCGATAGAAAGGAAGGAATATATATGTCCTGAGGAAGGGCTGAAAAATGATGTTTCGGAACTATCAATAAAAAAATCCGTTATCGAGAGCATTCGATAACGGATTTTGAATAAAGATGCTTCCACGGCATGCTTCCAAAGATCAATTTTGCCGTGGGCCTTTATAAACCCTTAAAAGAATTGGTGGTCCCAGCGGGACTCGAACCCGCGTTACCGGCGTGAGAGGCCGACGTCCTAGGCCACTAGACGATGGGACCATTTGAAAGAGGATTCAAAATATTAACCCTGAATATAGAAAAGGCTTTAATTTGTCAAACATTTTTTATAGGCATATCTGTTTTGTCGGGTCGCTTTCCTTTTCGGTAACCAAAAATTAAATAGATCATAAATCCGATAAAAGGAATCGATGCAATCGCTATCCAAAAAACTTTTTTACCCATTGTGGCAAATTCCTTTTGAGCCGCATCAACAATTCCCCAAATGGTTAAGAGAACAAACGGAATACAGATTCCTAAGAACATAACAGCTGTTTGTAAATCCATTATCAACCTTTCAGAAGTTCGGAAATTTTTAAAATAGTATCAACATAATAATTGCTGTGATTATAATGATGGATAACCTTGGCGGCGGCTTTTTTGTCGATTTCGGGATGCCAGCCGTAATGCTTCAAATAGCCGGCAATACTGGCGATGGCATCGGCATGATCAAAAAGATCGATGCGATTGTCGCTGTTGCCGTCTTTCCCATAGGCAAGAATATTACTGGGCATAAATTGAGAAACCCCCATGGCCCCGGCAAAAGATCCCTTGATAATCAAAGGATTCATATTTTCGCGGTCTGTATATTGTATGAAAGCTTTTAGCTCCTTGTAAGCCCAGTTGGATCTTTTCTGAACCCAGTTTTCAAAATCTGCGTGGGTAAGCTTGGATGTGTTTGAAATTTTATGCCATAAAAATTCCCGTACGCCGGGGTCCGATAAGGAAGCGATACTTGAAAGCGAGTTAAATACCGATCTTTTGCCCGAAACGGTTCCCAGACGCGTTTCGACCAAAAGGATCGCGGTAATAATTTTTTTATCCACACCGAAGGTTTTTTCCGTCCTTTCGAGATCAGCAGCATATTTTTGCATGTAATTTAGAGAGTCTTGAATGGATGTTTTGGAGGTAAACTGATCGTAATTCAGTGTGGCTTCCTGATGCATAAAAAAACGGGAGACCCCGTTGACATCAAATACGACTTCCGGGTCGCTGTAAAGTTTTTCAATCTTGCTTTTGTCAAAGCCGTCGACTATGAGTATCTGCTGCAACGATTTGAAAAGGTTTCCGTTTTCCTCTGCCACCGCGATTGAGTTAAGGATATACAAATTGACGATTAATAAAGAAACAAAGAAAAATATCCGTTTGTTGGGAATGGGCTGTAGATTTGACATAATTTAATGATATCTTTTTTTTAAATTGATTATTTGAAACAAAAATTTCAACCTTCTGATTTTCAATTTGAATTAGACACTATCAAATAAAGAAGTGTTTTTCAACAATCGACGTCATTTCACATCTAATAATAAATGGAAAACTTGATAGCTGATTTATCTCATGCTATCTATACCCCAACGTTGCATAAACAATGATGCAAAATAAAGATAATGTGTCGATTTCAAAATATAATAGTGGTGGAATAGAAGGAAAATATGGAATAATGTGCCAAAGGTGAATTCCAGAACCAAGGGTTTATTCACTTCATTGTTTACCCTACGGGAAAGCCGGAGGACTCCAGATCCGGCGTTGCCAAGGGGTCGCAGTAGCTCACTACGGCTTCCCCCCTTGGCGCCTTGGCTCTGAAGCCCTCCGGCTTTTGCAACGTTGGGGTAAACAAAATATTGAATAATAATAAAATGAGAGTCAATCTGAAATCTTGAAAAAACATTTAAAAACCATTTTTTGCTGCCAAACCTGTGGTTACCAAACCCCTCGATGGATGGGCAAATGTCCGGATTGCGGGCAGTGGCAAACGTTCGTTGAAGAAAGTAAATTCCCACAAAATTCCAAAGGCGTTGGATCATCTTCACACGCGCCTTCCACGGGTCCGATTGCCCTAACTTCGATTGAGTTCGACGATGAAGAACGCCGTACCACCGGAATCAAGGAATTTGACCGTGTGCTGGGTGGCGGCCTGGTTCCCGGTTCTCTGGTCCTGGTCGGGGGAGATCCGGGGATCGGCAAATCGACGTTGATGTTGCAGGCTTTGCATGGTCTGGCAAAAAATGGCCATAAGGTCCTTTACGCCTCGGGGGAAGAATCGATCCGGCAGCTGATGATCAGAAGCAAACGGCTGTCGACTTTATCGCCGGAGGTGTTTGTGGTTTCTGAAACCGATTTGGAATCGATTCTTTCAATGGTTGAATCCTGCAAACCGGATGTGCTTGTTGTTGATTCGATCCAGACCATGTTCAGCGGAGATTTGACATCAGCTCCCGGCAGCGTGAGTCAGGTACGGGAATCCGCCATGCGGCTGATGCTGATGGCCAAAAAAACAAATATCCCCACGTTTTTAATTGGTCATGTAACCAAAGAAGGTGCAATTGCCGGGCCCCGGCTTTTGGAACATATGGTTGATACGGTTCTTTATTTTGAAGGGGACCGGGGACACGTTTTCAGGATTCTGCGCGCCGTCAAGAACCGCTTCGGATCGACGAACGAGATCGGCGTATTTGAGATGAAGGAAAAAGGATTGGACGAAGTCAGCAATCCTTCGGCGGTATTTTTATCGGAACGTCCCGCCAATTCGCCGGGATCGGTTGTAACCGCCAGCATGGAAGGTACACGTCCGATTCTGGTCGAACTTCAAGCTCTAGCGAGTTCGACAAATTTTGGAACACCGCGCCGAACCATTCTAGGACTTGATCCCAATCGTGTGGCCTTACTTGTCGCCGTTATGGAAAAAAAGTTGGGGATGCACTTAATGGGACATGACATCTTTATGAATGTTGCCGGCGGTGTTAAAATTGATGAACCGGCTGTGGATATGGCCATTATTGCCGCCATTGCCTCCAGCTTTTTGGATAAGCCGATTCAGGAAGGTTTAACGGTGCTCGGAGAAGTGGGGCTCACCGGAGAAGTCCGGGCGATCAGCCAGGTGGAAGCCCGGGTGGCTGAAACAATGAAAATGGGCTTTACCAGATGCCTCGTACCGATGAGCAACTTAAAACGAATGACTAAAATAAAGGCTGTGGAATTGATCGGAATCAAGACGGTATCTGAAGCGGTCGAATTTATTATATGATAAATAATCAATATGTTATAACTTAGTTAGATCGTCACGGGTGTGCCGGTTCGGGACTCGCGTTTACTTTCTTGACTTGAAAAAGACATCAGTATATGAAACGTTCAACCGCAAAGCATAGCAAGTGGGAAGACCATTATTCCCGCCGTGCTAAAAAAGAACATTTTCCTGCCAGATCAGTTTACAAGCTTGAAGAAATACAGCGGAAATATAAACTGATTAAAGAGGGTGACAAAATTCTCGATCTGGGTTGTTTCCCTGGATCGTGGGTGCTTTATGCGGCAAATTTGACCGGTGATAAAGGATCTGTCATAGGGGTCGATATAAAGCCTGTTACAATCACGGTCCCGCCCCATGTCAAAATTTATACGGCTGATATTTTTAAGGTTGATGATCAATGGTTCAAGTCAATCGGGAATGATTTTAACATTGTCTTAAGTGATATGGCACCAAGTACAACGGGTAATAAAAATGTTGATGCCGCAAGATCTTTTAATCTTTGTGAGGCCGCACTTTCGGTGGCTCAGCAGGTGCTGATACCCGGAGGTGCCTTTGTTTGTAAAATATTCCAGGGTGAGGATTTTAAGAAATTTTCAGATCAAGTTAGAATAAATTTTGATAAATATAATATTTTTAAACCGCAAAGCTCCCGAAAGGCGAGCAAAGAAATTTATATTCTAGGATTGGGCAAAAAGTAGGAGGTAAATATGTCGGGGCATAGTAAGTGGTCGACGATAAAACATAAAAAAGGTGCAGCAGATGCCAAACGGGGTAAGATTTTCACCAAACTGATCAAGGAAATAACAGTGGCTGCGCGCATGGGAGGCGGGGGCGACCCGACTGCAAACCCGAGGTTGAGGGCTGCGATCCAAGCAGCAAAAAATGAAAATATGCCCAGGGACAACATCGAACGGGCAATTAAAAAAGGTACGGGTGAGCTTGAGGGGGTCCATTACGAGGAAAGCATTTACGAAGGCTATGGTCCCGGCGGCGCTGCGGTTCTTGTTGAATCATTGACGGATAATAAAAATCGGGCAGTGGCCGATATCCGGCATCTTTTCAATAAAAGCGGAGGAAATCTAGGTGAAAATGGGTGTGTGGCCTGGATGTTCGAGAAAAAAGGGTATATCAATATCAAAAAAGAAGACGTTGAAGAAGAAACCCTGATGGAGTTGGCACTTGATGCGGGTGCGGAGGACGTGCGTGAAGATGAAGATAATTTTGAAATTATCAGCGCGCCCGAAGACTTTGAATCTGTTAAAGAAGCCATTGATCAGGCATCGATTTCCTATCTGGAAGCTGAAATTACGATGCTCCCTAAAACAAACACAAACCTGGAAGGCAAAGAAGCGGAACAGATGGTTCGGTTGATGGAAGGCCTAGAAGATTGTGAAGATGTACAAAAAGTTTACACCAACGCTGATATTCCCGAGGAGATTGTTAACGGATTATAAGGACGACACTTGAATTTATATTGAGGATGGTTTCACTTATATCACGCAAAGCCGCTAAATTTTAAACGTCTTAAAACAATTCTTTTTATATCCTTTGCGGCTTTGCGTGAATATCTTTCCGCCTAACACATGTCCGGGTAAGGTAGAAGGTGTATTTTGTTTTAAATTATGATTTTTTGAGGGCAAGATCAATCATTTTCTTAACCGCTTCCATGGCCGGGAGTCGTATTTCTTCAGCCACTTTGACTTGCCCTTCCATCAATTCCAGACTTCTGAGAATATCTTCAAGCGAAATCTTTTTCATGTCCGCACAGATCATTTGTTCGGATGCCGGGTAAAATTCTTTCCCGGGATTGGCCTGCTTCAAAGGATAAAGCATCCCTTTTTCGGTACCGATGATAAAAGCCTTGCTTTTTGATTCTTTTGCAAATCGAATCATCCCGGACGTACTCAAGGCGGCATCGGCCAATTGAATAACTTCAGGTCGACATTCAGGATGAGCAATGAACACCGCATCCGGATGAAGTTCTTTGGCTTTTTTAACAGCTTCCGGTGTCAAAAGATCATGAACCGGGCAATATCCATTCCACGCATGGATTTTTTTATCCGTCTGCGCCGCCGTGTTTCTGGCGAGGTTGCGATCAGGTACCATGAGAAGTTCATCGGCATCCAAGCTATTTACGATTTCAAGCGCATTAGCTGATGTGCAGCAGATAGTAGAGAGAGCCTTGACCGATGCCGGGGAGTTTACATAGGTGACGACAGGCATGGGCGGAAGATTATCGAGTTTGGACTTTAATGCTTTCGCGGTCACCATATCGGCCATGGGACATCCGGCATCTCGACGGGGAAGGAGCACAATCTTATCCGGTGATAGGATCGATGCGGTTTCGGCCATGAAATGAACTCCGCAAAACACAATGACTTCCGCATCGGTCTGAGAGGCCTTGATGCTCAATTCCAATGAGTCGCCACAAATGTCTGCAAGATCTTGAATTTCCGGTGGCTGATAATTATGAGCAAGCATAATCGCTTTTCTTTTTTTCAGTAGTTCTTTTATCTTTGCCTTCATTTTTTAACCCCTTTATCCATTATTCCTCGAGCTCGACAATATCAGCGCCTTGAGGAATTTTAAAACTGAACATGGTATCATCAAAATTCTGCCCGAATTCCAATTGCTTGAGTTGGATGCGGGTTTCATCACCATATGAATTATATGTAACTATTTGAACTATATCAAAATTTATATTTGATATCGACAAATAAATCTCAGATAGATCATATTTTTTTTCATTGGGTATAAGTTTTAAAATATAATTATGATTTGGATCCGTTTTTTCAAAGGTAATTTTGAAATTTTTTTCGATGAGCTTTATATCGGATAGGAAGCTGCCGCCTTTCCCATCTCCAAAATAGTTTACGGCATTACCGATCATCACCTGATTGTCGGCCGGCCGGTAGATCCATAAATTTTCAGCATCCGTAATAATTATTTGATTTTCCGGTTTTTCATACTCCCATCTCATCTTTCCGGGACGTTTAATGAAAATTTTACCCGAAGCCGTATCCGTTATATCCATTGCTTTCAGCGTGGACTCTTGAAAAAAAAGCGCTGAGAAACCCGAATTTGTATACCGATTTTCGACTTTGTTAATAATTTCATTCAGTGTAATAGGGGAGTTTTTATCGATTGAATTAGATGAATAAATATCTTTACAGAATACCGATTTTGTTTCAACAGATATAAGACTGAAAAAAAGAAATATAAGTATTTTGACCTTCATCGTGAATACGCCTAATTGAAAAAAAGTTAGCCAACTTATTGTTATCGAAACTATTTGATAAGTTCAGACTATTACATGAATGGGATCTTTTTGTAAATAGGATTCGATAAGATGAAAATAGATTGTGCTTTCGCTTTTATTGACTCGTGGAAAAATTGATTCTATACTACTTCTCAATTTTAAAGTCAGACCTGCGTTTGAGTTAATAGATATATATTCGGAGGAATTATGAAACGGCTACTTCTAAGCTTAATGATTATCTTATCCCTGTTGCTTTCCGGATGTTCGGCGAATAAAGCTGAGGAGCTTTTTGAAACCGCACGGTTGGAGGAGCTTCAGAACAATACGGAACATGCAAGACAATTGTATGCTGAAATTTTAGCAAAATATCCTAAGAGCAAATATGTTCAAGATGCCGAGAATCGATTGGCTGAATTAGACAAAAAATAAGAGTCAAAATTGACGGTGTCCTAAAAAGTCCAATTTCTGCGTTGCGCTTCATCCTGTGTTCACTTTTTAAGAATATGAACAATTTTCTTGCTTGACATACAATCAAGGTTAATATATTTTTAATAAAATTGAAAAGAATATACGAGTATAACTTAAGATGAATAAATTAAAGCAGATAATCAGTGCTGCGGCGGCCGCGATGGACTCAGTCCAGGCGACGATCGGCAGCGTATAAAATAATTCAAATTAAAGCTGTTGCTGACGCCATGGGCTGTTTAAAGAGCCCATGGCATTTTTTAGCCTCGGGCCGAATGGTTCGGGGTTTTTTTGTTTTTGATATTTCAGATTTTGAAATTGAAATAAGGAGAATAAGGTGCCTAAAAATAATAATATTCAGTTCGCGAAACGGATGGAGCAATTACCGCCATATCTATTCGGCATGATTAATAAAATAAAGATGGAAAAACGCTGGCAGGGTGACGATGTGATCGATTTGGGAATGGGAAACCCTATTGATCCGGCGCCGGAGGCTGTGATCGAAAAACTCTGCGATGTGGTTCGAGATCATAAGAGTCATCGATATCCCGTCGCCGCCGGACTTAAAAATTTAAGACGAGAAATTGCTCTTGCCTACCAAAAAGATTATGAAGTTGAGCTGGATAGTGAGTCGGAAGTAATTTGCACGATTGGTTCTAAAGAAGGTATTTCCCATTTGTGTCTGGCGCTTGTCGGCCCCGGAGATACGGTTCTGGTTCCTACCCCGGCTTTTCCAATTCATATTTATGCGGCTATTATTGCCGGTAGCAATGTCATACGCATTCCGCTGGCATCAGAAGAGGTTTTTTTGGAGCGAATTGCCAATATGTGTGAATCGCTTTATCCACGGCCCAAAATTTTAATCCTCAATTATCCGCACAACCCGACAGGAATTCTAGCAAACCTGGATCTTTTCCGGGAAATCGTTGCCTTGGCCAAAAAGTATAACTTCATGGTCATACATGATTTCGCATATGCTAAAATTATATTTGATGATTATGTTGCGCCCAGCTTTTTAGAGGTTCCCGGTGCCCGAGAGGTGGGGGTGGAATTCGGCTCATTTTCAAAAACCTACAATATGGCAGGGTGGCGAATGGGCTACTGTGTGGGCAATCGTGAAATCATCCAAGGTCTGGCCAAAATTAAGGGTTATTATGATTATGGAATCTTTTCAGCCATCCAAATTGCAGGGATTGTGGCGTTGAGACATTGTGATGAGGAAGTATTACAACAAGCCCGGATTTACCAACAAAGACGAGACGTACTTTGCCGGGGACTTCAACAAATGGGGTGGCCGGTCACCAAGCCCAAGGCCGGTATGTTTGTTTGGGTAAAAATTCCGGAACCCTATGCGCAGATAGGATCAATGAATTTTGCCGTTCAAATGATGCAGCATGCCAATGTCGCAGTATCCCCCGGTATCGGTTTTGGAGAAGATGGTGAGGGCTATCTCCGCTTAGCTCTTGTGGAAAATGAAAATCGAATCCGCCAGGCATTGAGGCAAATCAAACGGGCATTACCAAAGCTGACGGAGGATATTGACAGCTCAAATCAGGCAAATACGGCTAACAATAACCACTTGGCTGCCGCTTGCAAAGAGAAGATAAGATGTTCCTTATAGATTTTTACCCCTTTTATCAAGAAGTCGATTTAAAAGGCAAGGATAAGACCTGTTATTATGAAAGAATATCAATGACTTTATCAATACTCTTCTCCTCCTTATATTCACCCAAATCAACACTTGTAAGGAGCTGATCGAAATAATCCGTTCGACCGAAAACCGCCAGACTTATTCTGTCGATCAATCCCATTTTGTTCAGCAGATCGTTTTTATCAACATAAGGCATTCTTAGGCCCTGAGACATCCAAATTTCAAAGTTGCCTTTGCCCATCTGCTCTTCAATCTTCTTTGCTCTCTGAACACCTTTAAAATAAAAGATTTTTTTATTCATGAGGGCTTTGAAGATATCCGTATCATCTTGCAGTTCGTTCAGAAAGGACAAAAGAAGATTCAGCATCTCAAAATATAGGATGTTTTTTGAGTTAACCTTTTTGAAAAAAGAACATAGAAAATCTATTTTATTTTCAGTTTGTTTAAAACCGGAGTTTCTTAATTTAACCTTTACTATATTTCTATGCTGCTCAACAACGAAGTGGTCGATTATTTCAATTAAATTTTTGTTGAATTGCTTTGAAATATGAAAGCGTCCAATGAATTGGGTGGTAGCTGATTCCGGTAGCTCAAGTTTCAAAGAACCTCTTTGATCCGGAAACTTCAATATCGTTTGCGGCTTTTTTGATGAAATTATATTGATAATTTTCTCTTCGTCCGCCGTTTGAAAAGCTCCTTTTTCCAGCAATTCTTCCAATTGGACTTGAAAGGATTCATCCGGGAAAAATATCAGTTCAATTAGAGGATCTCGTTCACAATTGGACTCATCTTTGATAATTTTTTCCAGTTCCTTTATCGATGGATTTGAGAACGTAGAGTCGATATAGTGCACTACTTCTTTGCTTAAGTGTAGGCCACTGTCGAGAATTTTAACTATCTGATCGGCAAATTCTAAATGGCTTGTTTTTAACTTCATTTTCCAACTTCCCCATATCTATTAATTTTTATCTATATAGACATAATTTTTCAGGTAAAGCAAATATAACCTTACCTGCATAGATCGAAACCAAAAATATTTCCATATTTATCCCATAACTTGACCATTTACGGCTTATTTGATAACTATTCCGAAAATCGATGATTTCCTCTGAAAGAAAGGATTACGGATGCTGATTACGGAGATGCTAGCACGAAACGCTCGAATGTATGGCTCGCAAATCGCGCTTGTGGAACGTGAGCCCGAAAAAAATAGACGGGTTGAGATAACATGGACGGAATTTGATAATCAGGCAAATCAATTGTCCGGTGCGCTTTTGAGCAAAGGGATAAAAAAAGGCGATCGGGTAGTTCAGCTGATGACCAACTGTATCGAATGGCTGCCGATCTATTTCGGCATTTTACGTACAGGTGCTTGGGCGGTTCCACTAAACTTTCGTTTTGATTCTCAAACGATATACCATTGTACCCAAATTGCAGCAGCTAAGGTTCTCATCTTCGGTGAAGAGTTCATCGAGCGGATCAACTTGATTAAAACGGATCTCGATCAAACCGTTGAAATCTATGTTTTTGTGGGTCCTGAAGAAATTAGGCCCGTCTATGCGGAATCCTATCATAAACTTTTGGCGTCTCAAAATCCGGTTGATCCTAAAATCGAGATTAATATTTTAGACGATGCCGCACTGTATTTTACATCCGGAACCACAGGTATGCCGAAAGCGACATTATTAACGCATAGGAATTTGGAATTTGCCTGTTTTGTTGAAAATTGTCATCATCATCAAACGCGCAACGACAATTTCCTCTGCATTCCGCCCCTATACCATACGGGCGCAAAAATGCACTGGTTCGGCAATTTGATCGTCGGGGCTAAGGCGGTTATTTTGAAAGGAATTGAGCCACGCTGGATTATGGAAGCCATCTCAGAGGAACAAGTAACGGTGGTTTGGCTTTTGGTACCTTGGGCTCTGGATGTTCTTTTTGCTATTGAAAGTGGAGAATTGAAACTCGCCGATTATAAACTAGATCAATGGCGCCTTATGCATATTGGTGCTCAGCCTGTACCACCCAGCCTGATAAAAGAATGGAAAAAGTTTTTCCCTCACCACCAGTATGATACCAATTATGGTTTAACGGAAACAACCGGACCGGGATGCGTTCATTTAGGGATAGAAAATATACATAAGGTGGGCGCAATCGGGTTGCCCGGATTTGACTGGGAATCGAAAATTGTTGATGATCAGCTTCGTTCGGTTGTGCAGGGCGAAACTGGAGAACTTATGGTCAAAGGTCCGGGGGTTATGAAATCGTATTATAAAAATGCGGAAGCCACCCAAGCCACCTTAATTGACGGCTGGCTACTGACCGGAGATATGGCCAGACAAGACGAAGATGGCTTTATCTGGCTGGTGGATCGAAAAAAAGACCTTATTATAACGGGGGGGGAAAATATTTACCCGGTGGAAATCGAAAATTTCCTCCAAGCACATCCTAATATTCAGGATGTCGCCGTGATTGGGCTTCCCAGTCTTCGCCTCGGTGAAATCGCCACAGCCATTGTTCAGGTAAAGGAGGGACAAAAAATCACCAAAGAAGAGATCAACGATTATTGCCGGCAACTTCCCAAATATAAAAGGCCCCGAAGGATAATTTTTGACAAGGTTCCTCGCAACCCGACGGGCAAAATCGAAAAACCCAAGTTGCGGGAAAAGTATGCGGGGATTTCGGAGAGCTTCAAAATATAAAAATCCCGCGGCGCCAATAGGTCGCGGGATTTTGGCAAATAGAGGGTTTATCCTATTTTTTATCGTCTTTGACTTCTTCGAAATCAGCGTCCACCACATCTTCTTCAGGTGGAGCACCTTCCCGGCCGGCTCCCCCTGCACCCGGTTGCTGTGCGCCGGACTGCGATGCTTGTTGATACATCGCTTCGGCTAGCTTATGCGAGGCTTGTGTCAGTTCTTCACTCAATCGTCGGATTTCGGCATCGTCTTCGCCTTCCATTGCTTTTTTGAGCTGACTGATTGCATCTTCGACTTTGCTTTTTGTTGCGGCATCGACTTTATCCCCAAGATCTTTAATAGATTTTTCCGTTGAATAGATCAATGCATCTGCCGTATTACGGGCTTCTACCAGCTGTTTTTTCTTTTTATCCTCTTCTGCATGAAGCTCTGCATCCTTGATTAGATTATTGATTTCTTCTTTTGACAATCCGCTGGAGGCAGTGATTTGGATGGACTGTTCTTTACCGGTAGCCATATCTTTGGCTGATACATTGACGATACCATTAGCGTCAATATCAAAGGTTACCTCAACTTGAGGTACGCCTCTTGGAGCAGGAGGTATGCCTACCAGCTCAAAACGACCTAGTGTTTTGTTGCTGGCGGCCATCTCTCGTTCTCCTTGAAGGACGTGAATGGAGACGGCCGGCTGATTATCTGCAGCCGTTGAAAAGATCTGGCTCTTTTTGGTCGGAATTGTTGTGTTCTTTTCGATCAGTTTTGTCATGACACCGCCTAAGGTTTCGATACCCAAAGAAAGAGGGGTCACATCGAGCAGAAGAACATCCTTGACATCTCCTTTTAGGACACCACCCTGAATGCCGGCGCCGACGGCAACCACTTCATCCGGATTTACCCCTTTGTGAGGTTCCTTACCGAATATCCGTTTGACCCGCTCCTGGACGGCCGGCATTCGCGTCATTCCGCCGACAAGTATAACTTCATCGATTTCTCCGGATGAAAGGCCTGAATCTTTAAGAGCAAGTCGGCAAGGTCCTTCAAGATTATCAAGCAGATCGCCGACAAGATTTTCGAGCTTGGCTCGACTTATCTTAATATTGAGGTGTTTGGGACCACTTGCATCGGCTGTGATAAACGGCAAGTTGACATCGGTTTCCAGCGAAGTGGAAAGTTCCATCTTCGCTTTTTCGGCTGCTTCCTTTAAACGCTGCAATGCCATTTTGTCTTTGCGTAAATCAATTCCCTGATCTTTTTTGAATTCATCTGCCAGATAATCAATGAGACGAAGGTCGAAATCTTCTCCACCCAGATGCGTGTCACCGTTGGTGGACTTGACCTCAAAGACGCCTTCACCGATTTCAAGTATGGAAATGTCGAATGTACCACCGCCTAAATCAAAAACGGCAATCTTTTCTTCTTTTTTTTTGTCGAGTCCATATGCAAGTGAAGCCGCAGTCGGTTCATTGATGATTCTCAAAACATTGAGGCCGGCAATCCTCCCCGCATCCTTGGTGGCTTGTCTTTGGCTGTCGTCAAAATAAGCGGGTACGGTGATAACTGCATCGGTAACCTTTTCACCCAGATATTCCTCAGCCGTTTTTTTGATATTAGCAAGAATAAAAGATGATATCTCTGCCGGACTATTCAATTTTCCTCGAAGATTGATACGAACATCGCCGTTGCTTGCCTCCTGAATCTTGTAAGGAAGTATTTTGATATCCTTTTGAACTTGGGGCGATGAATATTTACGACCAATTAGTCTTTTGACACCAAAAACCGTGTTCTCAGGGTTGGTGATTGCCTGACGTTTAGCGATCTGACCCACCAATCTTTCCCCACTTTCCGTAACTGCGACTATCGAAGGCGTTGTTCGCCCCCCCTCAGGATTTGTGATAACCTTTGCCTCACCCCCCTCCATCACCGCCACACAGGAATTTGTAGTGCCGAGATCAATCCCTATTACTTTACCCATTTTTTATCCTCCTTAGCTTTTCGCCTAAATATATTTTGCATCTTGATGTTTATGTGAATATGCTTTGTTCCTTGTTATTCGTTTTTTTCGCCGTCACTTTTTGTTTTTGCCTTTGAAACGGCAACCATGGCAGGCCTGAGCAATCTGTCATACATCAGGTAGCCTTTTTGAAGCTCTTTAAAAACAGTATTATCTGGGTGATCATCCGTTTCTTCATGTATAACCGCCTGATGGAAAGCGGGATCAAAGGGCTTACCCAAAGATTCCATCGGTTTTACACTGAATTTATCAAAAACTTTCAGAATATTCTTGATGGTTAGATCAACGCCTTCCACAATAGTCTGATTGGATTGTTCGTTTGCTGCTGAAGTGATTAGCGCACGTTCCAAATTATCCACTACCGGAAGCAGTTCCTTTATTAAAGATTCATTGGCAAACTTTTTAAAATCATCCATTTGACGTTCGGAACGCTTTTTGTAATTTTCAAAATCGGCGGAAACCCTTAAAAAGCGGTCATAGGTATCTTTTGCTTCTTGTTCCTTGGATGCGAGCTTTGCTTTCAATTCATCTATGGTATCATCCGTCTTGACTTCCTGTTCTTTATCATCCGGCGGCTTATTGGATATCGTATCGTCTGCGCAACCCTTTACGGTTTCCGATTCCTTTTTTGTATTCTTTTTAGCATTCATCAGCTGATTTTCTCCTCATTTATTTGAGCACAAATTCATTAAGATTTGCTATGATTAATTTTAAAATGAAAGCAAAAGGAAATTGTAGTGTACATCGTATATAATATTAAAAAGTGTTCGCAAAAAAACAGCTCTGATCGAATAAACTCCCTAAAAATAATACTATCTGAAATAATGTCAAGGTAACAATTATGAGGTAGATACGTTTGCACTTATAATCTTTGAACTTTAGCTGATAGGCCATTTTAGTCGGATATCGTAGGGGTCGTAGCGGCAAGTTAATTAGGCTGGAAGGAATTAAATTCGTTGTGCACCCCCTATCGAATCTTTTTCTGAAATAATGAAGCCGTAATTTGATCGGGATCGATCCACGACACAGGCGGGTTCACTTATCGCTGCTTCCTTCCGGACCTGACGAGGTTCATGACTGCCTGTTGCGCGGCGACCGATCAGAAGGGCCTGCAAAATTCCAGTGTAAAACCCTTTAGGGGGAATTCAGCCCCGCATAAAGCGGATTTCGGGAAAAGGGCACCGCTAACTCCCCGCCTAGCACAACAAAAAAATTATAATCTTATAGAAATTATTTTTCAAGAAAAAAAAGAGTTTGATTTCATACCACAAGATGTATGTGAGTGCTGTTTATGCAACTCAATATACAGTGTTTTTATATTGACATATAAATGTTTTTAGTATATTTTAAGAAAATTTTTAACCTAATCTTTCAACTTTCAAAATATCAAAATGATCCAAAGCCATTTCATTGATTAAGGTATAAAGATCATACCTAGGATGGAAGAGAAATCCGACCTTATTCTGCTAAATAAGAGTGGAGAATAAAGTATTTCCGAGCTTATAGATGCCGGCATTGCGTCAAAGTCTAAAAATTAAGAGAATTCTACATATAGTCGAACAAACTATCGTTGAATACGAAATGTTTCAGGCGGGTGATTCGGTTCTTGTAGGTGTATCCGGAGGACCTGATTCGGTGGCCTTGTTGCATATTTTGCAAACATTGGCTGATCGATTTTCAATTATGAGGTTGGGTATTGCTCACCTCAATCACTGCCTACGCCGAAAAGATTCAGACAATGACGCTGAATTCGTTGCCTCGCTTGCCGCAAAAATTGGATTGCCCTTTTATCAGAAGGCCGCAAATGTTCTCAAATATCAGTCAATACATAAACTTTCCTTAGAAGAAGCTGCTAGGCAGGTTCGTTACGCTTTTTTAAAACATATTGCGGAAAAAAACGGTTATAAAAAGATTGCATTGGGTCATCATAGCGATGATAATGCAGAACTTATATTGATGAATTTTTTAAGAGGCAGTGGTCCTCTCGGTATCTCAGGAATTCCTCCTGTCAGGGATGAATTGATAGTCCGTCCGCTTTCAAGACTCATGCGGACGGATATTTTGAATTATGTGAATGAAAAAGGCTTAAAATTTATTGTCGACGATTCCAATAACGATTTTAAATACCTGAGAAACAAAATACGACATCATTTAATTCCTATTCTAAAAGCGTCTTATAATCCACGGATTATTGAAACACTGAATCGTTTTGGTTCAGTTATGAAATATGAGGATAAATGGATTGAAAAAGCAATAGAACCCAATTTTGAAAAATCTGTTTTAGCCATGGAAATTGAAAAAATTATCCTTTCGGTTCCAAGGCTTAACAAAATCGATCCAGCTGCAAAAAGAAGAATAATTCGCCGGGCGATCCAAAAAATCAAAGGCAATTTAAGACGTATTACTTTTTTGCATATTGATTCCGCTTTAAATCTTTTAGAACATGGATCTCTCTTCTGGTCTCTTGATCTGCCCGATCGTATTAGATTGAAAAGAACCGGCGATCTCCTCCTTATTATAAAAGAAAAAAAAGCACTCAGAGATTCGACTGAGCCGGCTCAGGGTGCAGATGATTTTACTTTCGAATATAAAATTTTTAAGCCGCAATTAAAGCCGCAATTAACGGTCATAAAAGAAACCGGCGATAGCATAAGATCATCTTGCATGGTTATAAAAAAACCATTCAATCACCCTCTGACTGGACAGCAGGTAGCTTTTTTTGATATGGAAGAATTGGAGTTTCCGCTAACCGTTAGAAACTTTCGGCCGGGAGATTGCTTCAACCCTCTTGGTATGACAGGCACTCAAAAGGTAAAAACATTTTTTATAAACAATAAAGTTTCAAGATTTGAACGCATACGGTGCCCTATTCTTTTGAGCCGTGAATGTATTATTTGGGTTGCCGGCTATCGAATTGCCGGTTCCGTCAAGGTGAAACCTTCAACCCGGTATGTAGTTAAAATGGAACTTTTGCTTGCCTAATCTCTAATTATGATTAATATATTTTGATAAAAAAAATTTTCAGGAGGAAAAAACTTTTGAATCCATTTTATAAAAATATGGCCTTATGGCTTGTCATCACTTTGATGATGATTATGCTCTATAACCTTTTCAATCAACAACGTATTTCTGAATCAAACATCAGCTATACCGAATTTCTCACCATGGTAAATGATGAGCGGGTTGTAGAGGTGACTATACAGGGCCAGGAACTTTATGCTGTAAATATTAACGGTAGTCGTTTTAAAGTATATGCTCCTCAGGATAACGATCTTATCGGTATGCTAAGAGAAAAGGGAGTTTCAATTAAGGCAAAACCCCCGGCCGAGTCACCTTGGTATATGTCTGTGTTGGTTTCATGGTTTCCAATGATTTTGCTTATTGCCGTATGGATATTTTTTATGCGGCAAATGCAATCCGGAGGGGGTAAAGCACTTTCATTCGGTAAAAGTCGGGCCCGTCTTCTTTCGGATCAATCAGACAAGGTGACATTTGAGGATGTTGCCGGCATTGATGAAGCAAAGGAAGAACTCCAAGAAGTTGTAGAATTTTTGAAGCAACCCAAAAAATTTACACGTCTTGGGGGGCGGATACCTAAAGGGGTTTTGCTGATGGGACCTCCCGGCACTGGGAAAACTCTTTTGGCACGTGCAATTGCGGGCGAGGCGGGTGTTCCGTTTTTTAGTATCAGCGGTTCGGATTTTGTCGAAATGTTTGTCGGCGTTGGTGCCTCACGCGTTAGAGACCTCTTTGTCCAAGGCAAAAAAAATGCTCCTTGTATTATTTTTATTGATGAGATTGATGCCGTCGGGAGGCATCGAGGCGCAGGACTCGGGGGCGGACATGATGAAAGAGAGCAAACCTTAAACCAGCTATTAGTGGAAATGGATGGCTTTGAGTCGAATGAAGGGGTTATTTTGATATCCGCAACAAACCGGCCCGATGTATTGGATCCGGCGCTTTTGCGTCCCGGGCGTTTTGATCGACAAGTAATTGTTTCTTTACCCGATATCAAAGGCCGTGAAAAAATCCTCAAGGTTCATCTGAAAAAAACTCCCGTGGGACCTGATGTTGATTCTTTGATACTGGCAAAGGGAACTCCCGGTTTTTCCGGAGCGGACTTAGAGAATCTTGTCAATGAGGCCGCTTTGCTCGCTGCAAAAAGAAATAAAGAAAAAATCGGTATGCTTGACTTGGAAGATGCCAAGGATAAAGTTTATATGGGACTGGAGCGTAAGTCCAAGGTTGTCAGGGAAGAGGACAGGAAGACCACTGCCTATCATGAAGGTGGTCACGCACTGGTTGCACGCTTCTTGCCCGACACGGATGCCGTCAACAAGATTACCATTATTCCCAGGGGGCGTGCTGCCGGTATTACTTGGTTTTTACCCGAAGAAAGAGATTTTAAATATAAAGATCAGCTCGAAAACGAATTATCGGTTGCCTTCGGAGGGCGGGTTGCTGAGGAAATTGTTTTTAGCCGAATCAGTACCGGTGCAGCAAACGATATTAAGCAGGCAACGGAACTTGCACAGAATATGGTACGTACCTGGGGTATGAGTGAAACGCTTGGACCGCTTTCTTACGCAAAAAATGATGAACAAATTTTTCTTGGACGCGAAATTGCCCAGCACAGAGATTATTCTGAAGAAACAGCGCGAAGGATTGATAATGAAATAAGCAGCTTGATACTTAATTCATACAAACGCGCAAAGAAAGTGCTAGAGGAAAATTTAGATATTCTCCATAAATTAGCGGAAATGCTGCTGGAAAAAGAGACGGTCCAGGGTGCGGAATTAGATGACCTCATTGTTTCGATGCGCCCCAATGTTGAGCTCTCGTCAAGGGTACCTGAAGAAAACGAAAGTAGCGATAAGAAAAATGAAGAGGAAACCGGTGCGCAGGAAATGGTATGATTCTCTTTTTTATAATGATAGGTTCCAACTCGAATTCGACATTTGAAAACATATAAAATTTTTTGGGATTCACACGATCTTGAACTCGGTAAGCATACCCTAATTATGGGTATCTTAAATGTAACTCCCGATTCATTCTCTGATGGGGGGAAATATTTTTCACCCCATGCTGCCGTGGATCGAGGTCTTAGGCTCTTTGAAGAGGGAGCTGATATTATTGATATTGGTGGAGAATCGACGCGGCCGTTTTCTGAATGCGTATCGGCTGATGAAGAAATTCGACGCGTTGAGCCTGTGATTAGTAAATTGGCAAAGCGTGTTTCCGTTCCGATTTCAATAGATACTTCAAAAGCCTTTGTAGCTAAGCGAGCGCTCGAAGCCGGTGCTTCCATTATCAATGATATCGGAGCGCTTCGGCTTGATCCGTATATGGCTGATGTGGTTGCAGAAAGTGGGGTGCCGGTAATTCTGATGCATATGCGTGGAATTCCAAAAACTATGCAAATTTCGCCGCTATATGATGATCTCATCAGTGAAATTAAATTATTTTTAAGAGATTCGATTGACGGAGCTGTTCGGAAAGGAATTTCAAAATCAAAAATCATCATTGATCCGGGTATAGGTTTTGGTAAGACTGTCGGTCAAAATCTGCTGATCATAAAGCACCTCCATGAATTGAAGCCCCTGGATGCTCCCATCTTGATCGGACCTTCAAGAAAATCTTTTATTCGAAAAATCCTTCAAGATGAAATAATAAAAAAAACACCTAACATTATCGATCCAATCGAAGTGGGAACACAAGCAGCAATCGCCGTTTCAGTTCTACAGGGTGCTCATATCGTCCGGGTTCATGAAGTCATGCATGCTCGGACAACATTAAAAATTATTGATGCGATTAAAAATATGTAAAAATTTTTATCAAACTAAGAAACTGTCTTAAGAATTTCACTGTTAATATGATTAGCATCAGAAAGATGTTTATTTTTGAAAATAAAAATTTAAAATGGCTTTTTTTGTGCTTCATTTTAGGTAGTATACTCTTTGCGTTTTTGTCAGGTTCATCTTTGCAGGAAACTGATTTATTTATTCCTGTCGATATTGGTGAAGTTCCTGAAGGATTAACCATAATCGGTCCTCAAGTAAATGGTATCGAACTTCGAGTTTCAGGTTCGAAAAAATTAATCGAAACCTTACCGGACCTTAACTTAAGATATCTGCTGGATGTATCTAAAGTAAATATTGGTGCGAATCCTATTTCTATCGATCTCAGCCGGATCCCGCTTCCAAAGGGTATTTCGCCGATAAGCTTACATCCGTCTTTCTTGACGGTGCGGGTAGAAAATGAGATAAAAAAGGAACTGCCGGTTGCAATATCATTTTCCGGAAATCCTGTGGAAGGATTTTTCGTTGCAAGTGCGGTGTCCCAACCATCGTCGGTTATCCTACGAGGTCCTAAGCCCATGCTGGATTCTATTGAAAAAATTTTTACAAAGCCGATCAACCTAAGAGGATTATCGGAATCGTTTAAGATTGAAATTCCACTTGATCTTGCAGAAAATCTGTATATTATCTCTTCTTCGACAATTATTTTAGCTGAAATATCGATCGAAGAAGAAATTATCAAAAAGAAATTTGAGAATATACCTGTTGTCTGCGAAGATACTTCTTATAACTGCTTGATTACACCCCCAACTATAAACATTGAAGTGAAAGGTCCTACGAATATCCTCAAAAAGCTTCAAATAAAAAATGACATCAAAGTATATCTTGATCTCAAAAATTTGAAACCTGGTGTATATGCTCGGCGGGCTGCTATAATGCTACCGCTTAAGATGGTTTTAGTGAGCGTCAAGCCCGAAATATTTACGGTAAAGATATCAAATTAGCATTCGATCCCTTACTAATTTAAAGGAATAAATGAGATATGCTGCTTGTAATCGATGTTGGTAACACAAACACGGTATTAGGTATTTACGCCGAAGGGAATCTGATTAAACACTGGCGTATACGTACTGAGAGAAATACGACTGAAGACGAATTCAATGTGCTTGCGACCAATTTGTTTTCAGGAGGCAATCTTAATCCCACATCAATCGACAAAACCATCATCTCCTGCGTAGTTCCTCCAATGGTTCCCATCTTGGATGCTTTTTGCCGTAAATACCTGGGACATTCGCCTCGCTGGATTGATGCGAGATCTGTTTCGGAAATGAAGATACTTTACAAGAATCCGGCAGAGGTCGGAGCCGACAGGATCGTCAATGCCATCGCTGCATTTCACAAGTATACGACCAGTTTGATTGTGATAGATTTTGGTACGGCAACGACTTTTGATGCAATTTCGGCAGATGGAAACTATCTCGGTGGGGCAATTTGTCCCGGAATAGCGATTTCCGCTGAAGCTTTATTTAAACAGGCATCTAAACTTCCTAGAGTCGAAATTTTTGTTGCCCCTAAAAAGGTTATCGGCCAAGATACAACTACCAGTATCATGTCCGGTATTATTTATGGATATGCGGGCCTTGTTGACGGAATGGTTAAGAGAATGAAGATCGAAATGAATTCAGATCCCAAAATAATTGCCACAGGTGGTCTTGCTTCTCTTATGCAAAACGTTTCAGAGACGATTGAGATTGTTGAACCGGCTTTGACATTAGAGGGATTGCGGATTATCAGCGAAAATTGTTAACTTTTTTATAATGCTAAATGAGTATAGTAAATGCAAAACCACTTAGATCATATTTGTCCCATTTTTCTGAGAGATTCTTTAAACACCCGATAAAAAAAGTCGTTGTCTGTAATACCTCGGCTTAAGATTTTATCAAAATCATTTATGTCTTTGTTATTTATAACTAAATTTACACTCTTATTAAAAGCCGTCATGTTGTCCATCGTTCTAAACCTGCTGCTCATCAGGGTTACGAAAATATTTCGGCGTATCGCCATATGAAGACGTTCAAGGTAGATTAAGACCCCGTTTGAATCCGGGTTGATTGTATCAAAATCCTCATTCACGACAATAAGATCATAGTTATGATACCGCATTTTTTTTAAAGCATCGCGCATATTTTCTGCTTCAGTAATGTGGTATTCCATGAGATCGAGAACGGTTATTATTTTTTTCTTTATTGTGGAATCAGGCTCACAGACGAGGACGGTTTTTCCTTCTTCTTCGACAAAATCAAAAGGTTTTTCAGAGGCGTCATATGAATCCGAGTCAATCTGATCATATGTGTTTTTTTCCGGATCCGGCCGGTTCTTTTCCCCTTGAATAAGAGATATCTTTTTTTTGCATTTGGGACAGCTAAGGGTTGCGGCTTTGCCGGAGGGGATTTTTTCGTCGGGAATTCTGAATTTGCTTTGGCAATTATCACATGATATATCCATGATGCTGATAAAGAACCTTCCTTGAAAAAGTAATGTATTTTTACGCGACTTTACTCACAACGATTAATAAGATTTTTTGTAATTCCGATCAATCTCAAGATTTTCTATATCCGTAGTAGCCTCACCGCGCGCACTTTTGACGGAATCAATACCGCGACCCACGATTCCCTTGCGAGAAGAGTATGTCACCGCAGTTTCTTGAGTGATCAGTCCTTTTTCGTATAATCCGATAATATAGTCGTCAAATGTAGTCATGCCGAATGGTTTGCCGTTTCGCATAATATCGTAATAGGTTTTTCCTTCAGATTCAGCATGTAAAATAAGGTCTTTTACTCTTAAATTAGTTCCTAGGATTTCAAATGCCGCCACCCGGCCACCCCCTATTTTAGGAAGCAGCCGCTGGCATACAATCCAACGAACCGTATCGGCCAGTCGAATACGAATTTGATTTTCTTCTTCGGTATTGAACATACCGAGAATACGGTTAATTGTCTGACCGGCATCGACGGTATGCAGTGTCGACAACACTAAATGCCCGGTTTCTGCAGCACTTAATCCTATTTCCACGGTTTCTCTATCACGCATTTCACCTACAAGTATTACTTTTGGTGCCTGCCTTAAAGCCGCTCGCAAGCCGCTGGCGAAACAATCAAAATCGGTCCCAAGTTCTCGTTGATTGAATGTGGACTTTTTATGAGGATGCTGATATTCAATGGGATCCTCTAAGGTTATAACATGCACGGATTTATTATTGTTTATTTCGTCTAACACCGCTGCAAGTGAAGTTGATTTTCCTGATCCGGTGGCACCGGTTACAAAAATGATACCATTTCTTTCTTTTGCAATCTTGTAAAAAGCTTCAGCCGGCAGATTAAGTTCTTTAATAGTAGGTATCTTGGTTTCAAGCTTCCTTAAGACAATGGAATAACTGCCGGATTGAGAAAAAATATTTACACGAAAGCGAGCTTTGCCTGCTAGGCTGTATGATAGATCGCATGATCCTTCGGATTGTAGTTTACCGGTTAGACGGGGGTCTTGGTTGATAAGGTTTAGAGCTAAAATTTCCGTCTGAAAAGGCGTGAGTTCTTTGAATTGGGGCTTCATATCAACAGCAATCAATTCGCCGGAGCTTTCAACTTGTAATGGCTTCCCTGTTGTCAGATTTAGATCCGATACATTTTTATGAGAATCGAGCATTTTTGTAAGAATATGATCAACTTCCTGTCTTCGCATACATTAACCTCATAAAAAGTTTTAGGCTTCGGTGAAGTCGGCAGGCGGATTCTTAAGAAAAGGTCTGAATCTTGCTTTATCATTAGCTTTGGCATAGGATTCATCCGCACTAATCCACCCTTTATTATAAAGATCCATGATCGCATCATCCAGAAGTTGCATACCGTATTTCTTACCGGTCTGAATCATTGATGGAATCTGATGTGTTTTTGCCTCTCTGATTAAATTCCGAACAGCCGGGGTTGCAATTAATATTTCAAGTGCCGCGCAGCGGCCTTTTTTATCAATTCTTTTAAATAGAACTTGGGCGATTACCGCCCTAAGTCCGTCAGCAAGGGTCGAACGGATTTGAGCTTGTTCGGAAGAAGGGAAAACTTCGATAATACGATCAACCGTTTTTGCCGCACTGGTGGTATGCAGGGTGCCGAAAACAAGGTGCCCGGTAGATGCTGCTTCGATAGCCAGGGAAATGGTCTCCAAGTCTCTCATTTCACCGACCAGAATAATATCAGGGTCTTCACGTAATGCGCCGCGTAATGCCGCACTGAACGTATTGGTGTGAAGCCCGACTTCGCGATGGTTAACAATACAACCCTGACTTTGATGAACGAATTCAATAGGATCTTCAATGGTAATAATATGATCTTTACGAGAACGGTTGGCGACATCAATTATTGCGGCAAGCGAGGTAGATTTACCGCTTCCCGTGGGTCCGGTAACCACGATCAAACCTCTGGGCAGTAAAGAAAGTTTTGATAGTACAGGTGGAAGCCCGAGTTGCTCGGCAGTCAAGATTGTACTTGGAATTTCTCTGAAAACAGCTCCGACCCCATTTTTTTGCATAAAGAAATTAGCTCGATACCTGGCCAGTCCGGGTATTTCATAACCAAAGTCAACATCACCTGTTTCTTCAAATACCTTTACCTTATCCTCAGGTGTAATTTCATAAAGCATGCTTCTTAAATCATCATTACCGAGAACCTTGTACTTAACTCTTTCGATATCGCCCCTGATTCTGAGTGCGGGCGGTTGCCCGGCAACAAGATGAAGGTCTGAGGCCCCTTGATCATTCATCAATTTAAAGAAAGCATCTATTTTTGCCATATATTTTACTCCCGATTTTCAACACGAGATAAAAACCCCATAGAAGGGGAGGCTATCTTAAAAGTTGGATAACTTTCATAGCTAAAAAGGGATATCGACATTTCGAATAAATTCTTTACATTAAAATCTACAAAATCTAATCTAACTGAATGATAAAGGGCTTTTGTCGGTTTCGCTATTTTGGTAACGAAATGGCATGAAGGCTGGTTTAAATGATAGATTTAGAAAAAAATGGATAGGTCTAAATGGAAAATCATTGCATTGTGGATCCATAAAAGGAAAATAGTTTCCAACCGGAGTATAAAATCACTTGGGTTGAGTTAATAATTTTAATTTCGAATCCTCCTCATCCGTGGCTTTAATTTTTTCTTTACCGATTTCAAGAAGCTTGGAATGAGCTTCAATAATTGATCGTATTTGAACTTCGATTTGGATGCGCTGCCTTTTTAGTTCGGCGATGTCTTCATGCAATTGAGCCAGTCGATTATGCGCTTTGTTTAACATTTTTTCCGCTCTGACCTCTGCATCAGCAATAATGAGTTCAGCGGATTTATGGGCATTATCTTTCATTTGATCCAGAACTTTTTGAGAATTGACCAATGCCCGTTTAAATGTTTCTTCACGCTCCTTATAAGAATTAATCTCGTGTTTAAGCCTACGAATTTCATCATTTAAATTTTTATTTTGACGATGGAGAGATTCAAATGCTTCTGCGGCTTGTTCGAGGAAAGTGTCAACTTCCCGAATGTCGAAGCCTCTGAATCTTACCCTGAATTTTTGATGCTGAATATCAATTGGTTTTGTTTCCATATGCACACCTGTTAATATTTCTTATGATAAATTTGCAGATAACCTGAAAAGACTCTCAACAACAAATTTTCGAAGAAAAATGATTCCCAAAAAGACGATAATGGGTGAAAGATCAATACCGCCGAAAGTTACTGGAAGATTAGCGCGAATACGATACAAAACCGGTTCGGTAACATTGTTGATAAATCGAACAATAGGATTATAAGGATCCGGATTAACCCATGATAGAACGGCCCGCGCGATAACAATCCACATAAAGATAAGCAGAACATAGTCAAGAACTAATGCAACAGCGCCAATTAGGTTGCCGATTATAAACATAAGACTCAGAACTCCTTTACTCTCTGAAATTTTTTCTCAAACGGATCTCACATTACTCCTCTTTGAGACTTAAATTAAAATTTAAGTATGTTAAATATATTCTGAGAGATAAGTCAAGAAATTTAAAGGTAACGCCATTGACATACCCCAAATGTAAACCTAAAAAATATAAAAATGTTTCGAAAGGATACATATTTTATTGTCAAAGAATAGTTCAATCTGTATATTTTTATTTTGAAAATAATAAAGCCAATTAGTGAGTGGAAAACATCGGCGACTGTATCCATTCGAATTGCATTAAAGATTACAAAGGAGATAATGTGGAGGAACTTAACCGGAAAATAGGTTTTATTGGTGCCGGTAATATGGGAGAAGCTTTTATTGGGGCTATTCTACGGTCTAAACTTTCGGCGCCTTCGAAGATATATGTCTGCGATATCAGAAAAGAACGTCTTAACATGATTTGTAACCAATATGGAATTTTGCCCCTTGAAGATCAATTTAAACTTTTTTCAGAATGCAACATTGTTATTCTTTCCGTGAAGCCTCAACAGATCGGCCGATTGCTTTCACAAATCACAGCCGGTAAAAACTACCGGATCGAGGAGAGAAAGCTGATTATCTCTATTGCCGCCGGCATCACTTTGCAGAAAATTGAAGGGCTACTCTATCCTCAACTTGATGAGAATGATAGAAAAAAACTGCCCATTATAAGGGTGATGCCCAACACCCCTGCGCTTGTTTTAGCCGGCATGTGTGGTATGAGTACAAACCGGTATGTGATTGGAGAAGATGTAAAATTAACTCGGGCAATACTTGAAGCCATGGGGCGTGTGGTTGAATTTAAAGAAGAATGTATGGATGCGGTAACAGCCTTATCGGGTTCAGGGCCTGCTTACGTTTTTTATCTGGTTGAATCGATGATCGAAGCCGGTAAACGATTGGGGCTGAATCCACAAGATGCTGCAACGCTGACGCTGACTACGCTGAAAGGATCTGCTAAGCTTTTGGAAGAGCGAAAAGAATCGCCCGAAATACTGCGTCAAAAAGTAACATCCCCCGGTGGTACAACTGAAGCAGCTCTCAAAGTTATGGAGAATAACAAGGTCAAGCAGACTATAATCACAGCCATTGAAGCTGCCGCCAAACGTTCTAAAGAACTAAGCCGATCAGACTCGTGAGCTGCTCGAAGGAATTAACTTATGTTTGTTGAAACAATATCATATCCGGCTGCTTTTCTAACAGGACTTTTATCTTTTTTTACACCTTGTATACTTCCCCTAATTCCGGCCTATTTTACTTTTATAACCGGTTTTTCAATTGAAGAGCTGACAAGGAGCAGTAATACCGGTATCAGAAAAAAAGTCTTTATATCGACCTTGTTATTTGTTTTTGGGTTTTCGTTTATTTTTATTATGATGGGCGCCTCGGCTTCTTATCTTGGAAGTTTTATTTATTCGTATAGAGAAATCATTAGAATAATCGGCGGAATTCTTATTGTCATACTAGGTGTTCATTTGACCGGTATAATTCGCATTCATATTCTTGAATACGAAAAACGAATTTATATGGGGAAAAAGCCTTTACATTTCTTAGGTCCTCTTGTTATTGGTATGGCCTTTGCGGCGGGCTGGAGTCCTTGCATCGGGCCATTATTAGGATCCATGCTTATTATTGCCGGAAGCCGGGAAACCGTCGGCGAGGGGGTTTTGCTGCTTTGTTTTTATTCTATCGGATTAGCTTTACCGTTTATTATCTTGTCGATTTTTATCAATTTCTTTTTTGTATTTATTAAAAAAGCCTCTCGAGTGATGAAATATTTAAATCCGGCAGCCGGAATTCTTTTGATACTTGTGGGGCTTTTGCTGATAACCAACAGGCTTAATTTATTAGGCCGCATAGGATAATAATTATGAAGATGAAATCCATTGCCGGTGGTTTTATTATACTGATTTTTATATTTTTATTCAGCGGATTTTCATTTAATATCGCAAGGGCTGACGATATTAAATGGCACTCCTATAATGAAGGTATGACCTTGCGAAACAAGGAGAAAAAAAAATTGTTTCTCTTTTTTACGGCTGAATGGTGTTCCTACTGCACAAAAATGGTCAGCCATACGTTCAAAGACGGCAAAGTGATAACCTGTATTAATAAAAACTTCATTCCTGTCAAGGTAGATTTTGACAGGGAAAATAAAATTGCATCAAGTTACCAAGTTAGAGGACTGCCGTCAATTTGGTTTGTAGCGGAAAACGGGGAGAAAATAAGCAATTTGCCCGGTTATATCCCACCTGATAAATTATTTTCCATTATTAAATATATTTATACGGATAGCTACAAGCAAATGTCTTTCCAAAAATTTGTAGAAAAAAATGAGAAATAGTGAAACTTAACGATACGTTCAGTATTTTTGATCAATGAAACAGATGAAAATAACTTCTTCTTGTTTGAAATATATAATTGGTAATGCAAATTTGCCGGGACCGCCGGACGGCAAATTTTATCAGTCGGCTTGTGTGTTTTTGATTCTTTTTGAAAGGCAAGAACCTCATTTGCTCGCTATTCAAAAATCCGACAACGAAGGGTATCCGTGGCGAAATCAAGTGGCACTTCCGGGAGGGCATATTGATAAATTTGATGCAGGGCCTGAGGAGGCGGCTTTTCGGGAGCTTGAAGAAGAACTTAATATTCAAAGGAATCATGTTGAATTAATCGGCTCCATGGGACATTTTAAGACCATTCATTATAAAGATATCGAAGTCTTTATCGGTTTATGGAACGGAAAAGGGTCCATTCGGCATGATACCGAAGAAATTGCGAGAGTATTGGAAATCCCGGTCAAAGAACTTTTAAGAATACACAATGTGAAAAAATTTCATGGTCGTGAACCTGATATTCGCGATTTAAGGTATCCCTATCAAGACGTTGTGATTTGGGGAGTTACGGCTAAGATCCTGCATTTTTTTATCGAACTGCTGCACCCGTTTTGGGAAGAAACCTTCGCGGTGGTCGGTGGCCGCCAAATTTAGATTACTACCGGAATCTTCCCTTTAGGTCATTTTCCCATTCATAACCTATTGAAAACAATTAAAAAAATAATTTAATTAGTGTAGTGAAATTT
>JAFGES010000061.1 GCA_016931455.1 Desulfobacterales bacterium | reverse complement strand
GAAAACGAAAAAATAGCGAAGAAATTTAATGAAATTGAAATAAAAATCTTATCTATTTTGAATTTCAAAGATCTTTTTGAGGTTTTGCTTTCTGAAATTAAACAAAAATTTAAAGTGCCATATGTCTGGATTTCAATGATTGAAAAAAGTGAAATATCAAGTTTAATTCAGTCAATAGAGACTTCTAATGTTCTTAATAAATATTTAAATATTATTAGAAAAGAAACTTTTCTTGAACTGGTAGATAACAATACAAAGCCTTTATTAATCAATGAGAATTTAAAGCCTTATTTTAAATTATTACCTCAAGATATAAAGTTTTTTATAAAATCTATGGCTATCGCTCCAATATTTCTTGACGGCGAAATTATAGGAAGCTTAAACCAAGCAGATTTTTCACGTATACGTTATCAACCGGGCATTGATACAAGTCTTCTTGAACAGCTATCCATAAAGGTATCCATATGCCTTTCAAATGTTACAGCGCATGAAAAACTTAGGTTTCTAACCTTTCATGATCCTCATACAGGATTGCTTAATCGTAGGGTGTTGAAAACAGTTCTTAGGCGTGAATTTAATCGTGCAAAATTTTATTCAAACGTACTTTCAGTAGTATCTTTAGATATATCATCTTCTGATAACTTTAATGATTTTGAGCCTGATGATGTGAGCTATAGTATTGTAAAATATGTGGCAGAAAAATTAATTAAAATGGTTCGAGATTCTGATGTTGTCGTGGGATTTACAGAAAATAAATTCGTTTTAATTCTTCCGGAAACTTCTGCTGATAGTGCTATGAATCTAATGCGTCGCATCCAAACATATTTCAGTGAGCATCCGATGAAGTATGGCTATACTACCATCCCTATCTTGATGAATTTCGGATTAGCTTCAACAGAAGATATTTCCTTGAAAGATCCAATTTCAATTTTGTTGAAATCCGATCAAATTTTACACCAAATAAAATCTAAAGAATAAATTATCATTCAATCAATATTCAAAAGGCCCTATTTTATTTAATAGGACCCTTTTTAATATTTTTTATATAGATTTAATTAACTATCCAGCATATTTTTTTCAGTTATATTTTCAGCTGTATCTTTCTCTTGCACTTCATTTTTATATTTTACTTCTGCCGGGCTTTTTTGCTCTTTTGCGCTTTTTGCTTTCTTCTTTGTCTTTGCTTTAATCTTTTCTGAAGATGCTACAAGCTCAATTAATGACATACTAGCCGCATCTCCAGCTCTTCTTCCGACCTTGATGACCCTACTATATCCTCCGGATAGTTTACCGAAACGTTCAGTAGCTTCATCAAATAGCTTGTATACAACGTCTTTTTCTTTTACTATAGAAAGCGCTTGGCGCAAAGCATGCAGATCTCCTCTTTTGGCCAAAGTAATTATGCGATCCGCCCAGCGTTTCAATTCCTTTGCCTTAGCATCTGTAGTGTGAATACGATCATATTTAAATAGCGATGTAACCATGTTTTTAAACATCGCATTTCTATGGCTACTAGTTCTATTTAATTTCAGACCATTTTTCCTATGTCGCATATTTAAAATTACTCTCCTTCCTCTACGTCTTCCTCGGGAGGCACAAATCCCTCAAGCTTCATACCGAGAGAAAGGCCCATTTCACTAAGCACTTCTTTGATTTCATTGAGAGACTTTCTTCCAAAATTCTTAGTCTTAAGCATTTCAGATTCGGTTTTACTCACTAATTGATATATTTTTAGAATATTTGCATTCTTTAAACAATTAGCGCTACGAACGGAAAGTTCTAATTCTTCAACACTTCTGTAAAGATTTTCATTATACTGAGGCTTATGCAGTTCATCTTTTTCTATTTCAGGTTCCGGTTCAAGCTGCTCATCAAAATTGATAAAAATGCTCATTTGTTCTTTTAATATTTTTGCTGCAAAAGCAATAGAGTCTTCAGGTAAGACAGTTCCATCGGTCCAAACTTCTATTGTGAGTTTATCATAATCCGTTCTCTGCCCAACTCGAGCGTTGCCGACCGTGTAGTTGACACGTTTAATTGGCGAAAAAACAGCATCTATAGGTATTGTACCAATAGGCGCATCTTCGTCTTTATTGGCTTCTGATAAGGAATAGCCTTTTCCAACCTTAACAGCCATAGTCATCTTTAATTCGGCTTTTTCTGAAAGAGTCGCAATATGTTGTTCCGGATTCAGAATTTCAACTTTACCGTCATCACTGATAATATCTCCTGCCGTTACAATACCTTCACCTGTTTTTTCAATTCGTATGCTCCTTGTGCCTATATCCGAAAGTTTCAATCGCACTTCTTTTAAGTTAAGGATAATCTCAGAAACATCTTCTAGTACTCCGGGAATAATACTAAATTCATGCATTACTTTATCAAATTTTACAGATACGATAGCAGCACCATACAAGGAAGAAAGTATTATCCGTCTTAAAGAATTTCCTATTGTTGTGCCAAATCCCCTTTCAAGAGGTTCACAAACGAACTTGCCATAATACGGTGTGCTTGTTACTTGAACTTTTTCCGGCTTTGTCATATTTTGCCAGTTCATGTATATAAGTTCATTTGATGACATTCTTATTCTCCAAATTATTTCAATTGGAAGGCTTATTTACTTTGAGTAAAGCTCCACTATAAGCTGCTCTTGAATAGGCATTGTAATATCGTCACGCGTAGGAAATGCTTTGACAACTCCTTTCAAGTTATCTTTTTCCAAGTCAAGCCATTGCGGCATGCCTCGCCTTACAACAGCACTTAATGCATCTTCAATAGCTTTTATATTTTTACTTTTTTCTTTTAGCTCAATCACATCTCCCACTTTAGTTAAGTAGGAGGGGATATTGACTTTTTCTCCGTTCACAAGAAAATGATTATGTCTTGCAAAAATACGCGCTTGTGTTCTTGAATTTGCAAATCCTAAACGATATATTACATTATCAAGTCTTCGTTCTAAGAATATTAGAAGATTTGTTCCGGTTATACCTTTTTGGCGATCGGCTCTTTCAAAAAAAATATGAAACTGTTTCTCAGATAGACCATATATTCTTTTTACTTTTTGTTTTTCTCGAAGCTGAATACCATAATCAGAAAGTTTTCCACGACGTCTCTGTCCATGCTGACCAGGAGCATAGCTTCTTCTATCGAAAGCACATTTATCTGAGTAACATCGGTCTCCTTTAAGAAACATTTTTAAGTTTTCTCTTCGGCATAGCCGACAAACCGAACCTATATATCTTGCCAAGTCTTCCTCCTTTACATCATTTCAGCGTTAAACTCTTCTTCTTTTTGGCGGTCGGCAACCATTATGTGGAATAGGAGTTACATCTTTAATCATCAAAACGTTAAATCCAGCAGCCTGCAAGGCTCTTAGCGCTGATTCTCTACCCGATCCAGGTCCCTTTACATAGACTTCCACATTTTTCATGCCGTGTTCTTTTGCTTTTTTTGCGGCATTTTCTGCGGTCATCTGAGCGGCAAAAGGTGTACTTTTTCTCGATCCTTTAAAACCTTGAACTCCTGAACTTGACCAAGCAATGACATTACCAATAGGATCAGTGATTGTAATAATAGTATTATTGAAAGTTGATTGAATATGAACGATTCCGTTGGAAATATTCTTTTTTTCTTTCTTTTTTGTTCGCGTTCTTTTCGCCATTTATATATTTCCTATATTCTTATTATTTCTTTTTTACTCCGCCTCTTTTCTTTACAGCAGACCTTTTGGGTCCTTTCCGTGTACGGGCATTCGTACTTGTCCGCTGCCCCCTCACTGGAAGTGATTTTCGATGACGAAGTCCGCGATAAGATCCTAAATCCATCAATCTTTTAATATTCATAGAAACTTCGGATCGAAGTTCTCCTTCAACTTTATATTCACTGTCGATAATCTTTCGAATACTATTAATCTCAGTTTCTGATAGATGATCGGTTTTTGTATCAGGATTTATATCTAATTTTGTAAGCATACGCTTTGAGGTAGTTTTCCCAATACCGTAGATATATGTCAATGCGATTTCAATCCGTTTACCCTTCGGTAAATCGACGCCAGCAATTCTTGCCAAAGCAAATCCTCCTCTATCCCTGCTTTTGTTTATGACGTTTATTTTCGCAGATAACTCTCAAAACCCGCTTCCGTCGTACAATTTTACATTTACTACATATCTTTTTTACAGATGCTCTTACTTTCATCTATTTAATCCTCTTCAGCTTTCACTTCGTCCAGCCAGATCTTTTGGTTTTTTCTTTTTTTCCATTTACATTATAGAATTTATTTGGATCTATATGTTATTCTTCCTCTTGTAAGATCATATGGTGAAAGTTCCACTGTAACTGAATCACCGGGCAAAATCTTGATAAAATGCATTCGCATCTTTCCGGATATATGAGCAAGTATCTGATGTTTATTTTCTAGTTCAACCTTAAACATCGCATTCGGTAGAGTTTCAATCACTTTACCTTGCACTTTAATCAATTCCTCCTTTGCCATATTTTAGCTCCCGTCGCTTTTGCTCATTAATTTTTGATCCAACACGTTAGCATTTTTTAATCAGATTCTTTTAAACTAAAATTCTGATCATATCTAACCCACGTCTTCATTTTTTATTTGGTGCCAATATAGATGAATCGTTTAGTTTATATATATTTGCCCCTTAATTTATTTTTAATGGCGCCCTTTCATTCTTCCACCACCTTTTTTTAAAAAGCCATCGTAATGTCTAGTAAGCATGTGTGATTCGATTTGAGCGACAGTGTCAATTGCAACTCCAACCACAATAAGAAGAGCTGTCCCTCCAAAATAAAAAGGAACGTTAAATTTTGATATTAAAATCGATGGCAGGACACATACGACAGATACATATATAGCACCACCTAAAGTGATACGCGTTAAAACCCGATCAATATAATCAGCTGTACGTTTTCCAGGACGAATTCCTGGAATATAACCGCCATATTTTTTCATATTATCCGCAACATCTACCGGATTAAATGTAACTGCAGTATAAAAATAACAGAAAAAAAAGATAAACCCCACATAGAGTAATTCATAGGCAGCGTTACCGGGACGCATTAATCCGGCAATATTCTGCATCCAAGGCACATTTATAAAGCTTGCTAACGTCGCAGGAAACATTATGATTGAAGATGCAAAAATAGGAGGAATTACGCCGGAAGTATTTATTTTTAAGGGAAGATGAGTACTCTGTCCGCCGTACATCTTTCTCCCGACAACTCTTTTTGCATACTGAACAGGAATACGGCGTTGACCTTGCTCTACGAATATAATGAAGCCAATAACCGTTAACATCAACACGATGAGAATTAAAACAGGAAATATTCCCATTTCTCCGGTAGAAAGTAGCCTAAAAGTATTTCCAATGGCATTTGGCATACGAGCGACAATACCGGCAAAGATAATTAGGGAAATTCCATTACCAATACCACGTTCGGTTATTTGTTCACCTAACCACATAATAAAAGCAGTTCCAGCGGTTAGCGTAATTACAGTCATCAATCTAAATTCCCAACCGGGATGGATGACAACAGGAGCCCCGCCTGGTGAACTCATACTTTCAAGGCCAATACTAATGCCGAATCCCTGTATAATACTTAGTATTACAGTACCGTATCGAGTATATTGCGTTATCTTCTTACGACCTTGCTCACCTTCTTTTGATAATCGCTCTAGATGGGGTATAACCACTGTTAAAAGCTGCAGGATAATAGAAGCACTAATATAGGGCATTATACCCAAGGCAAACACTGATAATCTCTCAAGTGCCCCCCCTGAAAACATATCAAAGAGGCCTAGCAATGTCCCTTTTGCTTTGGCGAAAAAGGATGCTAACGCCACACTATCAATACCGGGAGTTGGAACATGTACTCCGATTCGATAAACGGCTAGAAGTGCCAACGTATATAAACTTCGTCTCTTAAGTTCCGGTATTTTGAATATATTCTGGAAACCACCAACAACCATAATTAAATATCCTCTATTTTTCCCCCGGCAGCTTCAATCTTAATTCTGGCACTTTTGCTGATATTATTAACTTTAATTGTCAGAGGATAGTCGATTTCACCATGACCAAGTATTTTTATGCCATCTCTTTTACCCTTTATCAGGCCCATTCGTTCAATTTCTGTTTCATCAACGGTACTGCCCGTTTCAAACTTATTAAGATCGCGAATATTAATTATGGCTATGTTTTTTCGAAATATATTTGTAAAGCCGCGTTTAGGTAATCGACGATGAATCGGCATTTGCCCGCCCTCAAAGCCGGGTCTTACTCCACCTCCCGAGCGGCTTCCTTGACCTTTCTGCCCTCTACCGGCTGTCTTTCCGTTACCCGATCCGACGCCTCTGCCTAATCTTTTTCGGGCTTTCCGTGATCCTTTTGCCGGTGATAATTCATTTAGCTTCATCAATCTTCTCCTCAGCCTTCACTAAGTGCGATACTTTATTTATCATCCCCCGCACAAAGGGAGTATCTTGAAGCTCGACACTTTTATTGAGCTTTTTTAACCCCATTCCGCGCAATATGTTACGCTGTTTTTCCGGCTTTCCGATCATACTCTTAATAAGAGTTATTTTTAATAATCCAGACATTTATCATATACCTCATTTACAGCTCCCCAGCACTTTTACCGCGCCTAACAGCAACCTGTTCACTGCTATTAAGCTGCTTAAGCCCCATGATTGCAGCTTTTACAACATTGTGAGGATTATTTGATCCTAGACATTTAGTCAGTATATTTTTAACTCCAACAGCTTCAAGAACTGCTCTTACCGCTCCTCCTGCAATAACTCCAGTGCCTTTATTAGCCGGTTTTAATAAAACTCTACCTGCACCAAATTTTCCAATCGTTTTATAAGGTATGGTTCCTTCAACCAACGGCACCTTAATCATATTTTTTTTGGCTTTATCTACACCTTTACGGATTGCTTCAGGGACTTCTCCTGCTTTGCCAAGCCCGACACCTACGCTCCCTTCACCGTCACCGACAACGACGATTGCACTAAAACTAAACCGCCTACCGCCTTTTACGACTTTAGCAACCCGGCTGATGTGAACAACCTTGTCAATTAATTCATTTTCTCCGGTATCTTGTTTGAACAAGAGAATGCCTCCTTCATTCCACATGATTAGCTAAAATTCCAACCCGGCTTTACGTGCACCATCGGATACAGCTTTGATTCTCCCATGATATAAAAAACCGTTTCGGTCAAATACAACTTTCTTTACTCCTTTTTCGATGGCTCGATCAGCCAATATTTTCCCTACAAAATTCGCAACCGCAATCTTATTATCTTTATTTATTTCGGAATTTTCTTTTACATCTTTTTCTACGCTCGAGGCCGCAACTAGGGTATAACCACAAATATCATCAATAATTTGAGCATAAATATGTTTTGAGCTTCTAAAAACACTTAATCTCGGTCTCTGATCGGTACCAAACAAATTCTTTCGGATCCTTTTTTTTCTTTTTATACGAGCTTTTTTCCTAAAATCTAATGATCCCATTTTAATATTCCCACAAAAAAATAAGGCTTAAAAATAGATGTTAAATTAAGTTTTTAAACTCTGCCATCTTAAAACTTAATACTTATTTTGTACCTGTTTTACCAGCTTTTCGCCGAATTTTTTCTTCGGCATACTTGATCCCTTTTCCTTTATATGGTTCCGGCGCTCGTAGTCGTCTAATTGCTGAGGCCGTAAGTCCTAATATTTCCTTATCAATTCCAAAAAGTTTGATTGTATTACTCTTGTCAATTGAGGCTGAAATACCAATAGGAAGATCAAAATTGATAGGATGTGAGTACCCGATATTAAATACAATTCTATTCTCATTAAGCTCAGCTCGGTATCCGATGCCGTTTATCTCGAGTACTCTTTCAAATCCATTATTAACACCTGTCACCATGTTAGCCAATAGACTTCGTGTGAGTCCCTGCAATGATCGGCTTTTTTTGTCATCTTTTTTTAATACAACTCTGATAATTCCATCTTTAATTTCTAAACAAACTGAAGGATGAATAATTTTTTCAAGAACACCTTTTTCACCCTTTACAGTAATTTTTCCATCGGTATACGTTATATTTGTTTTTTCAGGAATTGGAATTGGCTTTTTACCTACTCGAGACATTTATAGCTCCTTCTATCACCAAATATTGCAGAGAATCTCTCCTCCCACTTTTTCATTTTTAGCCCGACGATCAGTCATTATTCCTTTGGAAGTAGATATTATTGAAATGCCCATTCCATTTAAAACCGGCTCTATATCATTATGTTTTAAATAAACCCTTTTGCTGGGTTTGCTGATTCTTTCAAGACCAAAAATTGCATTGTTTTGACTTTGATCATACTTCAGATAAATACGTAAAATTCCCTGCTTATTATCATGAAGAAATTTATAATTCTTTATAAATCCTTCATTCTTTAAAACTTTGGCAAGGTTGGTTTTCAGTTTTGACCCCGGAATATCAACACTGTTGAATTTTGCTTTACCAGCATTTCTAATTCGGGTCAACATATCTGCAATTGGATCAGTGATTGACATCTTGTTCTCCGTTGCTGCCTTACTCGTAAATTAATAATCAGTACTACATATTTAATTTAAATTTATGTTCAGATTTTACCAGCTAGATTTTATAACACCAGGTAGACTTCCGTGAGAAGCGAGATTCCGAAAACAAATACGGCAGATGCCGAATTTTCGCAAAAAGCCTCTCGGCCGGCCACATAGTGGGCATCGATTATATTCTCTTACCTTAAATTTAGGTTTTCTCATCGCTTTCATCCTGAGAGATTTTTTTGCCAAGTCATCCTCCTCCTAATTAACTTCTAGCCATACCCATCTTAACTATAATTGATTTGATATAATGTTATTTTCTTTTATTACGCAGTATTTTCAAAATTTTTCTTATATTATTTTTCTATTATCTGTTTTGTTTTTTTTAATTTAATTCCTAAACGGCATCCCTAATAGCTTAAGAAGCTCTTTACATTCTTTATTGGTCGGGGCTGTCGTTACAATAGTTACATTAAAACCTTTTATTTTATCGATTTTATCATAATCAATTTCCGGAAAAATAATATGCTCTTTGATGCCCAAGGAATAATTTCCATGGCCATCCAACGCTTTTCCGGAAACTCCCCTAAAATCACGTACCCGCGGTAGGGCGATTTTAACCAATTTATTATAAAAATCGTACATTCTATCGCGTCTAAGAGTCACCATACATCCAATTGCCATACCTTCTCTTAGCTTAAAAGCAGCAATTGATTTTCTAGCACGTGTAATAACAGGCTTTTGACCTGATATCATTTGAAGCTCTTCGGAAGCTGAATCAAGCAATTTTATATTATGAATCGCCTCGCCTAATCCCATATTTAAGATTATCTTTTCCAGCTTTGGAACTTGCATCTTATTTTTGTAGTTAAATTTTTTAATTAACTGAGGGATAACTTCTATCTCATAATGTTTTTTTAGCTCTGACATTAAATTCCTCCGGCAAGCGATCCTATGCACCTATTATTTCATTGCATTTTTTACAAACGCGCTCGTTTTTACCATCTTCCAAAACTTTCATTTTGCAACGCACAGGTGTCATGCATTTATTGCACATTAACATTACATTGGACAAATGGATCGGAGCCTCACTCTCTAATATCCCACCTTGCCTGTTTTGTGCACTGGGTTTCGTATGCTTTTTGATAATATTTATATTTTCAACAAGAACCCGATTTGTTTTTCTATCTAATTTTATTACTTTACCAATTTTACCTTTATCTTTTCCGGCAATAATTTTAACCTTATCGTTTTTCTTTAAATGGCATCTAGTTTTCATAATCAACAACTTCTCCGTGGGACAAGTCAAAAGATAGTATTTATTTACAAAACTTCCGGCGCTAGTGAAATTATTTTCATAAATCTTTTGGCTCGTAGCTCCCTTGCTACAGGTCCAAAAATACGTGTTCCAATCGGTTCTTTATTGGGATTTATTAAAACAGCTGAATTATCATCAAATCTAATGTATGAACCATCCGGCCTTCTAAGCTCTTTCTTAGTTCGAACGACAACCGCCTTTAGAACATCTCCTTTTTTGACCTTGGCATTTGGCATTGCTTCTTTAATTGATACAACGATTATATCACCGACACTTGCATAACGTCGTCTGGAACCCCCAAGAATTTTTATGCAGTATAAAACCTTTGCGCCCGAATTATCCGCCACAGTCAATCTAGTCTCTGCCTGAATCATCTTCTCTTCTTCCCTTTAATTATCAATCAAACAGCTTTTTTTATTATTTCACTGACACGCCATTTTTTGGTTCTGCTAAGCGGTCTTGATTCGCCAATTAAGACCTTATCGCCAATCTGACAAGAATTGATTTCATCGTGAGCTGAAAACTTAGCCCGACGCCGTATATATTTTTGATAAAGTTTATGTTTCACCAGTCTCTCAACCAGAACAACTACAGTTTTATCCATTTTATTACTAACAACCGTACCAACCAACTGTCTTTTCATTCCTCGATTTTTCATGGCAGCTATTATTCTTTATCTGTCTTGTTATTATTCTTTTTTATTTTGGCAGATTCTCTGATAACTGTTTTGATCCTTGCAATTTCACGTTTAGTCTGCTTAATGCGACTCGAATTTTCGAGTTGGCCACTAGAATGTTGAAAACGCAAGTTAAACAGCTCCTCTTTTTTCTCAACAAGTTTCCGTTCTTTCTCTTCAAGGCCTAGCTCCCTAATTTCGCTTGCTTTCATCATACTTCGCTCCTAACTACAAATCTTGTTTTTACCGGAAGCTTATGTGAAGCAAGTCGAAGTGCTTCCCTTGCTAATTCCTCAGGAACTCCTTCCATTTCATATAAAATTCTACCAGGGCGCACAATTGCAGACCAGCCCTCTGGAGCTCCCTTCCCTTTCCCCATTCTAACTTCAGCAGGTTTTTTCGTAAACGGCTTATCGGGAAATATTCTGATCCAAAGCTTTCCACCTCTCCTGACATGACGGGTCATTGCAATTCGGGCAGCCTCAATCTGCTTTGATGTGATTGCACCGCATTCTACTGCCTGCAAGCCAAACTCCCCGAAATTCAAATTACATCCGCGACGGGCTACGCCCTTCATTCTTCCGGTCTGCTGCTTTCGAAATTTAACTTTTTTGGGACTCAGCATGTCCTTTATCTCCTACCGGTTAATTATTTACCGATTTCAACCTGATCTTTTTTTAAAATCTCACCTTTAAAAACAAAAACCTTCACACCGATAATTCCATAGGTTGTCCGAGCCTCAATGAATCCATAATCTATGTCGGCCCGCAACGTATGTAAGGGGACACGCCCTTCTCTATACCACTCTCTTCTCGCCATCTCAGCTCCACCTAATCGCCCTGAGCAAATTATTTTTACGCCTTTGGCCCCAAATCGCATTGCGGATGAAACTCCACGCTTCATGGCACGACGGAAGGCGACTCTTCTTTCAATCTGTAAAGCAACATTTTCAGCAACAAGCTGGGCATCGATTTCAGGTTTTCTGACTTCCTGAATATCTATAAGAACTTCCTCTGATATCATTTGTTCAAGCTCTTTCTTGAGTTGTGCGATCTCTGAGCCTTTTTTCCCAATCACGATCCCCGGTCTGGCAGTAAATATACGCAACCTCACACGCTTGGACGACCTTTCGATTTCAATCCTGGCAATTCCTGCGTGGTATAGTCTTTTTTTTAGAAACTTCCGGATATTATAATCTTCAAGGATATAATCAGGATAATTTTTTCCGGCATACCACCTTGATTCCCAAGTCTTAACAATTCTTAATCTCAATCCGATAGGATTTACTTTCTGGCCCAAGCTTTTACCTCCTTCTTTCTTCTTTCTTTAAAACGTTGCTTCAGCTAAAACAACCGTAATATGAGTTGTTCGCTTTAATATTCTTGACCCTCTGCCACGCGCTCTTGCTCTAAAACGCTTTAACATCGGCCCTTGATTCAAAATTACATTTTCAATAACCAGAGAGTCTACATCAATATTCGGGTTTTGATCAGCATTTGCAACTGCAGAGCGAACTACCTTTTCAACAATTCCAGCTGCTTTTTGCGGCATAAATTTCAGGATATCAAGACCCGCCTCAACCGGTTTTCCCTTAATATCACCAACTAACTTTCGCACTTTTTGAGGAGAAATACGTATATATCTAGATACAGCTTTAACCTCCATCGCAGATAACCCTTTTCTTCACTTTCACTTCTTTAATTTTGATTTCTTATCCCCGGCATGCCCATAAAACGTTCGCGTGGGTGAAAACTCACCCAACTTATGTCCAACCATGTTCTCGGTAACAAAAACCGGAATAAATTTCTTTCCGTTATGGACTGCCAAAGTTATACTAACCATTTCTGGAATAATTGTTGATCGTCTTGACCATGTTTTAATGACTTTATTGCTTCTATTTCCTTCAGCTGCCAAGACTTTCGTTAATAGCTTTGGTTCAATATATGGGCCTTTTTTTAATGACCGTGGCATAACTGCTCCTGCTGCTCTTGAGAGATTTAGTCCTTATTATTTTCTTGTCCTCTTTTTAACGATAAAATTATCACTTTTTCTATTCCTACGTGTTCTATACCCTTTAGTCGGCATACCCCACGGAGAGCATGGATGTCTGCCGCCTGACGACCTTCCTTCCCCTCCTCCCATAGGGTGATCAACAGGGTTCATTGCAACGCCTCTAACTTTTGGGCGTCTGCCAAGCCACCGTTTGCGCCCGGCTTTACCTAAAGATATGTTCTCATGGACTACGTTTCCAAGTTGTCCAATAGTTGCTTTGCAATTTAAAAGCACCATTCGCACTTCACTGGATGGCAGTTTTATCAAAGCATAACGATCTTCCTTTGCCATCAATTGAGCGAATGTACCTGCACTTCTAACAATCTGCCCCCCTTTTCCAACCCGTAATTCAATATTGTGTATATGTGTACCAAGCGGAATATTTCTTAGAGGAAGAGTATTGCCGGGTCTAATATCTGCTTCAGGTCCTGACATAACCGTATCGCCGACCGAGAGATTAACCGGAGCCAATATATAACGTTTCTCACCATCTATGTAATTTAAAAGAGCAATTCTTGCGCTACGATTTGGATCATACTCTATAGATGCTACCTTTGCAGGGATACCAATCTTCTCACGTTTAAAATCTATAATTCTGTAATGCCGCTTATGACCTCCACCACGATGCCTACACGTAATACGACCGCTCGAATTTCTCCCGCCTTTTTTCTTAGTAATCTTAACAAGACTTTTTTCAGGTGTCGCGATAGTTATCTCTTCAAATTTTGAATATACTTGGAATCGCCTTCCAGGAGATGTTGGTTTTACCTTCTTTACTACCATTTTATGTATGCCTCACTAATCATATGCCACATTTCACGCATCAATTAAATACCGGTAACCGGAAAAACGAATAATCATTTAAACTCCTTCAAAAAAGTCAATTCGCTCACCAGGCATCAACTTCACAATTGCTTTTTTCCAGTCCTTACGTTTTCCTAAAATCCGACCTCTTCTTTTGATTTTGCCTTTAATCTGCATCGTTTGCACAGCAGCCACTTTTACATTAAAAATATTTTCAATGGCTTTTTTAATTTCAACCCGATTGGCAGCTCGATCGACTTCAAATGAAACCTGGTTTAAATTTTCTTTTTGTATATTCGTTTTTTCAGTAAGTAATGGTTTTTTTATAATATCGTACTGAATCATGCGAGTAGCCTCCCTTCAATCTTATTAACCGAAGACTCGATCAAAACTAAATTTCTATATTTAAGAATATCAAATACATTCAGGCCCTCGCTTCTCAGTACTTTTACCTCGGGGACGTTTCTAGATGAAAGTTCAAGATTTTCATTCTTTTCATCAATTATAATCAGTACATTTTTAATGTCTAGTTTTTTGATAACCTTCATAAATTCTTTTGTCTTGATCTCGTCTAACTCAAAGCGATCTAATACAATCAGGTTATCTTCTTTTAATTTACTACTTAGAGCCATCTTAAGGGCTATTTTTCTTACTTTTTTAGGGACCTTATAAGCGTAAGATTTTGGACTCGGCCCGAATACGACCCCCCCTCCTCTAAGTAATGGCGATTTAATATCACCGCGTCGCGCCCGACCCGTACCTTTCTGGCGAAAAAGTTTTCTTCCGCTACCTTTAACATCACTTCGATGTTTGACTGACGCAGATCCCGCACGTTTGCTTGCTATTTGGCTCGTTACAACTTCATGCATAACGCATGGCTTTATTAATACATTAAATATGGAATCTGCAAGATCAATTTGCGAAACCTTTTCTCCTTTAACATTTATAACATCTAAAACAGCCATAATATACTCGTTTTATTGATTTTATTATTTATCTTGGCTCATTTTCTTTAAGGCGATCTTTTTAAACGATACCGTCATTATCCAGTAATCTTAGTTTTGTTAACTTCAATTATTCCCGAAACAGAACCCGGCACAGCACCTTTTAGCATTATCAGATTTTGTTCAGGTCTGATGTCAACAATCTCCAAATTCTTAATTGTTTTTCTTTCATTTCCATACCGGCCAGGCATTTTCTTTCCCTTTATAACTTTTGACGGCCAAGCACTACATCCAATAGATCCCGGAATTCTATGGCTCTTGCTGCCATGGGTTTTTCGACCTCCATGAAATCCATGTCTCTTAATTACACCAGAGAAACCTCTACCCTTTGTTGTACCGGTAACATTAACATGTTCCTTAATTTTAAACATATCCAGAGTAATTATTTGTCCAAGGCTGAAATCATCGGGATTATCGACGCGATATTCACGCAGGAAAGCAAAACATCCCTCTCCACTTTTACTTAGATGTCCTTGCATAGGCTTGTTTAGGCGAGATTTCTTTTTCTCATCAAAACCGACCTGCACCGCATTATATCCATCCGTTGCGTCAACCTTTATCTGGGTTACCACACAAGGGCCGACCTTTAAGACTGTAACCGGTATATATTTACCTTCCGGGGAAAATATACCTGTCATCCCCAGCTTTTTTCCTATCATTCCTCTACACATAGCTATTTCTAGTCCCTATGCTAAAGTTTTATTTCTACATCCACCCCTGGAGAAAGATCTAATTTCATTAAAGCATCCACTGTTTGCTGCGTTGGATCAAGAATATCCAAAAGGCGTTTGTGCGTTCTAATTTCGAATTGTTCACGAGACTTCTTATCTATATGAGGCGATCGAAGAACACAATACTTGTTTATTCTCGTTGGAAGTGGTATTGGCCCAACAACTTTTGCTCCTGTTTTTTTGGCCGTATCAAGAATATCTGCTGAAGACTGATCCAAAAGTTTGTGATCATATGCCTTGAGTCTTATTCTTATTTTTGAATTCATTATCATTATTCTAATCTCTCTGTTTATTCAATTATTTCGCTTACCACTCCGGCACCGACCGTCCGGCCTCCTTCTCTGATGGCAAAACGTAGTTCTTTTTCCATTGCAAT
>JAFGES010000060.1 GCA_016931455.1 Desulfobacterales bacterium | reverse complement strand
CCCTGATTCCGATGCCACAGATTGACGACGATATAAGGTTGGGGTGACAGTATTCTGTCGAGTATTGGAAGATTATACTTCCCCGTCTCTGCATCCAGCATATGTGTGCAACACGCCTGTCCCCTTTTCCGGGATAAAGCCTTTATACCTTGCAGGCTGCCCACCGATGAATAGAATGCAAGTGATTCCGGATATTTTTCCAGTGAATAGAGTGATAAAAGTTGCGCTAAAAGGATATCGTCACTTCCGACGATTTGGATATTTTTTTCCCGCTGAACATTTTCGTCGATCCATCGTTCAACGTGTCGTCTGGGAAATAACCATTTGCCTGCAATCTTGACATGAGGGATGGTTCCTTCCCTGATGAGCTGATATACTTTTTTTTCATTAAGCCTGAGAAAATCGGCCAGTTCTCTTGTCGTCAATAAATCTTTCATAATCAACAGATAACACGGAGTTGTCACGGTGTCAAGAAACGCACTATACAAACAATTATTATATTATTCTTACTATAAGTATTAAAAATTGACATAAAATAACAAAAAAGGTATTTTATTTTATTATGTAATTTAGTTTTTCCGGATAATCTTGTAACCCCCATAATTCAGAAAATTTCAGAGAGGAGAAAAGATATGAGAGCACGAAATTTTCACCAATCGATGATTTATGTCGCAGTAACTTTATTAATTGCTTTTTTCGCAGCACCGAGTCTCGCCGCACCGAAGGGTACAATTACCCTGTTTCATGCGGGGAGCTTATCGGTGCCCTTTGCCGCCATGGAAAAGGCATTTGAAGCAAAATACCCGAATGTCGATCTCCAGCGCGAGGCAAGCGGCAGTCAGAAAGCCGCACGGAAGGTTTCGGACCTGAAAAAACCGTGCGATATTATGGCTTCCGCAGATTACAAGGTAATCGATGAGTTGCTGATCCCTGAGTTTGCCGATTGGAATATCCGTTTCGCGATTAATCAACTCGTCCTCTGCTATACTGATAAAAGTGCATATGCAAAACAGATCGATGCGAAAAACTGGTACGAAATCCTTCAAAAAAAAGGTGTCGTATGGGGACATTCCGATCCGAACCTGGACCCTTGCGGCTATCGATCACTTATGGTTCTCCAATTAGCCGAACAATACTATAAGATACCGGGTCTCTATGATAAGCTCATTGCGAATCGCCCCAAGGAAAACATCAGACCGAAGTCGGTAGAACTGGTATCGCTCCTTCAGACTGGAAATATGGACTACGCATGGGAATATCTTTCCGTTGCCGTCCAGCATGAATTGAAGTATATTATATTGTCTGATGAAATAAATCTCGGCAATTACAAATTTGATGATCTTTATGCCCAAGCTGTGGTAAAGGTTACGGGTAAAAAACCGGGAACGTTTATGGATATTAAGGGAAAGTCATGTACGTACGGGGTTACCTTAATTAAAGATGCTCCCAACCGAGAAGCCGCCGTTGCTTTTTTGGCGTACATGCTCGACCCGGATGGCGGCCTCAAGATTCTGAAAGACATGGGGCAGCCGCCGTTTATACCGTGTAGAGTGCCGACGGAAGAAATGAAAATAATGCTGCCGTCAGAGCTCAAAAAACTGGTGGAAGTCAGGAATTAACGGAAATGGTTCTATGGTAAAAAAGGAACTGTTTTTCTGGATTACCATCTCATGCGCAATTATAATCCTCGCATTCATCCTTCTGCCCCTGATCGAGATGTTGACGGCTCCTTCTTTCTCCATGCTCAAAGAAGCATTCAATGACAAAGATGTGATGCGGTCAATCCGGCTGAGTATTTATACGGCCGGTTTGGCCGCTCTCATTTCCTTTATTTTCGGAACACCCCTGGCCTATCTTTTGGCTCGAAACGATTTCATCGGCAAAAGATTTGTTGAGAGCATCATCGACCTGCCGATTGTTATTCCCCATCCTGTTGTCGGAATCGCGATCCTGAGTGTTGCAGGTAAAAATCACTGGATCGGACAACTCTTTGCAGAGCTCGGCATACGGATCATGGGTAGCGTGACTGGAATCGTCACCGTTTTGACTTTCGTCGGCCTGCCTTTCTACATCAATGCCGTAAAAAACGGCTTCGAGAGTATTTCGCCGCGGTTGGAAAACGTATCCCGCAGCCTTGGTGCTTCAATGTTCAGCACATTTTTCAGAATCACCTTCCCCCTTGCCTGGCGGAGCATGTTTATCGGCATTATCATGTGCAGCGCCCGGGCAATCAGTGAATTTGGTGCCGTCGTGATCGTTGCGTACCACCCGATGATTGCACCGGTCATGATCTATGAACGTTTCGAAGGCTACGGCCTGAAGTATTCTCAACCCGTGGCGGTGTGGCTCGTTTCGATCTGCCTTGCCTTATTTCTGATTTTACGGATTCTTACCCTGAGGAACCGGAAAGAAATATGATTCGCGTAGAAGACGTAAACATTCACTTGGGGGAATTTACCCTCCGAGATATCAATCTTGCCGTCGATAAAAACGAGTTTTTCGTCCTGATGGGACCCACAGGAGCAGGCAAGACCGTGCTTCTTGAGGCCATTGCCGGTTTGGTTCCCTGCAAGAGGGGTACGATCCACATTCGGGATAAAAACGTAACAAAAATGCCTCCGGAAAAGCGGGGGGTAAGCATTGTCTATCAAGACTATGCACTTTTCCCGCACCTCACCGTACGGAAAAATATCGAATACGGCCTCCATTTCCAGAAAATTGACAGAGGTGAAGCCGGAAAGAGATTCAACCGCCTAGTGGAAATCCTTGATCTCGGACACCTACTCAAACGCCTTCCGCTAAACCTGAGCGGCGGTGAGAACCAGCGAGTTGCTCTGGCGCGGGCGTTGATGGTGAATCCACCGGTCATGCTCCTTGATGAGCCCCTTTCAGCCCTTGATCCCGGTTTTCGTGAGGAAATCAGAAACATATTGAAGGGCCTTCACACAAACTCTAACGTGACCTTTCTCATGGTCACCCATGATTTCGCCGATGCACTCTCTCTTGCTGATCGTGCCGCCGTCATGAACGACGGAATCATCGAGCAAACCGGTTCCATGAGCGACATTTTTCAGAGGCCGAATTCGACCTTTGTGGCCGATTTTGTTGGAATGAAAAACCTCTTTGATGTGGATTTTAACGGTACAACGGCTTCCATCGGCGAGCTTCAGATCGAACTCGGACGCATTCCCGATAACAGCCACGGCTACATTGCCATAAGGCCCGAGGAAATCGTCCTCAGCAAAGAGCGACTGGCGTCGAGCATGCAGAATTCATTTGCCGGCACCATTAGATGCGTTAACGATCGTGGTTTTTTCTACGAGATAGAAATCGTCTTGAACAATGTTACCTTTAGATCGCTTATTACGAAGCGATCATTCTTTGAAATGGGAATATCCGAAGGAATGGATATTGCGTTTGCTTTCAAGTCTACGGCAATACATTATTTTTAGAGGCTATTGACATTAATCGCAAAAAAACTTGACACACTTTATATTTTATAATACGAATTAAATATTTGATTGCTTAGGTGCCAAAGACTTAATAGGGAATCCCGTGAAATTCGGGAACGGACCCACCGCTGTAATCGGGGACGAAGACTGCATTAATGCCACTGTTTCATTTTAGCGAAATGGGAAGGCGCAGCGAGTAGAATGATCCGAGAGCCAGAAGACCTGCCTGAGTGATTGGCTTGAATTCTAGGGGAGTGGAGCAAGCCGCTGGATCTATGGATAAAAAGGGTAATCCCCGGATCGACTTGTTTCGATTCGGGGATTTTTTTTTGAATAAATGGAAAAGCTGGTCAAGCCCGGAAAAGGATTAAATTTTATCTGCTTGAATTATAACGATAAATTTTCAGAAGGAGGTCGCGATGGATAATGCAATGAATAGAAAATTTTATATTTCAGGTATGGGAGAATTTTTTAAAAAGTCGCTGGGAATGTTTGCGGAAAAAATTACTGATAGGTATGGAAATGAAATTTCAATCGAAAGCATTGAAGTTGGGCAAAAAGGATTCGCTATCTTTAAAAGTGGAACCGGATTTAGTCGTACTTCGTTCATACGAATTATATAGGGATTTTCTTACCGATTTTCTATTTGGGCTGTCTGCATACCGCGCAAAACAAAAAGAAATCTAAAAAATGTTATATCTGAAACATTTTTTAATAATAATCTTTTTCTTGTTCTTGACGGGCCTGATAGAGCCGGCTTCATTCAATCGGTTGGATTTGATCAATTGCATGCCGGTCCACGGGCATATGTTGAATTCGGGGCCTTATCGTAATAAACGGATACCCAACTCACCCTCGTTCTATTTTGAGCATAAGGCCCCCTTACGGGAAACAAACGGCCAGGTCAGTCAGGTGTTCAGCCTGATTTTCAAAGACAACGATCCGGATCTGATGGATGTCTATTTTACAGAAGACCGAAACCCCACCATTTACAAGTCCAGCATTAAAGATGGAAAGGTGATAATCCGAGCTCACCGCCCCACTGTATTCCAGCTCTGGGCCGTGGCCCGAAAAGGTGAAAACACCTTTATTGCCCATACCAATTGTATGTTGTTCGGTAATTCCAAGACAAAAGCCGAAAGAATTATTTTTTTTCCTAAAACCCCTGAAGCACCTTATATTGAAATGCAGGCTTCCAAGCAGCCCTACTGGCCGCAGACCGGGCAGGAATTTATATTTCGGATCAGCTCAAAAACCGGCTTTGTGCGCTTTGCCCTTCCTACCGATCTGATGGTTCTTTCAAACAACAAGGTCTTTGCATTAAAATCCTATGATAGGTTGCGATATGTTTATACACCGGCCCATGACCAATATCTGAGGAAAGCCGGGGTTCGGGCCGGCCGAAATGATATCCTATTTACACAGCTTAGAGAAGCAGACCATTGCTTCAACCTGACCCATACCCTATATGTGCACCGGTCCAGAACCGCCTTTGAAAACTATGCCATAGGTGCCGCGGTTTTTGGTGCAAGTTGTTTCTTTTTTATCGGTTGGATTATCCTTAACAGAAAAAGGAGGACTCCGTGGTAAACCGAGTTCGGATGATTTGCCAGCATATTTCCTTTGTCCTCCTAATATACGGGGGACGGCTGGGAATTCATTTGGGAAGCTCTTTGCCTTGTTTTGCTTGCCCCTTTGTTAATGGATGCGGTGGACACTGTTATCTCATGATTTTGCAACGAAGCCGTGTGGGATTCCAGGTAACCTTTGACTATCTATTTTCCCGGGCCGGGCTTGAAGTACTCTGGCCATTTGTGGTCTTTCTTCTTTTTTTCGTTCCCCTTTCAAAACTTTGGTGCGGCTGGCTTTGTCCTTTTTGCCTGTTTCAAGATTGGATCACAATGATTCGTAAAAAACTGGGTATACGGGAGATGATTTTTTCTAGAAAGACACATATAAGACTAAGGCCCATCAAATATATACTTCTTGTACTACTTATCCTCATCCCCCTATGTATTGCAAATTTCAATCTCCACTCGGACTGGGCTCTGCCATTTTGCCGGATTTGTCCTGCCAAACCTATTCTGCCGATGTTTGCGGGAAATTTTACCCATTTTCATTTGGATTTTACCAACACAGTAACCCTTTGCTTTACTGCCCTTTCCATGGTGATCACCGGCGGCCTTCTAGTCGGCATATTTTTTAAAGAACGGTTTTTCTGTCTGTTTTGCCCGATGCTGGGCCTAATGCATATATTCAGGCGCCTGTCGCCCGTACGATTTGAAAAAGATATCAGCGGCTGCACAGGCTGTGGAAATTGTGAGCGAATCTGCCCGGTTGACATCCACGAGGTTCACTTGGAAAATGAAAAAAAAGATGTCTTCATGCAGAATTGCATGGGTTGCATGCATTGCGTAGAATCTTGCCCGGGCGATAATGTACTGAGTTTTAAATGGTTTGGATTTACATTATTTTCTTCTTCACGAAATTACCTATCCCTAAAACGAAAGCAGTAAACAATAAAATGACCCCAAACACGGTTAATAAACGGCTGCAGCAGCTTCAACATAAAACAAAACATCAGATTTGCATTGAATTTGAGGACCAGGTAGAACTCATTCGGCAGCAGCCTGATTATATATCTGAAATAGAACCTTTTCTGAATGTTTTAAAATACAGCCTGCATCCCTGCGAGTTTCAACAACAGATCAACAGCACCATGGTCATGGCTCTTTGTATTCAGGCCCCTCTTGAGCTTTTCCATGCCGCAAGAGTGAGGATATTCAAGCTGGCCTGCGGCTCCTTTGCCGCCCGGAACATGGCTACCCGGTCCCTCCCTGCTCTTACCTGTCCCATGATCAAATCCAGCACCGGCATGCTTCAGTCTCAAAATAATTTTGATCTAAACCGGCAGTACATGGTTTTTCCGACTACATGTGACTGGGTCGTAAAATGGAGGGAGTTAACAGGTATGGACAAGAGGCAAACCCATTATATGGATTTGCCTCATTTGCGGGAAAACGAACAATCTTCCAATAAATGGCTGGAAGAGTTGTACAGCCTGAAAAAATGGCTGGAAGCCATTGTGAAAAAGTCTATCACCCGAAAGGATATTTTTAAAGCCATTAAAGCATATATGGATGCATTTAGAATCTTCTCCAAGTTGATTGAACTACGGCGGCAACAGCGGATTTCGTCCGTTCATTTTGCCGTGATTACCAATGCCTTAACCTATGATAATATTGAAAACTGGACTGCCTGCACCGGCAGATATATTTTGTACCCCTTCCATGAAAAAAAGGAATCCATTCCCATATTTCTGGCGGGCTCCCCCATAATCTTTCCCAATGTTAAACTGCTTACCCTTATTGAAGCATCTTCTATGCGAGTGGCAGCAGATGATATCTGCTCAATGGAGCGGGTATTTCCAGGGCCTGCCTGCTATGAAGACAAATCTGAATATGCCTTAATGCGCGCTCTTTCACACCGCTACCACAGGGCCTGTATTTGCCCCACATTTGCAGACAATGAGCGACGGCTCAATGGTATGGTCAATGTTCTTAAAAATGGAAAAATAAAAGGGGTAATTTTCCATGTGCTCAAGGGATGCCATCCCTATGATATCGAATCCGTGATCATGGAAAATAAGCTGAAAACGCTTGGATATCGATTTTTAAAAATTGAAACGGACTATGTGAAAGAGGATGAACAAAACATTGTCACTCGACTTGAAGCCTTCAGACAAACCCTTAAACAAATTAAAAAACAATCCTGATAGTTAGGCCGTCAGGATAAAGAAGAGGTAAAAATGAAGATCGGCATTGATGTAGGCAGTACGGCCATTAAAATCGTATTTTCCGCGGATAATCAAATGATCTGGAAAAAAGCGGTTCCCACCAGGCCCGAACAGCCCGCTCTGGTGAATGAGCTGATTCAACAAGGCCTGGATGACTGTTGCCTGTTAAAAAAAGACATTAAAACCTTATGTACCACAGGATACGGTCGCAACCTGATCAACGGCAGCAGCCGAGTAGTGGATGAAATTACGGCCAATGCCGCCGGTATTCATCAATTGACATCCGGAAGGGCCCGAACCTTGATCAATATCGGCGGCCAGGACGTAAAAATCATTAAATTGTCCGATACCGGCCGAATTCTAGATTTCAAGATGAATGACAAATGCGCAGCCGGTACGGGCCGTTTTTTTGAAATTGTCGCCAAAATCCTAGATACACCTTTGAATGAATTTAGTTTCGAAAGCTCGGATGAGCCGGTGAATATCAACAGCATCTGTGCCGTGTTTGCCGAAAGTGAAATTGTTTCCCTGCTGGCCCAGGGTATTGACAAACACCGCATCATCAAGGGGGTGAACAATTCAGTTGCCCGGCGCATCGCCAATTTGACCGGCCATGCTGACCTGGATGAAGATGTTTACGTGGATGGCGGACCAGCCCTGAACCAAGGACTGATTGAAAGCCTAGAAAATGAACTACTCTATGATATCAAAAAAGTGCAAGATCCTCAGTTCACTGTGGCATGGGGGACTTTGTTTTGTTAACGGTTATGGGATTAAACCTGAAAATATCACGCGTATACATTAGAGCAATTAATCGTGTGTGTCTATCTTGACTTTAGTATTTGAATGCGTTAAGTAAACAAAAAAATATCTAGGAGCTCATTTTGAGCTTAATAGGGAACCCTTTGAAATTAGGGGACGGGCCCGCCGCTGTGATCGGGGACGAAAACCGCAAGATGCCACTTTTTGCTATAAGTAAATGGGAAGGCGCGGGGAATAGGAAGATCCGAAAGTCAGAAAACCTGCCTAGCTATAAATTAGGTATTACCTTAACGGACTATTAAGGAATACTCGTAGATCGTAAGGATAAAAAAGGGAAATCCCCGGATCAAATAATTTTTGGTCCGGGGATTTTTTTTTGCTCCAAATCAGACAATAAATGTCTAAATTTTAAACAGTAGAAGTAAAATAGGGAGGAGAGGAAAATGAAGAAAAAATGCTTTAGCCTGTGTTTGATGTTATTTTTTTTATGTTTATCCGTATATGCATTTGCCGATTTGGATAAGCCGGACAAATCCACTGAATCATCATTGGATATGGAAGAAATGGTGGTAACAGCCGGCCGTGTCGAAGAAAAGAAAAAGGAGATCACATCGAATATCACGGTAATTGATGAATTTGAGATCAAAATGTCTTCAGCAAATAATTTAGGCGATTTGCTGGCGGAAAGCGCCGTCGGACATATTCACCGTTATCCCGGAGCCTTGACTGCTGTCGGCGTAAGAGGGTTTAGAACCGAAACTCATGGGAATGATCTTCAGGGCCGTATTCTGATTTTAATTAACGGGCGTAGAGCCAGCACCGGTAACACAACAAAAATAAGCACGGACAACATTGAACGGATTGAAATTATTCGAGGGCCGGCTGCTGCCCAATACGGATCGGCGGCCATCGGTGGGGTCATCAATGTAATTACAAAAAGAGGGAGCGATGTTCCTAAAGTGTTTGTTAAGGGTATGTTGGGAAGCTTTGGTTATGAAGAATGGGGTTTTGGGTTTACGGGGAAAATAAAAGCATTTGATTTTGCAGGCAGCCTCAACCGTTCTTCAATGGATGACTATGATATCGGCAATACGGTGAAATATGAAAATACAGGCTATGATAAAAACGAAAATATGAGCTTAAATATCGGCTTTGAATTTCTACCGGAAAATCGCTTGGGGGTTATTTATAATCGATTTGATGGAGAAAGTATATCATCACCAAGTGAATTTGATAATAATGATCTGGATGATTACAAAGATAGCAGCAATGAATCGGTTGATTTCATATATGAGGGCAAAACAACTGATGGCTTTCTTTCATGGAGTGCTCGATATTTTAAATGTGAGGATAAAGATAAATGGGTGGATCCTCCTGGAAGCGATCCGTCCGGATATTATGATGACGGTATACCGACTGAACAAAATACCGACCAAAATGGCGCTCAAGCACAGGTAAATGTAAATTGGACGAGTTATGCTATCACGGCAGGGATTGATTGGGTTAATTATGAGATTGAAAATGCCTGGGATCCAACAAAAACCAAGTTTGATAACCCCGCCTTTTTTATCTTAGGTAAAACCAAGCTATTGGACCAAAAACTAATTCTTTCCGCTGGATTACGATATGATGAATATGAAGTTGAAGTTAAAGAACCTTCCGGAGAAACGGAAAAGGATGACAATCTGAGTCCTAAAATCGGTATAGCTTATCTTATTAGGGATTATTTAAAAATAAGAGCTAATTATGCTGAAGGCTTTAAAATGCCGGATGCCAAAGAGCTGGCGGCAAATTACCCGGAAACCTGGTCTGGTCGAATCTATAAAGGAAATCCGGAACTCGATCCGGAAAAAAGCAAAACATATGAAGCTGGGTTGGATCTGTCCTATAGCGCTGTGAATACTTCATTAACCTATTTTCATACGGATTTTGAAGATAAAATTGTACAGGTTGACAAAACAGAAGATATTATATCCTGGGAAAACGTTGGTGAAGCAACGGTATCGGGCTTTGAAGGTGAGTTTTCCTTAAACCTTGGATGGTTGTGTGATTTAAGCTTTGAAATAAAACCCTATGTCAATTTTGTTTATTTGACTGAATATGAAGATGAGGAAACACATGAAGATCTTAAATACATGTCGGATCTTCTTGTTTCCTATGGGATTACTCTTTCTGATTATAAAGATTTTTTCACTAATCTGAATGTTTCATATACCGGAAAGCAGACGATTGATGATTGGGGCAGTGGGCTATGGCCTGCACCTGTTATTAATAAAGGTGGCTTTACAGTCGCTAATTTTACCATCGGTAAAAAGATTTTCGAGAGCCAAAGTTACGGTGCAGTCACATTACGAGGAGAGATTCAGAATCTTCTGGATAAAAGATATGGACATGTCAAAGATTACCCAATGCCCGGCAGAAGCTTTTTTTTGGGTTTAAAGTATGAATATTAATTGAACCGTATTGTTTTTTTCAGCGATTGTAGGGTCTACAGGGGTAGACTGTAGTTCAAAACGCCGTCAAATTTTATTATTGATGGCGTTTTGATTTATTGGATTATTGCATACACCTGGTATTTTGTTATTTGTGAATAATCAAAAACTCCTATGGTTGCAGCTTGCGGCGTTGGAACAAATTTACCCTCACGCTATGGCGGATAGTATTGACACATGATTTGAATAGTATAAAGTGAATCTGTTAAAAAAATTAAAATTACCGGATGATGGGGGTAAATGCATGTTTTCAAAGAAAAGCAAGAAAAAACAGCAGGCTGCAATTAAGGAAATACTTAGCGAGCAGTCCAAAAACTGCGAAACACGGATCGCTACAGGCACTAAAGTGAATGGTACGATAATAGGGCTCGACAACTTGCGAATCTCCGGTTATCTGAAGGGTGAAATCAATAGTAAAGGCCTTGTGTGGGTTGAGAAGGAAGGCAAGATTGAAGGCATTATCAATGCAAAAATGGTGATCATCGAAGGAGAGGTTAACGGAGATATTGAATCAGTTGAAAAGACCGAACTTCGATCCGGAGGAAGGGTTATAGGAAATATTTGCTGCGCTAAAATTGCCGTCGCCGAAGATTGTTTTTTTAAAGGCGAGATTCAAATGGTCCACGAGGATGATAGACCTTCCGGGCTTGAAAAAAGTGCGGATTAGAGAACGAATAAGATTAAATATAATTCCCAATGAATAACCAAAATAAAAGGGATTAAAAACAGAGCAAACAAAATTTTCACACGCATCTTTGTCTTAAATAAAAAAATATTTTTATTAAGCAATACTAGTACCGCCGCTGCGCAGGTCAATAAGTATTTTGCTCCGAAAAATGCAAGTGGCCCATGATCTAAAAAATAGTTCATTATCGGATTCATTTCTGATGCGCCATGACTGATTAGATACAGGGTTAAGATTGCATCCAAGATACTGAGGCTAATTATTAAAAGAATTGCTACAAGTGTCTTTGAACTATGCCTATCAGTCCTATAAGAACGTTGCCGGTCTTCTTCTCTTCTCGGCCTTGTACGTTTTCCCATTAGCCGATGTCTGCTGAAGATAGTAGCGTTTTTCTCACGACGATCGACACCGGAGCGTCTTTCAGCGTTGGGTGAATTTGGAGTCAAAATGCTCCCCGTTTATTTGGATTATGGTAATAGTTCGGTTGCCGGAGAAGTCCGACTTTACAGCTAAAATAATTCATTTATATTTTATTTTAGTCTTAATATCGGCGATTTTTATTTAAAATAAAATTCATTTTGAATTTATTTTTATTCGTAAAGAACCTTAATCAATTATATGGACAACCGCTGAGGCTGGAACCATATCAACCTTTTTTTTGAGCTCAGGCAACATATCTTGAAGAACATGATATGTTTCTTCATACGGATGGGCTATTGCGATGGCTTCTCCCTGATTTTCTGCAATGCGGATTAATTCTTTTACCTTTTTACGGATAAAATTCGGCTGCTTAATATGATCAAGAAATACATCCCTTTGTCCAAAAGGAACCTTTAGGAGACGGGCCGAAGGCTTGCAGATACTTTCGGCGCTTGTCCGGCTATCGATGAAAAAGAGATCCCTTTTTTTCAAAATTGAAAATATTTGGTACATCTGGGTGGATATGGTGGTCATTCTTGATCCCATATGATTATTGACGCCTTTAATGGTGGAGACGGCATTTATGTCCTTTTTGAGTTGGCTGATGAGTTGGTCCGGAGACATGGATGTCAGAAGTGCTCCAGGGCCGGGATTTATCGTAGGATATTCAATCGGCTCCATTGGAAGATGCAGCATGATATCCATTCCTTTCATATGGGCTATCCTCGCAATTCTTTTCTGAAAAGGGCTATGAGGAAGTATGGAAAATGTGAAGACGGCATCGAGAGCTAAAAATTTTTCTGCTATAAAGCGGTCATAGCCGATATCGTCAATAATAATAGCTACTTTAGGTAATTTAATTAAAAAATCAGGTTTAGTTTTTAACACAGGTTGTTGAAGGATGTGGTTGTTTGGAGGATAGATTTCAAAATGAGGCTTTTGGCTAAGGTTTTTTTTAGAAATCGAAACATTCTTTTGAGGTTGCTCAAGCGGAATAGGTTGCTTTCGACTGATCAAGTGGTGAGCGAGAAAACCGGCAGCAAGGACTAACAGTAAAAGTAAAAATAATCCTGCAATCGCTCTTTTAATATGGATGGCTATGTTGGGTTTTTTGCGAGATTTTTTCGTTTTTTTTTTGGATGATTGATTTTTCTTTTATTCATTAACTTTATTTTTATCTGCTAAAAAAAGTAATTTTATACCCAAAACGATGTAAGAACATCGTTTTGGGCTTTATTATCGGTTATGGGCTGAAAAACCCCAAAAAACGGATAAAGATCTATTGGTTTAAATTTTTGAATATTTCGTAACTCGTTAATATTTCAAGGGCGCGTCCGATCTGATTGTCCGACTGCAGCTTTTCAAGATTAAGCGGGCCATGTAGATATTCAGTGCGAGGGATTTTTTTCTTCTTGTCATTCTTTTTTTCGGTAGGCTTTTCCTCTTTATCAGTACTTCCATTGGGTCTTGCTTCCAGATGATTTTTTAAATCCTTTTCTTTTAATACCTCTTCATCTTTGCTTTGACCTTCGATCAAACTATATTTCAATTCAATATCCGGCACGATACCTTTTGCTTGAATGGATCGATCGTTGGGCGTATAATATCGGGCAATAGTGAATTTAAGACCGTAGCCGTCCCTTAAAGCTTCTACCGTTTGAACCGTTCCCTTGCCAAAGGAGGTGGTGCCTAAAATAAGTGCCCTCTTTTGATCCTGGAGTGCTCCGGCAACGATTTCGGATGCACTGGCACTACCACCATTAATAAGAACAACCATGGGATAAGTCCGTTTGACATCATTGGGATGAGCACGGAAAATTTTTGTATGCTTTTTCAGCCGACCTTTAATGGAAAGAATTTTTCCCTCCTCAAGAAATAAATCACAGATCTGGATTGCTTGGGGCAGGAGTCCTCCAGGATTGTCGCGCAGATCAAGGATCAATCCCTTTAATGGATCAGGACCTGTTTCTATCTTTTTCAGCTCTGTTTTAAGGTCCGCACTTGTGGTGTCACTAAAATTTGTAATTCTAATATATCCATATCCTGGTTTTAAAACTATGGACCGAACGCTTTCAATAGGAATGATATCTCGAATCAATTTAAAATCTATGGGTTCAGAGTCGCCCTCTCGAAAGGTAGTGATAACAACGGAAGTTCCCTGCGGACCGCGCATTTTTTTTACTGCTTCCCATAGCTCCATATCCTGTGTAGATTCACCGTCTACCTTGATAATCTTGTCACCAGCCTTTATTCCTGCTTTGTAAGCAGGCGTGCCTTCGATGGGAGAGACAACCGTAAGAACCCCGTTCTGCATGGTAATTACAATCCCGATTCCACCGAATTCACCTTGAGTATCGACCTTTAATTCTTCGAAGGCTTCAGGCGGAAGTAATGAGGAGTGCGGATCAAGGCTTCGAACCATTCCCTGAATCGCTTTTTGTATCAATTGCTTTGTGTCGACCGGGTCAACATAATTGTCTTGAATCAATTCAATAACATCGCTGAATATTTTAAGACCCTTGTAAGTCTCTTCGTTGTTGGCTGAAAGATCACGGTAAAATCCGGATCCGATTGTCCAGAATAAAACGGCAATTACAATTACCGCAAACAGCTTTAATTGTCGCTTGGAATTTGTAGTCATATAGTTATACTCCTTTTAGCCGGTTTTGATCCATTCAATTGGATCAATTGGTTTTCCGTGATGACGAACCTCAAAGTAAAGTCTAGGACCGAGAAGGGACCCGGTATCTCCAACAGTAGCGATGACTTCATCTTTTTCGACTGTATCACCTTGTTTTTTAAAAATTTCCTCCACATGAGCATAAATCGTACAGTAATTGTTTCCGTGATCTATAATGACGATGTTTCCATACCCTTTAAACCAGCTAGAGAAAATGATTTTTCCGATACACACGGCATGAATAGGTTCGCCTCTGTCTGCTTCAATATAAATTCCATTACGGAAATTTGGGATATTGAATTTTTCATCTTTGTACGGTCCAAAAAAAGAAATAATTTTACCGCTAACCGGCATGTTAAGCAAGCCTTTAAGTGATGTAAATGAATTTTTGAAATTGTGTTTAGTATTTTTTGAAGAATGATTTTTTTCTTTTAATTCGATGATTGCTTTCTCCAGATCATTTTCAGCTTGTTTTAAATTCTCGATTGCAGCAATTTTCAAAGATTTTTTATTACGAATATCTGAAAGAACTTTTGTGCGTTTTAACCTTTCATCGGACATGATTTGGATTTGTTGTTCATAAGATGTTTCCAGAGATAGTTTTTCAGCTCTTTGAAGATTGAGTTTGCGAAGAAGTTTTTTGAGGCGTGCTTTGTCTTCTAATAAATCCGACAGTATTGTTTCATCATAAGCAAGAACTCGTGCCAAAGCTGATTTGCGTATAAAAAATTCGTAGATGGACTCAGCAGAAGCTAGAAACTGCAATCGGCCCGACCAGGTAATTTTGTAAAGCGCTACTAGGCGCTTGGATGCATAGGCCTCATTGGCCTTTATTCGGCTAAGGATATTTTTAGATTCACTTTGATTGTCCATTATTTTTTTTTCAAGGGTGATAATTTCGGATCGGATTTTAGTAACACGTTTGCAAGTTTTATTAATATCCAGGTCGATTTGATTTAAACAGTCCAGAATGGTTGCTTCTTTTTTTGTAAATTGGAAGAATTCATTTTGATGTTTTTCTATTTTTTGGCTGATGCTTTTAGCCTCTACTTTGATTTGATCAATTTCCCGATGACTATTTTTTTCTGTTTCTTGTATGATGCATATGTACTGTTTCAAATTTCGGATATAGCCGGTTTGACCTTTATAAAAAATTTTTAGCCATCCATCGCACTGATCCGAAATTTCGACCGTTGTGCCTTTTGATAGCGCCATGAAAGGAATATTTGCCTTTTCCGGTTTAGACCTTACATTTAATTTTTCAGCCGTTACGATTCCCATCCCATTTATTTGAGCACCGAAAATATCATTCGAATACAAATTACATATCATACTGATTGCTGATATAAATATTAAAGAAATATTTTTTAAAAAGGTACGCATTTGAGGCTTTAATCGAAATTTATTATAAGTAGCGGAGAGATGGAATATATGTGATTTATTTAATCGTCGTTAATAAGCTGTCCAATTGATAATGTTTATTTTATAATTTCAAAAACTGCCTGAGAGAAAGATAGCTCCCAAACCACCCCAAAAACATGCCGCCGACAACGGTACAGCCCGAGATTGCAAAGGGTAAAAACCGGATATAGAAAAAATGGGTGGAAAATTCCCCAGCTATGTTTGAAAATATATATTTAAATATAAGGAATAATATGGTGATTCCCAAAATTGATCCAAATGCACCTTGAATGATGCCTTCAATATAGAAAGGTGCTTTAATGAAACTGTCCGTCGCTCCAACTATGCGCATGATTTCAATTTCCGAGCGTCTTGAATAGATGACCAGACGGATTGTATTGGCTATGATTAAGACCGCGGCCATTAGAAACATTCCGCCCATTGCATATCCGGTTAATTTGAATAGGTAAAAGATATTCGTAAATTGTTCAATCCATCTTTGGCCATACTCTACTTCATCTATTGACGGAATTGATTCGACCAGACGGGCTATATTCTCAATTTTTTCCCATACCCGGGGCTGTGTTATCAGGCTGATTTCAAAGGCATCGGGAAGCGGATTTGCATTCAAGTCTTCAAGCAGAGATGATTGCCGTTTAAGTTGATTTTTGAGACGGTTTAAGGCTTCTTTTTTTGATATGAAGCGCACATTATAAACCCCGGTAATTTTTTTCAGTTTTTTTTCAGTTTCTTGAATCCCGGATTCAGGGGTAGTGGGTTTGAGGTAAGCCATAATTCTAATGTTCTTTTCCCATGCCCCCATTAAGTCATTAGTATTAATAAAAAACAGTGTAAAAGCACCGATAATGAGAATGGATAGGGTGATGGTAAAAATTGTTATTGCGTTTAGAACCTTATTGTCCAGTATGTCTTGCACGGCCCGTTTAAAAAAGAAAGATAAAATCATAATATCCGACCTATAGGGTGCTTGAAGATTGCAGGCACCCCTTTTTAAGATAGATTGACCGATTTCCTGATTTGCGGATCAATTCTTTATCATGAGTTGCAATTATAATCGTAGTGCCACGGGCGTGAAACTCCTTGAAGAGATCAAAAATAATAGTGGCTGAATCAGCGTCCAAATTGCCTGTGGGTTCATCTGCGAGTATAATTTTTGGATCTCCGACAACTGCCCTGGCAACTGCGATTCTTTGTTGCTCACCACCTGAGAGACTGGGTGGAAAAGAATTGAGTCTTGCTTCCATTCCTACTGTTCGGAGTACGCTTTTTACTTTTTTTTGTATCAGCCTTGATTTTTTACCTGTCACTTCAAGGACCAGTGCGATATTGTCAAATACTGTTTTTGTAGGTATCAGCTTGTAATCCTGAAAAATTAAGCCGAATTTTCTTCTCAAAAAAGGTATTTGTCGACGTGAAATCCGCGATAGATTCATTCCATCTAATAATATTTGCCCCTCCGATACGCATTCGCCCAGATATAGGAGCTTTAATAGGGTAGTTTTTCCCGCTCCGCTAGGGCCGCTGATAAAAACGAATTCATTTTTGGATATATCAAGGGTTATATCGACCAACGCGTTTTTAGAACCGTAATATTTGTGGACATGAAACATCTGAATAATAGCAGCTTTATGAGGTTCTTGAATCATTCCACCAATTCCAAGCCCATTGCCCTATACAGAGAGGCTTTTGAGATTTTAAAAAGGAGATTAGACCACATCCTTTAAAAACTATTCAGGTAACTAGGATTTCCAAGGGTTTTAAATTGACCTGTATGAGGTTTACTGATATAAATTTTCCTAAATGCAGGGAGTGCTGCTATCAGTTTTCCTTGATTCAAGCCTCCACTGAATGCCGATTTATAGGCTTCTTCCATTTCATTCAGTGGAGGTTTTTTATCTAATTATGACTCTAAAATCAAGATGTTCTTAAATTAAGAGATGAGCTTATAATGTGGTTACTACCGGGGGTTCGACCATTAATGCGATTGAACGCGTAAGATCCGAAGCGGTTCAGGTTGTAAAAGTGGTCGTTCTAACAGATATATGTTGCACAGGCGTCTTCCGACTCCCAGGCGGTTACACGGCTAACTTGAACGGCCGAACTATTAATCGTCTTTTCAAGCTCTTTTGCAACATAAAGAGCGATATTCTCTGAAGATGGATTGATATCCCGGAAAAAATCAAGTTTATTTAGAAACGTATGATCCAGTTTTGCTATGATTTCGGATACATGCTGCTTTATTTCTCCAAAATCCTTTAACACCCCTGCATGGTTCAAATTTTTTCCTGCCACACAGACTTCGATTTTCCAATTATGTCCATGAATATTTTCACATTTTTTTGAGACCATCTTAAGCTGATGGGCGGCGGCGAATTGGGTTATGATTTTTAATTCAAACATTTTTATTTTTATTGGGCTGCTCTTTCCGGTCGGCTTTTGAGAATATTTTTTAATTTATTGGAAAGCTTCCTTGATTCAAGCTTGGCAAATTCTCTCAACAATTCTTCTTGTTTCTTACTAATATGAGTAGGTATTTTGATGTTAAGCTGGATTATTTGATCACCCCGCTTTCCACTTCTGAGAGATGGGATACCTTCTCCGGGAAAGCGCAATATTTCACCGGGTTGTGTTCCTTTTGGAATTTCGATAATTTTTTCACCCGTTAGAGTAGGAACCATTACCTGATCACCCAGGGTGGCTTGAACAAAGGAAATCGGTATTTCACAAATCACATGGGTATTGTCACGCTTGAAGAATTCATGCGGTTGAACATGGATAAAAACATATAAATCTCCAGGCGGGCCGCCATGGATGCCGGCTTCTCCTTCTGCCGATAGGCGAAGCCTAGAACCGGAATCGACACCCCCGGGAATTTTTACGGCAACCTTTTTATTGACCATAACTTGGCCCGACCCTCGACATTTAGAACAAGGATGGGGTATGGATTGCCCCTGACCATTACAGTAAGGGCATGTCGTTCTGACTGTGAAGAAACCTTGAGATCGCGAGACCTGACCTGTACCGTGACACTGGGCGCAAGTATCGGGTTGCGTACCGGGTTCACATCCACTGCCGTTACAAGCCGGACAAACTTCCAATTTTTCTAATTTTATTTCGGTTTCCGTTCCAAATGCGGCTTCCATAAAGCTAAGCGACATATCATAACGCAAATCAGCTCCTGAGCGGGCCCTGCTTTTTGATCGTCTACCGGTTCCAAAGCCGAAAAAATCCTCAAAAATATCTCCGAAGCTTGAGAAAATGTCATCAAAACCGCCGAATCCGGAAAAACCGGTTCCCTCAAGACCTCGATGGCCATACTGGTCATATATGTTACGCTTCTGAGGATCTCGCAGAACTTCATATGCTTCGGCAGCTTCTTTAAATTTTTCCTCTGCCTCTTTGTTGCCGGGGTTTCTATCCGGATGATATTTTAGTGCAAGTTTGCGGTAACGCGCCTTTATTTCATTTGTATCCGCATCGCGGTTGATGCCAAGAATTTCGTAGTAATCCCGTTTGGTTGTCATTTAGTTTCCTGATATTATATTTTCATATTCCCATATATTGTCACGATGCTATTATTTGTGATAAGCTTATATTTGAAAATCCGGATTAAAATTTTTTTTCATCGCCTATAGACCTTGAAATCTAAGGGCAATAAATAATTCATTACCCAATATTTTTTAAAATAATAATGCATAAATTGAGGTTGTCAATGGAGAATATGGAACTGCCTTTTGTAAGGGAAATGTTTGAGTCGATAGCTCCCAAGTATGATTTATTAAATCGCCTTTTGAGTTTTAGACAAGATATCTATTGGAGAAAATTGATGATATCCACAATGAAAACTCCTGATAATGCTACTGTACTTGATGTCGCATGTGGTACTGGTGATGTAGCCTTGGAAATAGGTCGGCAAAAAGGAACCAGTGTTTCAATTTTTGGTATCGATTTTTCCGAGAGAATGCTCACTTTGGCAAAAGATAAGATTAAAAGTAATTCCGCTGGTGAAAAAATACATCTTTTGGCTGGAAACGCTTTATATCTCCCTTTTAAACCGAACGTTTTTGATGCAATAACGATTGCATTTGGAATTCGGAATATTATGGACAAATCTTTGGTATTGAAAGCATTTCACCGAATTTTGAAACCGGGTGGTATGCTGCTTGTACTTGAACTGTCAACTCCCCAAAAAGGTCTGCTTTTAGCATTTTACCGATTCTATTTTAAAAAAATTCTCCCTTTAATCGGCGGTTTTTTTTCTAAAAATAAAAAGGCATATCAGTATCTGCCCGCATCAGTAGCAAGCTTTCCAGCCCCCAATGCCTTTGCCGCAATAATACGTATGGCAGGATTTACTGATATTCGTTGGTGTCGACTGACAATGGGAATTGCAAACCTGCATGTCGGCTATAAAAAATAAATTCAGCTGAGACTTATCATATTCTTTATCCGACAAACGGCCTTCTTAGAACCGTATCTTTTTGCCAACGTTTATCGTCTCGAGATGTATATTCAATATTGTAATGAAGACCTCGGCTTTCTTTTCTATGCATCGCACACTTGATAATGAGTTCTGCGACAGTTGCGATATTCCGAAGCTCGATCAGGTCTGCGGAAACTTTGAAGTCCCAGTAATACTCCCGGATTTCATGCTGAATATTTTGAATCCGGCGTTCGGCTCTAGCCAGACGTTTGTCCGATCGAACAATTCCTACATAATTCCACATGCAACGCCTGATTTCATCCCAGTTGTGGGAAACCATAATCAGTTCATCACCATGGGTGGTGCCCGTCTCATCCCATGGAGGAAGATCCGGAATAGAGTTTGAATCCAATGTATGAAAATCCTCAACGGCCTGAATTGAAGCTTTGTGAGCATATACAAGGGCTTCGATGAGTGAGTTGCTCGCTAGTCTATTTGCACCGTGAAGGCCTGTGCAGGCCGTTTCACCAATAGCATATAATCTGTGTATGTCTGTTTTGCCGTACATATCCGTTGAAACGCCACCACACATATAATGAGCGGCTGGTACAACGGGAATGGGTTCGTCGGTCATGTCGATCCCGAAACTGAGACATTTTTCGTAAAGATTAGGAAACCTTTTTTTAACAAATTCGGAATCCTTATGCGAGATATCAAGAAATACCGAATCATCCCCGCTTTTTTTAAGTTCCGTATCGATAGCACGGGCAACGACGTCACGGCAGGCCAGATCTTTTTGAGGGTCATATTTTTCCATAAAAGGTTTTCCGGCCGTGTCAATAAGAATTCCTCCTTCCCCTCTAACGGCTTCTGAAATCAGAAAATTTTTGGCATCCGGATGATACAGGCAGGTTGGGTGAAACTGCACAAATTCAAGATCGGCAACAGTAGCTCCGGCGCGATAAGCCATCGCGATCCCATCTCCGGTAGCTACATCAGGATTACTGGTATAAAGATACACTTTACCTGTTCCCCCGGTTGCAAGCAGTGTGATCTTGGCACAAAATGTTTTAACCTCATTTTTTTTTCGGTCAAGGACATATGCACCATGACAATAGTCTTCATGAGTGGTTGTAATCAGGCCTCTTTTCATACGTGTTGAAAAGGTAATCAGGTCGATTGCAATGTGGTTTTCAAACAGAGTGATGCGCTTATTTTTTTTTACATGATTCACCAGAGCCGTTTCAACTTCCAAACCGGTCATGTCTTGTGCATGGACTATGCGTTTTTGTGAATGCCCTCCTTCACGCCCAAGGTCAAGTTGTGGTGATTCCGAATCTGAGAGATCTTTTTCATTAATATTGAAATTTACGCCGAGATCTATCAATTCGCGAATTCTGTCCGGACCGTTTTTAACCACGAGTTCAACTACTTCGCTGTTACAAAGACCATCGCCGGAAGCAAGTGTGTCTCTAATGTGAAGATCAAATGAATCAAGGCTACCGAAAACAGATGCGATTCCACCTTGTGCATGGGTTGTATTACTATCCATTATTCCCTGCTTGGTTATCAAAGCAACCTTACCGAATTGTGCCACTTTAAGGGCAAACATAAGGCCTGCCACGCCACTGCCTATAACCAGAAAGTCGGTTTTAATTTGCATAAAAAAATGTCCTATAAATTTATGTCTGACTCGAGATGATTGATCTCAAGAACTGAATGTACCCATACTTAAAGGGTATTATACTATAATAATGATGTTCGTCGACGCTGACGCTTCGTGCTTAAGCCAATGATAATACCTAATATAAGAACACCGGCACCACTTAAAAACCATTTGATATTCTGATGCAGCTGGATTCTCATTAATTCTTTTTCAAATTTTTCAGCTTTTTGTGTCTGCTCAACCAACTTTTCAGTTGAATTTTTATAGTCTGCCTTAAGTTTAAGAAATTCAGATGATTCCTTTTTTAATTGTTCATAAGATTCATTCAGCCGGCTAAGTGCTTCCTTGTTTTTGGATAGATCTGAATTAAGTTGCAAATTTTCTGCTTTGTGTTTATCATTTTCTTCAAACAGTGACGCAGCTTTAGCCTTCAGCTCCTCATTTTCTTGTTTTAAATTTTTCATTACTAAGCGGTTTGGGGGTGCAGATTTGAGAAAACGTCTAACCACCCAACCTTCTGTTCCATCCGGAAGTCGGACTTGCGACCACTCCTTATTATGTTTAAGAACTTCAAGTGCTTGATCCGATTTAAGTAAGGCGATTATTTTTCGATCGGTCCCAGGTCCTGTTCTGAGTGTTATTTCCAAAATGTCATTGACATACATGGTCTCAGCCTGAGCATTTATAGAAAATAAAACTAAACAAATTCCAATAAAAACAAACCATTTCATAGACTTCACTCTCCATAAGGATTTTGAATTGAAATACGGTTCACCGGAATATCCATATTAAGGGTCACGGTAAGAAATAATTCCATGATCCTAACTGGATTTCATCAAGAATTTCCGTTCTCAATCATTTAAATCAATAAAAGCACATTATTTTTTTAATTTCTAGATTAATCCATTTTAAAATTAGGTTGTATTTTAAAGCAAACTGGGTTTAAAAAAGTTGATTTTTCGATAATTTCTTTTAAAATGTCAATAGATATGATAGCTTATTTACACAAAAAATACAAAATTTACTAATTTTTTATGCCTTTTCCCAGAGTTACGTTATGGAATGGGATGGCTTATTTTGAATTTGAACTTTTTACGAGCCCATAAAAATTCGAAAAGATTTTATGATAACATTTGATTTGCAATGTTCCAATGGTCATACTTTTGAAGGTTGGTTTGAAGATATAAAGGCTTACGAAGAGCAAAAAGAAAAAAAACTAATTGCCTGCCCTGTTTGCAGCACTGCATCTATTTCCAGACTTCCTTCAACTTTTATGTTAAAGACCTCCGGTGGTTCAAGAGCTTCATTTGATCCAAACTCGGCGCTGATGAATATAGGCAAAAAAATCGTCGAATTTGTAGAGAAGAATTTTGACGATGTCGGATGTAATTTTGCCTCGGAAGCTTTGAAAATTCATTATGGAACGGTTGAACCCAGAAATATTAGAGGAATCAGTACAAATGAAGAAGAAAAGATCCTAAAGGAGGAAGGCGTCCAATTCTTTAAAATTCCAAAACCGACATCCTCCGATAATGATGCATAGCATCAAGATCGATAATGTAGCGGCTGGCTTCATAGAGATCAGGCGCGACATAATCGGGAAGGGTATTTTTTTTAGTCAACGTTTTTTCAGCGGTTTTGCCGTTACCCGTTTTAACGAGAATGGTATAGCCGCATCCGGCATTGCGGGCGCATTCGATATCCCGGACACTGTCACCGATCATCCATGAAGATTTTAGATCAATATTATATGCCTTTTGAGCCTGATAGATCAATCCTGGTTTTGGTTTTCGACAATCACATTCATTTTCCGGCAGATGAGGACAAAAAAATATGTCTTTGATTTTACCTTCTCCGGCATGCACAATTGATCTCATATTGGCGTGAATCGTCTCCAAAGCCTTTATTGTCAAGAGCTTGCGGCTGATAGCGGATTGATTGGTAATGATGATTATTGTAAAATTGTTGAGAGTGAGGTTTCGAAGTGCTCTGATGCTTCTTGGAAGAAATTTAAATTCAGACCAATTTTTGATGTAATCCGGAGAATCTTGATTGATCACTCCGTCGCGGTCTAGGAAAACAACTTTCCGTAATAATTTGTTTTGATGTCTCATCTAATTCTCTATTCGGCAATCGTAAAAGCATCTTTAAATCCATTTTGAATCATAATTTTTTCGTAAGCGATTGCCTGGTTTAACGTTGAGCATTTACCGACCCGAACCCTGTAGATGGTTTCATCTTGATGGCAGTATGTCATTATGTGGGCATTTTTGTATGATTGATCCAGCTTTTGTTTTAATCGGGTAGCGTTTGTATAATCTGTAAAGGCACCCACCTGAATCGAAAAATTACCGGCATAATAATTTAAAGGTGCATATGATCCGTGACTTGCGTTATTCCTGTTTTGTTCTTGGGATTTTCCGAGGGCGGTGATCTCAACAGGGGCTGTGCCGGTTTCGAAAATTTCGAGTTCTCTGGCCGCCGTTTGAGAAAGATCAATGATTCTACCCCGAACAAATGGGCCCCGATCATTTATTCGGACTTCAATTTTTTTACCATTATTAAGATTATGTACCCTCACATAGGTTCCCAGGGGCAACGTTTTATGTGCAGCAGTCATAGCATACATATTGTAAACTTCGCCGCTTGAAGTTTTTTTGCCATGAAATTTTTTGCCATACCAAGAAGCGATTCCGCGTTGAATAAAATCATTTGCATGGGATAATGGCTGGTACCAGGTTCCCATTACTTTATAGGGTTTGGGATACCTTGAGTCACCTGGCTGATAATAAATTTTCGAGCATCCGTTTACAAGAATGACAAGCCCGCTCAAAATTGCAATGAGTTGAAAGCTGATCGGCAGCTTTTCTTTGAATTCAAACCGCATGACAATTTAAATATATCCATTTATTATTTTTCAAGGGCAATTTTTAAAACCTCCATCATCTTGTCTATAAAATAGAAACGAATCTGCTTTTGAACCTTTTTCGAAATATCTTCTAAATCTTTTTTATTCCACTTCGGCATAATGATCGTTTTAATACCGGCGCGATGAGCAGCCAGAACTTTTTCCTTTATACCGCCAACCGATAAGATCTGCCCTCTCAAAGTAATCTCACCGGTCATTGCAAGATCTTTACGAATGGTTTTATTTGTTAATAAAGATACCAAAGCAGTCAGCATGGTGACGCCTGCGGAAGGGCCGTCTTTGGGTATGGCGCCTGCGGGGATATGTAAATGAATGTCGTGGTTTTCAAAGAAGTCGTCGGGAATATTTAATTCCGCAGCATTTGTTCGAATGAAGCTGAGAGCGGCAATCGCGGATTCTTTCATGACATCTCCCAGTTGACCGGTAAGGGTAAGACCTTTTTTGCCCTTCATGGCAGTGGCCTCAACAAACAGCAGTTCTCCTCCCGCCTGTGTCCAGGCGAGACCCATAGCTACTCCCGGAGTTTGAATTCTTTCGCCGGTTTCAATAGGAATTCGAACCGGGCCAAGGTATTTTGAAACATTTGCGACCTTGATGGTTACCGATTCTGCATCCCCCTGGGCGATTTTACTTGCAACTCCACGGCAGATCGTTGCGATTTCCCTTTCCAGATTTCTAAGGCCGGCTTCGCGTGTATAGCCTGAAATTATCCGTTTTATAGCACCTCTGGTAAATGATAATTGATCCGGGCCAAGGCCATGGGCTTCCAGTTGGCGGGGAATGAGATAACGGGTTGCAATTTTAATTTTTTCATCTTCCATATAACCTAACAACTGAAGCACTTCCATTCTGTCTCGCAAGGCAGGTGGTATCGTGTCAAGGATATTTGCCGTGGTGATAAACATGACTTTAGATAGATCAAATGCTACATCCAGATAGTGATCGGAGAAAGTATCGTTCTGTTCAGGGTCAAGAACTTCCAGTAAGGCGGATGACGGATCACCGCGAAAATCACTTCCGACTTTATCAATTTCATCCATCATAAAAACAGGATTATTTGATTCAGCTCGCCGGATGCCTTGTATAATGCGACCCGGTAATGCTCCAACATAGGTGCGGCGGTGTCCTCTGATTTCAGCCTCATCCTTTACACCACCTAAAGAGATACGGATAAATTTGCGGCCGAGAGCTCTGGCGATGGATTTACCTAAGGATGTTTTGCCGGTACCTGGAGGACCGGCAAAACATAAAATGGGTCCTTTGGATTCCGGTTTGAGTTTTTTTACGGCGAGGTATTCTATGATACGTTTTTTAGCTTTTTCGAGTCCATAATGGTCATCGTCTAAAACTTTTTTGGCTTTTTTTATATCGAGAATGTCTTTTGTACTTTCATTCCATGGAAGCGTTATCATCCAGTCAAGGTATGTCAAAGCGACGTTATATTCGGCAGAAGAAGGATGCATGCGGGAAAGGCGATTGAGTTCTCGCTCGGCTTCCTTGCGGGCGTCTTCCGGAAGTTTTTTTTCCTCTATCTTTACTCGATATTCTTCAACTTCAACAGTTACTTCGTCCTTTTCACCGAGTTCTTCCTTGATAGCTTTCAGTTGTCGCCTTAGATAATATTCTCTTTGACTTTTATCCATATCTCCCTTGACCTGGGATTGTATTTTATCGCCCAGTTCCAGAATTTCTACTTGATAATTGGCAAGTCGTGTAACTGCTTTTAAACGTTCTTTTAAATCATCTATCTCAAGGACTTTTTGTTTTTCCGTAATTGTCGAATTAATCATCGAAGCAACCATGTTAGCCAATAAACCGGGTTCTTGGATAGATTTTGCCATCGAAGCGATTTCTTGGGGCAAAGCGGGTGATAGATCGACAATTCTGGTGAATAAGCTAACAATATTAGACATCAGCGCTTCGGTTTCCTTGTCTTTTGCTTCGATATCTTTGAGATATCCCACCCGGGCTTGGGGATACGGCTTGCCTTGTATAAAATTTTTGACCCTAAATCTACTCATGCCCTGTACCACGAGTTGCGCCTTTTTTTCTTCGGTCTTTGCCATCTTCAGGATCAGTGCGCTTGTACCCACCCTATAAAGATCATCGTGTGGATAAACGCTTTTTTTGCCGGGAATTTTAGATACCAGAAGGCCCACAATCCGGTCTTTAGACATTGCTTCATCAACCAATTGAATCGAATCACTCTGGGAGACATTTAAAGGTAAAACCATTTTAGGGAAAAAAGCTGAATCAAATAAGGGTAGAATAGGAAGAATTTCAGGCAAATTTTCGGTATTGAATTCCGTTGATGATTGCTGTTCGATCATGGTTATCTCCAAAAATCCGTTTCTACCGATTAGGATTGAAAAACAGGCTTTATTTAAAATATAGAAAAATTTTTATTTATGCCCGGCAAGAAAACCTTTATTCATCTGAGATGGGTATCTTGTGGGCGATATTAACCGGAAGCTTGACAAGTCTGATTTGTAGGAAGCCATTTAAATAGGATGCGGTTACTTTATCCATATCGATTGGGGTGGGGAAAAAAAGAATACGTTCAAATTTACCATACTGAATTTCCGCCAATCGATAAGTTGCATTTTCTACACGGGATATTTGATTTCTGCTTCCATAGATTTTAATTGCTTTGTTATTAATTTCCAATTCCAAATTCTCTTTGTCGACGCCTGCAATTTCGCCCAGGATGATTATTTCATTCGGGGTCTCATATATATCCATTTGAGGCTTCCATGTACGTTCGGAAAGAACGAACATTGGGTTCATTGTTTGAAATATGTCTTCGATGGTTTTCCCGAAATTTGATCTTGTCTTATCATTACTAAATCTAATTTTTATATAGCCCATTTTCGGCTCCTGAATGTTGAGACTTTCATCCTTTTACCTTAAAAATTTAACATCATAGCTAAAATTTGTAAAGAAGAGATATGTCCTTCTAAAGCTCCATAAGGATCTTGTGATCGATGCAATTGGTCTTGACAAAGAGAGTTTGGAAGTATATTTCTATTTGACGATATGAAGAATGTAAATCAAATGCGAGACTTTATCAAGGTCATGAAGGCCCTGTCGGATCCTAACCGAGTCAAGATTATTAAGCTACTCCAACGCAAAATACTGTGCGTATGTGAAATCCAAGAGGTTCTTGGATTGGCCCAGTCCACGGCAAGCAAGCACCTTAAGATTTTGGAGGATGCCGATTTGATCACTTATTCCAAGGAGGGACTCTGGGTTAACTGCCGAATCGCTGACGGGGTAAGAAATGTTTATGCGGCCGCTCTACTGAAGAATTTGCAGCATTGGCTGGAGGATGACGATGAAGTTGTAGCGCTTGTGGCTCGATTGCCGGAGATTTGCCGCGAAAACATCTGCGGAAGTTAAATTTTTTAAGCTATAATATAGATATATGACGAAACATAAATTGATTGACGGCTTCCGAAAACATTGTTCGTTGTAAGAAGTCGCCGAGGATGAGGATAAATTATGAAAGAGCGTACCAAGCTATTGTTGATTGCCGGTGTTTTTTTGGGCGCCTATTATGTCCCTTGGAACCATCCGGTCATTGGTCAATCCGGGCTGGAAGCTTTTATGATGCTGCAGGAGTATGCGCGGGAGCATGTTCTAACCTGCCTAATTCCCGCTTTTTTTATTGCCGGAGCCATCGCCGTGTTCGTGTCCCAGGCCTCGGTGCTCAAATACTTCGGGGCGCAGGCCGGTAAAATTTTATCATACTCGGTGGCATCGGTTTCAGGGACCATCCTGGCGGTGTGTTCCTGCACGGTGTTGCCGTTGTTTGCCGGTATCTATACCCGCGGAGCGGGCATCGGGCCGGCTACGGCTTTTCTCTATTCCGGCCCGGCTATCAATGTGTTGGCCATCACTTTAACAGCTAAAATCCTGGGTTGGGAACTGGGGCTGGCACGGGCTGTGGGTGCGGTGCTATTCGCCGTGGTGACCGGCCTGCTGATGGCCTTAATCTTCCGAAAAGACGATGCCGCGCGCTCCGTCGGACAAATTTACTTGCCGGACGCGGACACCAAGGAAAGGACTTTGCTGCAGGACACCTCATATATTTTAACCATGGTATTAATCCTGGTGTTCGCCGCATTCGCCAAACCGACTCCTGAAGCGATAGGGCTATGGCCGGCTATCTTCGCGGTCAAGTGGTACATTACCATCATTTTGCTGATCATCTTGGGTTTTATGCTCAAGGCCTGGTTTACCAAGGACGAGTGCAAAAGCTGGGTCGAGTCCACCTGGGGTTTTATGAAGCAGATCTTTCCTCTGCTTGCCGGTGGCGTGCTGGTGGCCGGGTTCCTACTGGGCCGTCCGGGTCATCCGGCCCTGATTCCCGAACAGTGGATTCAGTCCCTTTTAGGCGGTAATTCCATCTGGGCCAATCTGATTGCCTCGGTGGCCGGGGCTTTGATGTATTTCGCGACTCTGACCGAAGTGCCCATTCTGCAGGGGCTTCTGGGGGCCGGCATGGGCAAGGGACCGGCACTGGCGCTCCTTTTAGCCGGACCGGCACTGTCGCTTCCCAATATGCTGGTGATCGGCAGTGTCATGGGCGTGAAGAAGACGGCGACCTTTTGCGGCATCATCGTGATCCTGTCGGCCATTGCGGGGATACTTTACGGTGCTCTGTTCGCCTGAACGACCAATGGGAGAATCAATGATGAATTTTCTAGAAATAGAATGGCGTCATCTGGACAAGAATGGGAAAACAAATAAAGGAGTGTCATAATGGAAATCAAAGTCTTGGGTCCCGGCTGCCCTAAATGTAAGCAGACGGAAAAAGTAGTCATTGATGCGGTGGCTGAAGCCGGCGTAGCCGCTCACATCGAAAAAGTCACCGATTTAATGAAGATCGCCGGTTATGGCGTGTTCGGCACACCTGCGGTGGTAGTTGACGGCGAGGTGAAATCGGTAGGTAAGATCCCTAGTAAAGAGGATGTTAAATCTTGGCTTAAAAAAAAGTAAATAAAGGATGAACAATTGGCACCATGAATATTGCGGTGTATGCCATCTGACGTACAAACCATGAATGATGCTTCATTCCGTTCTTACCAATCGTAAAGGATTTCCCAGTCACGATCAAAGGGGTGGTCCATCCGGCTGTAACGATAAGAAAGGGTCTTTCCGGTACCGGGCCCATGGCTCGTATCCTCCATCCAGTACCGCAGAAAGATAGCAGGCACGAGTTGAGTATCCTGTTTCACTATACCGGCTGTATGCGGGAGCTCGATCCATGTCTCTTTCTCTTCGATTACCTTCCAGATGGTATCGAATTTCTTGCTTCTGATTCGTTCGCCCACCCGAGGAAGCCCCATATTTTCCCTGAGTTCCTTAAACAGATAGGGAGAACGTTCCCCTTGATCCAGTATCCTTTCGCCCAAGACCATGATGCCCACGGCGCCGATAGGAGCAGTTAGCAGGATGGAGAGCACGGCCACGGCCAGAATGACTTCACCTGAAGCCACCCCGGCGGATAGGGGCACGGCACCGATGGCGGCCTGGACCGTGGCCTTGGGTATATAGGCCACTACGCAAAAGAGTTTTTCTTTTACGGTAAAGTCAGTGCCGAACAGGGAGATATAGGTTCCTATGCTTCTGAACAGAAGGCCCGTAGCAATAACTACGATACCCGCCAGTCCCGCCTTCCAGGCAACCTGGATATTCACCTGGGCCCCCACGAGAACAAAAAGAAGGAGCTCGGCAAAAACCCAGAGCTTCTTGAGTTTTTGTGAAATAATATGGGCGATGGCCTCTGATTTTTCAAGGATGACGAATCCGATAGCCATGACACCCAGCAAACTTGCAATGGGAACACGATGTTCCAGAGTTTGTTCCACCCAAGTCAGCAAGATGGCTGTCCCCACAACCATGATTGTCCGCTTTGGCGGACGCCAATCGAATCTGGTGAAGAGGCGGTAGAGAAGGTAGCCGGGAATTAAACCTGCTCCGATCCCCAGTATAATGCTAAGGGGAATTTCGGCAAGTTTTGCCCAGGGATTGACTTCCGCGACTCCGATCATGCCCAAAAAGACCGTAAAAAGTACAATGACAAAGACATCATCCAGGGATGAAGCTCCCAGGATAAGAGTGGGGATGCCTTTTTTCGTACCGCGGCTACGGTCCATGAAATCAATCATTAGGGGTACAACCACCGCTGGAGAAACAGCTCCGAGAATGGCGCCGAGGAGGGCGGCCTCCAGATAGGTCATACCCAGTAGGCGGGGTGCCACCAGCATAACACCGACAATCTCGAAAACCGCCGGTACGGCGCTCATGATTAATGCAGCCCTTCCGACTCGATTGAGGGTATCACGGCGCAATTCAAAGCCGGCGCGAAGCAGGATTACGATAAGAGCGATTTTTCGAAAATCCCCGGACACGGTCATCATCTCCGGGGATATGAGATTCAGGATATAAGGCCCGGTGAGTACGCCCATGAGCAGCATCCCCACCAGGCCCGGCAGTTTCAACAGAGAAAATAGGTAACCACCGAACAATCCCAGAAGAATAATCAATGCGATGCTTATTGCCATAAAAAGCCTCCGAAAAAATAAAAATACCCTGATAGGTGGCGAACTCTCAGGGCATCTAAATAAAAAAACCCACCTTTCGGTCAGGTGGGGTAGATATATGCGCTTCTACCCCTAAATGTTTCAAGGTAGAAGTCATCAGTCCTTCAAAAGGACAGTTCATGGCAGACTTCATTGCCAAATAAATTGTATTTTATAGCCGGTAAGAGAATTTCAGTCAAGCTGTTTTATGAGAAAAAAGGTTTCAGGAAAGAGGTTTTCAACTTTTAAGTATTTGATATAATTTTTATTTATATATGACAGAATAAAAACATCCTGAATTAAGAATTGCGTTTTGTATACGGATGCCTTAATAAACGGCAATGGATAAAGAGCATAAATTCTCATTTAGATTTGTAATCAGCTCCCAGTACTTTTTATACTTTGGGGCACTAGGTATTTTTTTGCCCTATTTTAATTTATATTGCTACCATCTTGGTTTTAGTGGTTTTCAAATCGGCATTCTCTCTTCTCTAAGATCATTTGCAATGGTTCTTTTTCCTTTAATCTGGGGGATTTTGGCAGATCGCTTTCAGATGAGAAGATCGATATACATATTTTGCAGCATTATCAGCACAACGATTTGGGTGCTTTATCTTTATACGATCGATTTTGAACTGATGCTGATCATTACTTTTTTTTATGCAGTGTTTTACGCCCCGATCATTTCCTTCCTGGAAGCATTTACTATGGATTTATTGGGAAATAAAAAGAAAAGTTACGGCAGAATTCGAGCATGGGGTTCCATCAGTTTTATTCTGACTGTGATCGTGGTTGGTAAAATAATAGACCTTTCTTCCGTTGAGATAATCCTTGCGTTTATTTTCATTGGATCTTGCCTTCAAGCCATTCTGTCTTTTAAAATTCCTGGCATTGATCCTAAAGAAAGAAAAACTTTTATTCCAAAAGCAAAATTTTTTTTTGAAAAACGCGTCCTTGTTTTTTTGTTTTGTGCTTTTTTAATGCTGGTGAGTCATGGAACTTATTATGGATTCTTTTCGATCCATCTTGAAAATTTAGGTTATGGAAATACATTCATTGGATTTGCTTGGGCATTGGCATCTATTGCCGAAATTCTGGTTATGCTGAGATCCGACGCCATATTTAAGCGATTTGCTTTGGAAAATGTTTTGATTTTTTCGTTTATCGTAGCATCATTGAGATGGTTTATTCTCTATTTTGTTAGATCTCCGATGGCCATCCTGTTTTCACAATTTTTTCATGCCGTCACTTATGGAACTTTTCATATGGCCGCCATCCTCTATATGGACCATTTAACACCGAAAGAGGCCAAAACATTGGGGCAGGCAATCAATAATGCTCTAACTTACGGGCTTGGTATGATGGTCGGATTTTTCTTTAATGGTTATTTTTATGAGCGTTTGGGTTCATTTAATTTATTTATCATCAGTGGTTTGATTGCTCTAGTCGCAGGTTTTCTTTTAAAAAGCTGCCAAATAATTGATCGCAGATCTTGCGGCAAGTTGGAAATGGCGGATGAAGCCTGAAAAAAATGATGATTTTCAAATAAATTCTCATCAAAATTAGTATATTAGCGTTTGACATCGAATCAAATATAATCTAAATAAAAAAACTTATGGTTCCTTTTATCAATGAGGTGCTACGATCATAAGCAATTGAAAGTTGATTGTCTTTTTACTTTTTTTAATGCTTGGAAAAAATGATAACCGTCGACTTCTATACCACCTTACGCGTTGAATTAAAAACCCGCCAATTAAAAATGAGTTCAAATGAGATTGATGTTTTGCAGCTGCTGGAAAAATGTGAAGAAAAAATTTCGAAAAAATTTCTTCATAAACTTTTTGACAGAGATGGAAAACTCATACCCGGAACGATGATACTGGTAAATGGTAAAAATATTCTTCATCTGAAAAGCACAAAAACTTTAGTTCACGCAAATGACATTGTTTCTCTTTTTCCACCAGGGGGTGGGGGGTGAAGATTTTTGACGACATTTTCTCAAGAAATGTCGCATTTTGGAAAGAAAAAAAGCAAAGTATTTTATCTGAAAGTTCCATTCTTGTAGCGGGTATGGGAGGGCTTGGTTGTGTTGTTGCCGAAATTTTAGTTCGCGCAGGCATCGGCAAACTCATCATTATTGATAAAAAAAAGATTGATAAACCCGATTTAAACCGACAGATTCTCTATACTATTGATAATCTAAATCAATATAAAGTCGAAGCTGCGTGTCGGAAGTTATCCTCTATTCATGGACTCACCACCATCATCCCGCTAAATATATCGATACAGGCAAAAAATTTTTATAAAATCCTTACTCAATATCAGTTTGATGGCATTGCAGATTGCCTAGATAATTATGAAAGTCGCTTTGCATTGGAAAAGTTATTACTTAGTGATACGTTTCTCGTACATGGTGGAGTTCAAGAAGATTATGGGCAGATTACCACCATTACCCGGGAAAGTATTCGATTGAACGATATTTACCGTGGAATGGAAAACGCAAAGAATTTTATTTCAATATCCCCTCAAATCGTTTTTTGTATCGGCAGCCTTATGGCCGATGAAATTTTAAAAAATCTTTGGGGTGAACCGGCTTTGATCAATCAATTATTAGTTGTTGAATTATCTGATTTTTCATTTTCGAAAATTAAACTCTCTCCGCTCTTGTAATTGTTTTGATTCATTGGAAGCAGATACAAAATTTGAAAGGTAATCGTTTTTGAATGGGTAATTTTTTCGGCATAAAATAATAATATATAGGAGGTAACAACATGAATAAGGTGCTACTTTTGCAGCCCGAATTTTGCATCAATTGCCATTCCTGTCGGCTTGCATGTTCACTGAAACATGAAGGGGCGTTTCGACCATCAAAATCAAGAATTGAAGTATTGACTTCACCGATGAAATTTTCTGTTCCGTTAACGTGCCTGCAGTGTGAAGATCCTGCCTGTGCCGCTGTTTGTGTCGTAAAAGCGCTGACTAAAAACTCGGATACGGGTGTTGTTGAATATGATGCCCAGAAATGTATCGGTTGCAGAATGTGTGTTTCTGCTTGCCCTTTTGGTAACATTTCCTATGATCGAGAAACCAAATCCGTTATTAAATGTGATGTTTGTGAAGGTACGCCTGAATGTGCCGTGTTCTGTCCAACGGATGCAATCCAGTGGATCAGAGCAGATTTGGAAACCTTGGCACGTAAGAAAGTAATGTCGGAAAAATTTGAGCAAGTCTTCAAAAAGGAGGCCTAAGTCATGTATGGATGGATGGGAAAAATATTACGCGTTGATCTTACCAAAGAAACGGTGAAAATAGAAAAACTTAATGAGCAGTGGGCTAAAGATTATATCGGCGGCAGGGGGCTGGGAAGCCGTTATTTCGTTGAAGAAGTTAATCCGAAAGTAGAACCTTTAAGTCCGGATAACAAGCTTATTTTTGCCACAGGTCCTATGACCGGTGCCCTGGGAGCATCGACCGGTCGATATGAAGTTGTGACCAAAGGCGCTTTAACGGATACGATTGCCGCCTCAAATTCGGGTGGCATGTTCGGTCCGGAATTAAAATATTCAGGTTTCGATATGATAATTTTCGAAGGGAAATCACAGAAACCGGTTTATTTATATATTGAAGATGGAAATGCAGTTCTTCGAGACGCATCTCACGTATGGGGCAAACTGACCGGGGAAACTACTGATATTTTAATGGGTGAAACCGCTTCGACGGCAAAAGTGGCCTGTATTGGTCCTGCCGGGGAAAATCTTGCTAAAATCGCTTGTGTAATCTGCGATAAAGACCGGGCTGCAGGCAGATCAGGCGTTGGAGCGGTAATGGGCTCCAAAAATTTGAAAGCGGTTGTCGTCCTCGGAAGCGGAGGCGTTGTGCCGGCGGATGCTGAAAAAGTAAGGGAGGTTGCTTTAGATGTTCGTAAAAAACTTGCCGAACATCCCGTTGCATCAGAAGGGTTGCCGAAACTTGGAACAGCAATTCTTGTCAACATTATTAATCAAAGCGGCGCACTTCCAACGCGTAACTTTCAGGAGTCTTTTTTTGAAGGGGCTGAAAAAACAAGCGGTGAAGCATTATATGAAAATCAACTGATAAAAAAGAAGGCCTGCTTTGGCTGTACCATTGCGTGCGGCAGAGTTACACAAGTAAAAGACAAACGCTATGCAGGGTTCGGAGAGGGACCTGAATATGAAACCGCTTGGGCTTTCGGAGCTCAATGTGGTGTGGATAATTTGGATGCGATTACAAAAGCTAACTATATTTGCAATGAAAATGGAATTGATACCATTTCGATGGGATCTACCATCGGCTGCGCAATGGAACTTTATGAAAAAGGAGTTATCACGCGGGAAACAGCTGGAATGGATTTAAACTTCGGTAATGCCGATGCAGTGGTAAAATTAACTGAAATGACCGCCTTTAGAGAAGGAATCGGTGACCTGTTAGCCGAGGGCTCTTATCGTCTTGCGGAATCTTATGGGCATCCGGAATTGTCCATGTCTGTTAAAAAACAGGAACTTCCTGCCTATGATCCTCGCGGGGTTCAGGGAATGGGCCTCGAATATGCGACCTCTAATCGTGGGGGATGCCATGTCCGTGGGTATTTGATCTCACCGGAAATATTGGGGGTTCCGGAAAAACTCGATCCGCAGGCCATCGAAGGCAAAGACGTTTGGCTTAAGATTTTCCAAGATTTGACGGCAGCGATCGATTCTTCCGGTGTGTGTTTATTTACGACTTTCGGACTCGGTGGAGAAGAAATCGCCGCTCAGCTTGCCGCCCTTACCGGTGTCGATTATACAGCTGAAAAAATACTTGAATGTGGAGATAGAATATACAATTTGGAACGCTTATTTAACATTAAAGCTGGCTTTTCTAAAGATGACGATACCTTGCCTCCAAGACTATTAAACGATCCAATTCCCGCCGGACCGGCAAAAGGCCACGTAAATCGGCTGTTTGAGATGCTGCCGGCTTATTACAAGACCAGAGGGTGGGATGAAAACGGTGTACCGACTCAAGAAAAGATAGAAGATTTGGGTTTAGATAAAGTGAAGTTTATTGAATGATTTTATGATAATTTTATAAGGGCAGGTTCTACATCTGCCCTTATAACTTTTAATATAATCAAATTTCAGCGATATCATCATATGGAGCTATATTTTAGATATGTTGGACAGGAACAACGATAACTCATCCGAAGAAGTTATTCAGGCCTTGCAGGATATTCAAAGTCTTCAAGGGTATATATCGAGAGAAAATTTAAAAGAAATCAGCCGAAATTTAGGCATTGCCTATTCGTATACGTATGCAATTGCAACATTTTATAAAACCTTTTCACTTAAAGAGAGAGGAAAATATTTAATAAAAGTCTGCGATGGAACTGCTTGCCATCTGAAATCTTCCGAGAATATAGTGGATGAGATTAACAGCTATTTAGGCATCAGAAACGGTGAAACCACAAGCGATCAAATGTTTACTTTAGAACAGGTCAACTGCCTGGGCGCATGCGCAATGGCACCGGTTGTCTCTATCAATGAAAAGATCTATGGAAATCTAACCCGAAAAAAAATCAGAAACATTATTGATATGCTGCGGGGAAAGAAATGAAAACCCTATTTTTGCTTTGTGGAGATGTCGGTTGCCGGGGCTATGAGAGTCGACAGGTCTATGATAAATTTTTAGAATTAAAAGCCGATTGGTTTGATATAAAATTTACAGGCTGCCAAGGGCTATGTGCAAATGGACCTATTCTTCAGGTTAAACCCGGAGATATTTTTTATCAAAAAGTAAAATCCTCCGATGTGTTTGAAATTCTTGAAAAGACCCAAAAGAATGAGTTGGTCGAACGGCTTTTATACACTGATTCCGAAACCAAGAAACGCTATATCAGGACCGATCAAGTCCCATTTTATAAAAAACAAACAAAAATTATTTTGCGAACAAATGGTCTGATAAACCCGAAGAGTATAGACGACTATATTGCAATGGGCGGGTATGCAGGCTTAAAAAAGGCTTTGACGCTTCAGCCTGAAAATATTGTGGATGAAATTTTGAAATCCGGACTCCGTGGACGAGGTGGTGGTGGTTTTCCTGCCGGTCGGAAATGGGAAGATGTATTTAACGCTTTTGAAACTCCAAAATACATAATTTGCAATGGCGATGAAGGTGATCCCGGTGCTTTTATGGATAGAAGTCTTATGGAAGGGACCCCTCATGTTGTTTTAGAAGGTATGACCATCGCCGCTTTTGCTGTGGGTTCTAATGAAGGATTTATTTATGTGCGTGATGAATACCCTATCGCTGTTCGAAACTTACAAAAAGGAATCCATGATGCTCGTAAAAAGGGACTATTAGGAGAAAATATTTTTGGGTCCGGATTCCAGTTTGATATCAAAATCAAACGCGGAGCCGGGGCCTTTGTCTGCGGAGAGTCTTCCGCACTGATGCGGTCTATTGAAGGAAAAATCGGTGAACCACATGAAAAACATATTCATGCTTCCGAACAAGGCCTTTGGGGTAAACCTACACTTTTAAATAATGTCGAAACTTATGCCAATGTTCCCTATATTATTTTAAACGGTGCAAAAAATTATAAAAAGATGGGGACCGTGGATTCACCCGGGACCAAAGTTTTTTCCTTAGTTGGAAAGGTGAGAAATGCAGGTTTGATTGAAGTTGAAATGGGAACGACTTTAAGAGAAATTATTTTTGAAATAGGCGGTGGAATTGTAAAAAATAGACCTTTCAAAGCCGTTCAAACCGGAGGTCCTTCAGGGGGATGTATACCGAGCGAATACCTTGATTTGCCCGTTGATTTTGATTCGCTGAAAGCCGTAGGATCGATCATGGGTTCGGGCGGAATGATCGTGATGGATGATTGTGATTGTATGGTTGAGGTAGCAAGATATTTTACTAAATTTTTAATGGAGGAGTCTTGCGGAAAGTGTGCTCCATGCCGAGAAGGACTGGTTCAAGTTTACAGAATCCTTGAAGGCATTACTCAAGGAAGGGGGAGCCTTGAAGATTTAAGAAAGTTAAAGGAACTTGGTGAATATATTGCCTCTAGCTCTTTGTGTGGATTGGGCCGAAGCGCACCCAATCCTTTGTTGAGCACGCTTAGATATTTTGAAGACGAATATATCGATCACATCAAAAATAAGTACTGTGTTGCCGGCGTATGTAAGGTATTGACTAAATTTGAAATAAATATTGTAAAATGTACAAAATGCGGACTCTGTTTCAAAGCATGTCCAGTGGATGCCATCAAGATTTTAGATGACGGTTGTTATAAAATCATCGAAGAAAATTGTATTCGATGTGGCGAATGCCGATCAGCCTGTACTTTTAACGCAATAAGATGGTAAATTAATGGAGATTTGAAATGGTCGAAATTTTCATCAACGACAAAAAATTTAAAGTTGCAAAAAATACAAAATTATTAGATACTTGCAAAAAAAATAATATTTATATACCTACCCTTTGCTATCATCCTGATTTTCCTGGATTTGCCGGCTGCAGACTTTGCGTGGTTGAAGTTAGAAAAAAAAATGAATCAAAATTAGTCGCTGCTTGTGAGTATCCGATTCGTTCCATTGAAAGATTTTATACGGAATCTGAAATGGTAAAAAAAAGTCGCAGAATGACTGCCAAGCTCCTTATCGCTAGAGCACCTGAGGCAAAAGAAATATTAGAGGAAATTATCAATGAAAAAATAGAGCCGGAATTTGATACTTTAAATGTTCAGAATAAAAGGTGTGTGTTATGCGGATTATGTTATCGACTCTGCCATAAGCAGGGAACTGCAGCGATTTATACAGCCGGGCGTGGCGCCGATAAAGTGGTTCAAACTCCATATAAAGATGCCAACGAAGATTGTATCGGTTGTGGTTCTTGTGTCGCTATTTGCCCGACAGGCGCTATTCGAATGATAGATAGCAACGGCAAACGCGCATTATGGTATCATCAATTTGAACTTTTAAAATGCCCGATTTGCGGCGAACAACATATTACCAATCAAATGCTGTTATATGAAATGCAAAAAACGGGTCTGTCTGAAACTGAATTATCGATCTGCCCTAGATGCCGTCGTGAAAAAATGGGGCAAGAGATGTTAAGGGGGATCTGCCATGAAAAAATCGTTACAGTCAAATAATTCCAAGTCGTTGTTTTGTCCCATCTGCGGAAAGCGTCATGTTACCCAAAAGGTGTTTGATTATGTAATAGAGAAAACAGGTTTACCTGAAGACGAAATATTGATATGTCCGGTATGCCGCCGGAAAAAAATAGGTAAAGACATGTTAAGGGCTATCTGCCCTGATAAAAAATAATATTTGATATCTTCGTTCCTTATGTCTTTTTGAAAAAGTCATATTTCACTCAACACAATCTCCTATCAACGGTCATAGATTAGGCATTATACATTTTCAAGAAACTTTCACATAATTAAACATTCAAAAATTGTGCGGCTTTAGCTTTTTTGAAGTTCGGCCGATTACTATTTATGGTCTATGGTAAAAAGTTGGATTCTGATTAGAGCTTCTCTCACAATTGCCTACCGATCGAGTATTAGGATCTAATTGTTATAAAGCTAAAGATGTGCACCGGGATGATTGAATTTAATCCGACACTTTAATGATTGGGAAAGGAGTTTGGAGCCATGGCTGTGAGAAAAGCAATGTTTGCAGGAAGTTGGTATCCTGCAAGTGCTTCAGGATGTGAGAAAGAAATTAAAAATTTTCTTCGAGATCCGAATATTAAAATACCTTCACGGAAAAAATTGGTTGGTGGTATTGTACCCCATGCGGGGTGGTATTTTTCAGGCAGTATTGCTTGTAATGTGATCAATTTTTTAAAGGCTGATAATCATCCTGATGTTTTTTTAATATTCGGAATGCATCTTCATTCAAGTTCGCCAAGCTATATTATGACAAAGGGGGCATGGGAGACTCCTTTTGGTGAAATTTATATCGAAGACGAACTTGCAAGTGAAATTGCCCGTAAATTTAGTTTTAAGCTGGAAACAATGGAGGATTTTACTCAGGATAATACTATTGAAATTCAGATCCCCTTTATAAAATATTTTTTTCCAAAAGTAAAAATTGTGCCCATTGGAGTACCTCCCACGAGAAATTCATTCGAAATTGGAAAGACTGCTGTGGCAATTGCCGTTGAACTAGGACTGCAGGTAAAAATTATTGGATCTACGGATTTAACCCATTATGGATTAAACTATGGTTTTATTCCCAAAGGAATCGGCCCCTCGGCGGCCGAATGGGTTCGGAATGAAAATGACCGAAGAGTTATTGAGGCCATGCTTTCTATGGACCCGGATGAAGTTGTCCGTGAAGCTTCAACATCACAAAATGCGTGCTGTGCCGGTGCTGCAGCGACAGCTATTGCCGCCGGTATTCAGATAGGGGCTGAAAGTGCGGAATTGATCGCCTATTCCAACAGCTATGATAAAAGTCCCGGCGAAAGCTTCGTTGGATATGCGGGAATCGTGTTTTAGAGGATTTTTTATTGTACATTATAAGTCCATAATTGGATAAAGGAGAATTAAAGGCCTTAGATACATGCATCTTAAAGGTAATTTCGAGACCTCTTTTCTCGCAAGCATTTTACAGCTATTATGCAATGACAAAAAGACAGGTGTGTTGCGACTTATCAGGGATGAAAATGAGGTTAAAATTTTCATGAAGCATGGCGCCGTAATATATGCCACCGGATCTAAAAAAGAGGCTCGGCTCGGTTATCTTTTACGAAACAAGGGGATAATTTCCTCTGAACAACTAAACACCTGCTTGGCTTTAGCGAAAGAGAAAAAGCTGGCATTAGGTGAAATTATGGTTGTTCAGGGCTATATTTCTAAAGAAAGATTAAAAGAAATTATTTATAAACAGGCTGAAGATATTATATTTGATCTGTTTTTATGGGAAAAAGGGAGCTTTGAGTATAAAGATGCCAAGCTTAATTTAAATGGTATGGTGGTTACTCCCTTAAACATTATGAACATCGTTTTGGAAGCAACAAGACGTGTTGATGAAATGTCGCTTATATCCAAGCAAATTACCAATGACAGATTGATATTTAAAATTTCTCAAAGCAATCAAGATAAAAAAGAAATTAAATTCAATGCAGATGAATGGCGGATTTTGACGCTTGTTGATGGTAAACGGACTGTTAGACAATTAATGAATGAAAGCGGCTATGATGATTTTACCGTATATAAGGTATTATATTCTTTGATTTCATATGGCCTTATTGAAAAAAACGAAGAAATTGATTTCGTCAATAAAGAAGTAGAAAACGGTTATTCCGAGATAATTAAACAATATTATGCGGTCACGGGCGTCATTTACAGACATTTTTTAAATGAGGCCGGGAGATGGACGTTTACCGTTATTGATGAATGGAGTTCGAAACCGATACCTTTATCAAGAGATCAGATTAAAAAATATCATGAAATAGAAGTTAAGAGATGGGCATTTGCCCTCATTAATGGATGTAAATCGGAGCTATCTCCCCAACAAAAAAAGTTGCTCGAAAATTTTCACCCCAATACTCCTATTGAAACAAATATTCATAAAGTTTTAGAAGCGTTGGAATCTTTTAAAGGTTTTGAAGATGGTCGCATATTTCTCTTAAAGAGCTTCAAAATATTTATTGCGAGTATTCTTAATAAGGCACAGCAAATTCTGGAACCTTCGCCATTCCATAAAATGGTTCAGGAGATAAAAAAAAATTTTGATTCAAGCCATGACAGCCAAAAGTTTATATTTGAAGAAAATAATGTTATAAATGATATCCAAAGCCTTTTTGCTATGTTAACGCTCAATGATTACACAGAAAAACCAGGAAGCCGATCAAACGCTGTTTTTTTGGTTACTAATATAAAATCGCTTTTTTAAACATCCCAACATACAACCAACACAATATTCAATTATAAATTGCAGCCGATACCGCTTATTTCTCCATAAAAATTCACTTCAAAATTTGAAAAATCTTTCGTATTAAAACTTATGCTAAGATTCGCCTTTATTGTGCGAGATACAAGCATTAAAGTATTTGTTAAAAATGTCGATACCAAAGTTATGAAGCAATTGTAAAGTCAGAACCTTAGATATGGAGTAATCTTTTAAATGGATGAAATGGAAGACGAAGAATTTAACTTTGGTATTCCGATTAAGGAGCTTGCCAAGATTAAATCCGATCCTATAACGTCTGAATCCGGCGTGAGCACTAATATACAGGGAGATGATGCCATATTGAATCCGGACGAAAGGTTACAAGAAATAGAAACAAAAGAAGGCTTAGCGGCTTCTACGAAGGAGGTCACGAAACCGATAATCTTAAAAATGGAGCAAATTCAAGAACAGCTGAGCAGCCTTCAACGGGAATTTCAGAGCAAATTAAAATATGATGCCCATAAAGATAAAATAATTGATCAGCTCCATCAAGAGCTTCAGGAGTATAAAAAAGATATCGTCAAAAAATACCTGAAATCCTTTATTATGGATGTGATAAAAATTATTGATGATATAAGAAAGTTGGTGGAGCATTATCGTTCTAAAGAGGCCTCTGCAATCGATCTGGAAAAGTTGCTCAAAGTATTTGAAAATATACCTTCGGATTTAGAAGATTTATTTTACTGGCAAGGCGTTAAACCATTTACTTGCAACAAAGCTACGTTCGATCCGGGTTGCCAAAGGGTGATGAAAACGATTGAAACTGCAGATAAGTCCAAAGACAAAACCGTTGCTGAAAGTTTGCGTCCGGGTTACGAATGGGATGGAAAAGTGATTCGGCCTGAAATGGTGGCGGTTTATTCCTATATATTAGCCCCAATTGAAGTATAAATGAGGAGATCCCATGGGTGAGCAGATGAAGAGGATTTTTGGAATTGATTTAGGAACCACATATTCATCGATTGCATATGTCGATGAATATGGTAAAGCGGTTGTTGTACCCAACGCGGAAAATCAACGAGTAACACCCTCAGTTGTTTTTTTTGATGGGAAAAGTATTGTTGTCGGTGATGTCGCCAAGGAAAGTGCTAAATTATACCCATGCGAAGTTGTCAGTTTTGTGAAACGGTCAATGGGTGATCCCAATTTCGCTTTTGAATATAATTCCAAAGCTTATCGGGCAGAGGAGATTTCAAGTTATATTATACGAAAGCTTGTACAGGATGCGGAGTATAAGTTGGGTGAAAAAATCTCAGATATCGTCATCACCTGCCCTGCTTATTTCGGCATTAATGAGCGTGAGGCAACCCGGAAGGCCGGTGAAATTGCAGGCTTTAATGTTCGTCAAATTATTAATGAACCTACTGCAGCGGCCATTGCATACGGCACTACCGAGTTTTCCGAAAGTCGGGTTGTTCTGGTTTATGATCTTGGAGGCGGCACCTTTGATATAACGATGATTGATATTCAACCGGATTCCATTGAGGTAATTTGTGCGGGGGGCGATCATAATCTAGGCGGTAAAGACTGGGATGACCGCATTGTAACGAATTTGGTAGAGGAATTTAAAAATAAGACCGGAATAGAAGAGGACATTCTTGAAGATCCTGATACCTGTCAAGATCTTCAGCTTTCTGCTGAGAAGTCAAAAAAAATAATGAGTCAGAGAGAAAAAACTCCTATTTCCATAACCCATGGCGGGGAAAGGGTTAAGGTTGAATTAAAACGGGAAAAGTTTGAAGAAATTACACGCGATTTAATCGAGAGAACCATTGCTTTGACCCATGAAATCTTGAAAGAAGCCGCGAAAAAGGGATATAAGCGTTTTGATGAAATTATCTTAGTCGGTGGCTCTACACGGATGCCTCAAGTTGTTGATCGTATTAAAGAGGAGTTTTCCATAGAGCCGAAGATGTTTGACCCTGATGAAGCGGTAGCAAAAGGTGCTGCAATTTATGGTTGGAAACTTTCCCTCAACGATGGACTGATCAAACGAATTGCAAAAAGAACAAGTAAAAGCCTTGATCAAATTTATGACGATCTTGAGTCGACACCTGAAGATATCGTCAAAGAAGTCGTCCAGCAAATGGCTGATGATACGGGTTACACACTTCCTTATTTAGAGCGTTCCATGGTTAAAATTAAAGATGTGGCAAGCAAGAGCTTTGGCGTTGTGGTACGCAACCAACATAATGAAGAACTCGTTTTCAACCTTATACTGAGAAATACGGCTTTACCGGTGGATGCCAAAAAACATTTTTATACAGCGATTCCCGACCAGAAAACAGTATTGATTCGTATAATGGAAAATGAATCCAGTGCAGAAACTGTTCAGGCTGAAAATTCAATCGAAATAGGAACGGCTATACTAAATTTGCCTACAGGTTTGCCGGTTGATTTGCCGATTGAAATCTCTTTTAAAATGAATCCGGAGGGTCGCCTGCAAATTAATGCTGTTGAGACCAGTGAGTTACGTACTGTTGCAGTTGCCATCGAAACAAAATCTTTTATTCAGGGTGAAGAATTTGAAGAAGCAAAAACTCGAAGTCAAAGCCTTGTTATCCATTAAAGTATGAAAGGAGTATGATTGAGAGTATTAGGATAAAATTAGATTATGGAAAGAGAAAACTTCTATCAGGTTCTGGAACTTTCGGTTAATCCACCAGAGTCGGATCAAAAAAAAATAGAGGAGGCAATTAAGAAAAAGCAAGCCGAATGGAGTCGCTATCGCAATCATCCCACAAAGGCTGTTTTGGCTAAGCATTATATTGATTTGATTCCGGAAATCCGGAGAGTCATGCTTGATCCAAGCCTACGCCCAAATGAAGCCCGCCAAGCAAAGATACAATTTCAAAATAAAGTCAAACAAAAATATTTACAAATCGATAGACATCTTGAAATCCGCATGAGTAAAGGTTTCATCACGGATGAGGAGGTCTTCAAGCTGGCTAAGTTACATTCTGTTTCTGAAAAAAAGATTCGAGACCGAATTAATGCTAAGCTAAAAGAAAAATACAGCCGAATCGACAAGCAGATCGAAATCCGCATGAGTAAAGGTTTCATTGCCGAGGAAGAAATTGCGAAATTGGCCAAGCTTCATACAATGAGCGAAGATGAGATTCGCAAACGAATCACTTGTCCGATCAAAAAAAATTACAAGGTAGATTCTACCCAATTCCATCAACTTGATAAATCCATTGAAAAGGTTATTCATGCGAACCTAAAAATTGTCGGCAAATCATCACTTTATGATTTTTTGGGACTCTCCAATAGCTCCAGTCTCGAAGCCATTCAAAAACGAACAAAAGAAAAAGAGACGGAACTTCTTAAAATTATAAAAAAGGATGCCGTTGTCACTGCAAGTGGTATTTTAGTTGGACAGTGTATAGCGGTTTTCAAGACACAAGAGAGTCGTAATGCCTATAATATAAGCATAGCCCGTTCACATCTGGATGAACTCAATTCGGATATTGAAGTTGCGGGAATGGATGGTAAGATTCGTACGGAATACTTTGAAGCCCTTGTTAAAGCAGCTGTTAAATTCGGAATGGATCGTGATGAGGCCTGTCAATATATTAAAGAATATTGCCGTGAAAAAAAATGGAACATAGAAACGGAAAAAACGAAAAAGCATTTCAGATTGCCGACTACTGCAATTTTCGCAACCGTTATCATTACGGTTGTCATTACAGCTACAATTGTGTGGGCAGTTAAATCTCAACATGAAAAAAAAGAATATCAACGCCTTTTGGTAGAAGTCGATAATCAGAACGTACTAGAAGAAAAGATAAGTATAATAAAAAAGTTTTCAGATTCCTATAGTGAAGGCAGCTATGCCTTAAAGGCGGAAAAAATGATAATTGAAATTCAAAATATAATTGAGGAAAGGGATTATAAATCACTTCTTCATAGAGCTGACATATTGTGTACAGCGAATAATTACACAGAAGCGACAGCTGTTTGTAAACAGTATTTAGAAAAATATCCAAATGGTATTTATAAAGCTAAAATTAGCAGTAAAATGGAGGACATATCGGTTCGATCCGATGATAGAGATTATGAAAAATTAAATACGGCCATTGACTTCGATAGTGGAGAAAAAATTGCAGTTTATATGGAATATCTCAATAATCACCCAAAGGGAAAATACCGAGATAAAGTTAATCAATTCATTGCGGATATGCAGGAAGAATATTATATTTTTTTAAAGGAGAAAATATTTTTTTATGGAAAACAGGAAAAATGGAAAATTTGTGCCCAACTTTGCGATAATTTTATTAAAATTTATGATTCCAGTCAACATGCGGAAGAAATAAAGAGCCTGCAGGCTTCATTTCAAAAAAAACTATACGAACAAAAGATACTTGCTAATTTGATGTTAAAAGCAGAACATAAAGGCAATCATTATGAGGCTGCAAAACAGATTTATTTAGACTATTTGAAAGCCTATCCGAATACATCTTTGAAAAAAAAATTGAATAGCGAATTGGCCAAAATACAAAATCTTGAGGATCTAGACAGAAAAGCAAAGGAAAAAGAAAGATTAAGGGCCCTACTCAAGTCAGCCGGTGGAATATTTGTTGAAAAAAAAGACGGCACGATTACTGACACGCGAACGGGTTTGGTGTGGTGTATGTTGGATTCAAATCTTGAACTTAAAAGATTAATAGACTATGAATTCGCTCTTCAATACGTAAAAAGTTTACGAACCGGCGGATATAATGACTGGCGTTTGCCTACTGTCGGTGAACTAGAGAAAATTTATAAACGTAAGCCTTTTTTCCCATCGGTAGAATCAAAAGAGCCGGTGTGGTACTGGACATCTGAAAATTACGCTTGCTATTCAGATGGTTGGAGTAAGGTTGTTGATGTTGTGTCCTCCCAAAAAGAAACATCTTGGAACAAAGATCAAAAAGACTGCCGACAACTGGGTGCTGTACGGGCCGTGCGACCCTAATCCAACTTTCCCGCCTTCATTGGAATTACCTTATTATTCATTCGAACGTATCAAACATATAATCCGTATCTTTATAATAAAAGATGAAAAAGCGTGTTTACTTCTCTTAAAAATTTATGTTAAAAAAAATAATCAGCGGTTAAAGTCAACTTACATTGAGAGTATTTGTCGAAAGGTTCAGGTATATGTTTGCAAAAGAGTCTACACCCCCTTCGAATTTTATTCGAACGATTATTGAAGAAGATATTAAGACAAATAAGTATAATGGCCGAGTTGTAACCCGTTTTCCACCGGAACCCAATGGGTACCTGCATATCGGACATGCAAAATCCATCTGTCTTAATTTCGGACTTGCCGCTGAGTACGGGAGCCATTGTAATCTGCGCTTCGACGATACCAATCCAAGCAAGGAGGAGATTGAATATATCGAATCGATAAAATCAGATGTCAGGTGGCTTGGATTCGATTGGGAAGATCGGCTGTACTATGCATCCGATTACTTCGAGAAACTATACGAGTGCGCCGTGCAGCTGATTAAAAAAGGAAAAGCGTATGTAGACGACTTAAGTGCCGAAGAAATCCGAGAATACCGCGGCACCTTGACCCAGCCGGGCAAGGACAGTCCCTATCGAGGACGTTCGGTTGAAGAAAATTTTGACCTATTTCAGCGCATGCGGGCAGGGGAATTCAAAGATGGTTCTCGCGTTCTTCGAGCAAAGATCGATATGGTATCGGCTAATTTAAATATGCGGGATCCGGTTATGTATCGCATATTGCAGGCAACCCATCATCGAACAGGTGATAAATGGTGTATTTATCCCATGTACGACTTTGCCCACTGTATTTCGGATTCCATTGAAAAAATTACGCATTCGATTTGTACCCTGGAATTTGAAGATCATCGCCCCCTTTATGACTGGTTCCTAAATGAATTGAATTTGTACCATCCTCAGCAAATTGAGTTTGCACGCCTCAATCTCAGTTATACGGTAATGAGTAAACGAAAGCTATTGGAATTAGTAAAGGAAGGGCATGTGAGCGGATGGGATGATCCACGGATGCCCACTATTTCAGGTTTCCGAAGGCGGGGCTACACGCCGGAGTCCATTCGAAATTTTTGTGAACGAATCGGCGTGGCCAAAAGGGATAGCATTGTCGATGTAGCGCTGCTCGAACACTGCATTCGTGAAGATTTGAATAAGCGCGCGCCTCGGGCAATGGCGGTCCTACGCCCGCTGAAGGTTGTAATCGACAACTACCCGGAAAACCAAGTTGAAGAGTTGGAAGCGATAAACAATCCTGAAGATCCCAATATGGGGTCTCGGAAGATTCCATTTTCACGTGTACTTTACATCGAAGAGGAAGATTTTTGTGAAGCTCCACCGAAAAAATTTTTTCGCCTGGCCCCAGGTCGAGAAGTAAGGTTGCGATATGGATATTATATAAAATGTGAAAAAGTGGTTAAGGATGAAAAAACCGGTCAAGTGGTTGAACTGCACTGTTCCTATGACCCTCGAACCAAAGGAGGCTGGTCGCCGGACGGGCGAAAGGTCAAGGGAACATTGCATTGGGTTTCCGCCGACCACTCGCTTGATGCCCAAGTTCGTCTCTATGAGCGACTTTTCGTTACCGCAAATCCCCTCGATGAAAAGCAAGGACTTGATTTTAAATCTTATTTGAATCCAAACGCCTTGCAGACCTTAACCTCATGCAAGGTTGAACCCAGTCTTAAAAATATTGCGCTCGGCAGCCGTTACCAGTTTGAACGGCTCGGCTATTTTTATGTTGATCCCATTGATTCATCCGAAGGGAAACTTGTGTTCAATCGAACAGTCACATTGCGTGATTCCTGGGCTAAAATCGTACGGAAATCGGAAAACTAAATTACATTACAACATCTTGAGGTCAAAATAAAGAGGCTTAATCTAAAAAAAACGGATTAAGCCTTTGATATTTCATGGCTGGGAGGCAAGGATTCGAACCTTGGTTGGCGGAGTCAGAGTCCGCAGTCCTACCGCTGAACGACCTCCCAATTATTTTGTTGATTTCTATTACATGAAAGCACAAAATGAGTCAATAAAAATTCCATTTTTCGCCCTTTTTGCCCCTATCTTCTTCTATTCAATAGCGTCAATAGTGACGTCGTAAAAAATCTAATTTTCATTTTTTACGATTTGATCATGACTTGGCTGATATAAATCGGACTGCATCTTTTAAACGTCTAACGGTCGGCTCTTTCCCAAGTACTTCAATGATTTCAAATATGCCGGGGCTGACTGTTTTTCCCGTTAGTGCCACCCTAACCGGTTGGGCTATTTTACCGAGTTTGAGTTGGGTGATTTCCATTATCTTTAAAAATATATTTTCAAGCCCTTTCTCAGTGAAATGATCGAGTTGCATCAATTCATCGATCAGTAGATTGAGAGTGCCAAGGGCGGATGGAATGAGAAATTTTTGAGCTGCTTTTTCTTCATAGTCGATTTTATCCTGAAGATAAAAAACAGCACCTTCCGCCATTTCCTGAAGGGTTTTACTTCTTGTGTGAAGCGTTTTAACAACCTTTTGCAGATATGAAACATCATTGGTTTCATACCCTTTTTGTTTTAAAAATGGTATAAGATACTCAGCGAGCTTGGTCGGCGGGGTTACCTTTATATGATCCGCATTAAGGGCTAAAAGTTTTTCCTGATTAAATACTCCCGCAGATCGTCCGATGTGTTCAAGCGTGAATTTTTCGATGAGTTCTTCTCTCGTAAAAAATTCTTGATCCCCATAGGACCATCCCAATCTGACAAGAAAATTTATAAATGCATCCGGAAGGTATCCCATATCTCTATAGGCTGTAACGGACATTGCACCATGGCGCTTGCTTAAGCGGGACCGATCACTTCCCAGGACCATGGGAACATGTCCGAACACCGGGAGAGGGCTGCCCAGTGCTTTAAAGAGTAAAATTTGTTTGGGGGTGTTGTTAACATGGTCATCACCTCTTATAATTGTATTGATGCCCATGGTAATATCGTCAATGACGACTGCCAAATTATAAGTCGGCGTGCCGTTACTCCTCTGAATGATAAAATCGTCCAGTTCTGAATTTTGAAAGACAATATTGCCTTTTATAATATCTTCGATGACGGTAGCCCCGGTAAGCGGGGCTTTAAATCGAATAACGGCATTATCGCTTTGTGAAAGTCCTTTGTCGCGACATGTACCGTCATATTTCGGTTTTCCACCGACAGCCATGGCCTTTTTTCTCATTTCTTCAATTTTTTCACGAGAGCAGGTGCAATAATAAGCGTGTCCTGAATCAAGCAGTTTTTGGATGTAGGTTTTATAAATATCAAATCTTTTGGTTTGAAAATAAGGTCCTTCATCCCAGTCAATACCGAGCCATTCAAGAGCTTCAAAAATGGCATCGACAGACTCCTGCGTTGAACGTTCGACATCCGTATCTTCAATTCTAAGAATAAACTTGCCTTTCATGTGGCGAGCATAAAGCCAGTTAAAAAGGGCCGTCCGTGCGCCGCCGACATGGAGATAACCCGTTGGGCTCGGTGGAAAACGCGTTATGATTGTATTCATATTGTTTAACCTGATTTTTAATGTATTGCTAATTATTGTTTTGAATGATTAGTAATAGTAGTTAGTAAACATCGTATAAAATATTTTAAAAAATTATCATATCATTGCATTGTCTGAGAAACAATTTAAAAATAGCACCTTTTTTTAAAATTAGATGCAGTGTAAAAATTTTAAATAGAATTATTTATATATAATATCAAATAATTAATTTGATTATTATTCTAAGTTTGGTACGAGGAGCTTTCATAGCACGTCAGTGGTAAGAGCACAAGAGTTCAAAATTAAAAATATTTATAAAAAGGCTTGACAATCGATTGCATTTAAATTACTAGAATCATAATTGTCCGTATAGGTAGTGATTTATAAATATTTATTAAATAAATCGAAATGTTAGGAGATTACTAATGGCTGTCCCAAAACATAAAACATCTAAGTCAAAGCGGGACAAAAGGCGTACTCACCAAAAAATTACAGGTCCGAATGTATCGACCTGTCCTCAGTGTGGTGAGGCCAAGCTTCCGCATCATGTATGCCCCAACTGCGGAACTTACAAAGGGCGTACGGTAATTGAAACTGAAGAGGAATAAAGGTCAATGGCATTATTTGTAACTGAAACGGGTACTGCTTTGAAAGGATTGGATCCCGAATCAAGGCAGATGGTTATAGATACAGTAAGGCAACTGAAAAAACGGCTCTTGACCAAGGAGAAAATCCTTGAATTTGATCAAAATGAATTTTTTCCTGAAGAAGAGATTCGTAAAATGCTCGGTCCGGATATCGGCCTACAACTTCTTTTTATCCCTGAAGCTTATGGCGGCATGGAAGGAGGGGCACGGGACTGTTGTGCAATAACCTATGAAATGGCCCAAATATGTTTAGGGGTTGCGACGGCTTTTTTTGCAATTCAATTGGGTGCAGATCCCTTAATCGTAGGGGGTACCGAGGAACAAAAAGCGAAATGGCTTGGGCGTATCGCAGAGGGTGATACATTGGTTGCCTACGCGGTGACGGAACCGGGTGCGGGAAGTAACCTGGCCGCTCTCCAGACAAAGGCCGATCCTGTCTTAAATGAGACCGGTGAAATTATCGGCTATAAGGTCAATGGTTCTAAGCAATTTATATCCACCGGGGGATACGCGGATTTTATCACTTTGCTTGCCGTTACGCCTGAAGGCCCGACATTTTTTGTTGTCGAAAAGGGCACGGAAGGGTTTATTCAGGGAACCGGCGAAGAAAAACACGGTATTCGGGCGTCAAATACATCGCCGCTTACATTCACCGATGCTTTTATACCCGTTGAAAACTTGATTGGTGGTACGCCTGGAAAAGGCCTGAAACAGGCTAACGAGGTTTTTGGATATACCCGATTGATGGTCGCTGCTATGGCCTTAGGCGCAGGAAAGTCTGCACTTGATATTGTTATTCCCTATGCCAAAGAAAGAATTCAGTTTGGATCTCCGCTTTCAGAAAAGCAGGGCTACACCCATAAGCTGGTTGTGCCGAATGCTGTGCGGCTTGAAGCGGCGGCAGCTCATATGGAAGAAGTTGCTACCCGTTTAGACGCCGGGGATGAGGATTTACAGGTCGAAGGCGCCGTTTCCAAGTTATTTACCACTGAATCTGCGAATAAAGCTGCCGATGATGCAATGCAGGCACTTGGCGGTTATGGATATATATCCGAATACCAAGTGGAAAAGATAAAAAGGGATGTAAAAATCACCTGTATATATGAAGGTACCAGCGAGGTCCTTCAGAATATCATTAGTACATTTCGTTGGAAAAAGACACGGAAGACAAAGGGAGACTTTTACGGCGCCATTTGCGCTGAGATGGAGCAAATGGATGCCGTTTTAAGCGATGCGGGTTGCCGATTTTATGGGCTTGCCGCAAATGCGTTGAACCATGTGATAACATTTGCCCACGATAATCGGCTGACACGCAAGCAGTATGTTATGTTTGCCTTGGCTGATATGATGACGTACGTAGAAGTTGGGGCAAGCATGGCGCGTAAGGCATCGGCTCTGGTAAAGGCGAATCGTCCCGAGGCTGAAAAAATTAGAGTCATGTCAAGAATTTTTGCCGACGAAGTCGCTCAACTTGTTGCCCATAATGCGCTTAAAATTTTGATGGGTACCGGAATATCCGACCAGCAGGTTCGCTCTGATTTTATAGAAAAAATTTCTTATAATAAACTAATTGACAGCTATCAAAATGTCATTGATGACATGGATAGGATCGCTGACATATTGTTTGAGAGGTAATTATGTCGGATCAGGTTAAACGTGTGGTGGTAATTACAGGCGGCTCAAGAGGCATTGGACGCTCCATTTGTCTTTCATTTGCCGGGCCGGGTACACATATCTATTTTAATTATTTTTCTCCAACCGATCCGGATGCTGAGATGGCGGCAGCGGCCGAGACGGGAAAAAGTGTCGCTGAGATGGGAGGGACGGCAAAAAGCATGAGTGTTAATGTCGCCTCGGAAAGTGAAGTCTCAAGTTTTTTTAAGAAGATAATCGATGAAACCGGGCGGATTGATGTACTTGTAAATAACGCAGGTATAACCAAAGACGGCCTTTTAGTCCGTATGAATGAAAGTGATTGGGATAGTGTTATCAACATAAATTTGAAAGGAGCATTTACCTGCACTAAAATTGCGGCAAAGAAAATGATGCAACAGCGTTTTGGCCGTATAATTAACATGGCCTCGATTGTCGGCGTTACCGGTAATCCGGGGCAGGCAAATTATGTGGCTTCAAAAGCCGGAATAATAGGGCTTACTAAAACTGCTGCAAAAGAGCTCGCTTCGCGAGGCATTACAGTCAATGCGGTAGCGCCGGGTTTTGTCGAAACCGACATGACGGCAATGCTTCCAAAGAAGGCTCAAGATGCAATGCTGGCGCAAATTCCAATGGGGCGTGCCGGAAAACCTGAAGACATTGCAGCGGTTGTTGCTTTCTTGGCTTCTGAAGGTGCGGCATATATAACGGGTCAGGTAATTCATGTAAGCGGTGGGATGTATATTTGAAAAGGAGAAAATGTAATGTCAGTTGAAGATAAAGTAAAAAAAATAATTGCGGAAAAACTGAGTGTTGATGTGGATGAGGTTGTACCTGAAGCAGCATTTGTGGATGATTTAGGTGCCGATTCATTGGATCTGGTTGAGCTGATCATGGCAGTGGAGGAAGAATTCGATATTGATATATCTGATGAAGATGCGGAAAAAATGGTATGCTTCAAAGATGTCCTTGATTACATCAAGGCAAATTCATAAGAACTTCCCGGTTAGGCTTTAGGAAAAATCTTCATTTTTTTTAATGCCTGTTTCCTCAAGGTCCTTTCTGAAGGTTCCATAATCAGTACTTTAGGGAACAGGCATTGTCTTTTTCCATAATGAGCAGGCATAAATATTTTAAGTGTTTATTTGCAAAAAATTAAACCCGATGGGGTCGTCGGCACAAGAAAAATTTAAAGGTTGACGTTTGATAAGGAGGTTTTTTTTTGGATAGGCGCGTAGTTATTACTGGTTTGGGGCTTATAACGCCTCTGGGTATCGGTGTTAATGAAACGTGGAGCGGCTTGTGTGCCGGTAAATCCGGTATAGGCGAGATTACAAAATTCGATGCTTCTAAGTTTGAAACAAAAATTGCCGGAGAAGTGAAAAACTTTCATGCTGAAGATTTTCTGCCTCGAAAAGAAGCTAAACGGACGGAACCCTTTATTGCTTATGCCGTTGCTGCTACCCGGATGGCTCTGGAAGATTCCGGCCTGGTGATTGACGGCACGAATGAAAACAGAGTGGGTGTTATTACCGGATGTGGCCTTGGGGGTCTAGCAGTTTTAGAACAAACTACTAGGATCGTTGATAGTAAAGGTCCAAAGCGAGTCAGCCCATTTTTTATTCCGATGTTGATCGGCAATATGGCTCCGGGAATGATATCCATACACTTCGGAGTGAAGGGCCCGAATGCTTCGGTTTCAACGGCCTGTGCATCGGGTGCACATGCAATCGGAGATGCGTTTAATATTATCAGAAGGGGTGAAGCCGATGCGATGATAACCGGCGGAGTGGAGTCTGTTGTCACTGTTACTTGTATTGCCGGATTTAACGCTATGAAAGCTTTATCAACCCGCAACGACGATCCTGAAAAAGCATCACGTCCATTCGAACGTGACCGGGATGGTTTTGTCGTGAGCGAAGGAAGCGGCATATTGATACTTGAACCCCTTGAAAAAGCGCTGGAAAGAGGGGCTCATATTTATGCCGAAATATGTGGATCTGGAATGAGTGGGGATGGATATCATATGACTGCGCCCTCACCCAATGGTGAAGGTGCTGCGAGATGCATGCTTTCAGCGATTAAAGATGCCGGCATTTCATACGATAAGGTTGAATATATCAATGCACACGGCACTTCAACCCAACTGAACGATATCTATGAAACAATGGCGGTTAAGTCGGTATTTAAGGATAAAGCATATTCAATACCCATGAGTTCAACCAAATCCATGACAGGTCATTTACTGGGAGGTGCCGGCGGGATTGAGACTGTTTTCACTGCACTTACAATTCATGAAGGCATTATTCCTCCGACGATAAATTTTGAAAATCCGGACAAAGAATGCGATCTTGATTATGTTCCGAATGTGGCTCGCAAAAAGAATATAGAAGTTGCCATGACCAATTCCTTTGGTTTCGGCGGAACAAATGCTTCGTTGATTCTTCGAAAATATCATAGCTGATGACTGGGTTTAGATTTAGGCCTTGTTGTCGGCTGATTCCATTATCTGAATGATATTGGTTTTAACTTAGTTATGTTGCATCCTTCGTAGACCCCTCCCATTTAGGGAGCGGGTCGGTTGGATGGATTGCTCCGATTTTTCTTGACCACTCTTAGATCACCTCCTCGGATAAGAATTTCATAAAATCCTTATAATTTTTTTCTTGTTGACAATAAAAATAATTTTTTTCTTGCGGTTACATAAATATTTATTTAAATAAAGGCGTTATGCATTGGACTGAGCTGTAAAGACGCTCTCGTTTGTTGATTCATCGGAAAAGAGGTCAATTTGAATGAAAGCTGCAAATACGATATAAATTTTTAGATAAGGTGTAATGATGTCTGAGAACAAGACGCCGATTATTATTGGAAGTGATCATGCAGGTTATCCGTTGAAAGAAAAGATTAAGGAACATATTATCGAAACCGGCATCGAGATTGAGGATGCGGGTACCTATGCTCAAGATTCGGTCGACTATCCGGATTTCGGAATCAAGGTTGCTCATGCCGTCTCCATCGGAAAATTTAAACGCGGAATACTTCTTTGCGGCACGGGCATCGGGATGTCCATGGTTTCAAACCGCTTTCCTCATGTTCGAGCGGCGCTATGTAATGATCTTTTTTCCACAATTATGAGCAGGCGGCATAACAACTCCAATATATTGGTTATGGGGGGGCGTATTATCGGTGAGGCACTTGCTATGGAAATAGTAAAACTTTGGCTTGAAACACCATTTGATGGGGAGCGGCATCAGCTACGAATTGAAAAATTCGATGGGATTAATAATATCGGAATATGTGGTTCAAGCTTTAAAAAAACATTATGATCGATCAACTTTTAAAATTGAATAAAAGAAAAAAATTTCTAAAGGGGAAGAAATTGTGGAGACGAATCTCATTGAGAAGATAGATCCTGAAATTGCCGAGGTTATTAAAAACGAGCTTGAAAGGCAAAAAAATACTTTAGAGCTGATCGCTTCGGAAAATATAGCAAGCCCGGCTGTTATGGCTGCGCAGGGAAGTGTGCTGACGAATAAATATGCTGAAGGTTATCCGGGAAAGCGCTATTATGGAGGGTGCGAATATGTCGATATTGCCGAAAAAACAGCTATTGAAAGAGCAAAAGAATTGTTTGGCGCAACCTATGCAAATGTTCAGCCGCACTCCGGATCACAGGCCAACATGGCGGTATATTTTGCACTTTTAAATCCTGGGGATACGGTGCTTGGAATGGATTTGTCCCACGGAGGACATCTGACCCATGGAAGCCCGGTCAGCTTTTCAGGGAAACTGTTTAAATTTATACATTACGGTGTAGCCCGCGATACCGGAACCATTGACTATGAAGAACTGGCGCGTATCGCTGAAAAGCATCGTCCGAAATTGATTGTCGCAGGGGCCAGCGCATACCCCAGAACACTGGATTTTGAAGCCTTTGCACGCGTTGCGAAACTCGTTGATGCTTATTTAATGGTTGATATGGCTCATATTGCCGGATTAGTGGCGGCCGGTGTGCATCCTTCTCCGATTTCTTTTGCAGATGTAATCACCTCCACAACGCACAAGACTCTGAGAGGACCGCGCGGGGGACTGATTATTTCCTCCAAAGACTACGATAAGCCGTTGAATAAAGAAATATTTCCCGGCATACAAGGCGGCCCCCTAATGCATGTTATTGCTGCTAAGGCGGTGGCCTTCAAAGAAGCCCTTGATCCGTCTTTTAAAATATATCAGCTAAATATCGTCAAAAATGCCAAAACCCTTGCAGCGCATTTGATGAAGGAAGGTTTGAAACTTGTCTCCGATGGTACGGATAACCATATGATGCTTGTCGACTTAACGAATCTCGACATCACCGGTAAAGAGGCCCAAGCTGTTTTGGGACAGGCGGGTATCACGGTCAATAAAAATTCGATACCCTTTGAAACACGCAGTCCCTTTGTAACCAGTGGTATTCGGATCGGCACACCCGCTGTTACCACCAGAGGCATGGGAGAAGCGGAGATGGTGACTATAGCCCGGTTGATTGTTGACACCTTGAAAAATCATCAAGAAGATAAAGTGATTGCCGGCGTCCGAAAAAAGGTGAGGCAGCTCTGTGATGCATTTCCGCTCTATCAAAATTGGGATAAAGGGGTCACATCATAAAATGCCTGTAAAAGGTGAACGGCCGACATGGGAAACCTATTTCATGGATATTACAAAGCTGGTTGCAAAGCGATCCACCTGCCTCAGACGAGCCGTAGGCGCTGTGATCGTAAAAGATAAACGGATTTTGTCGACCGGCTACAATGGAGCCCCGAGCGGTATTGAACACTGCATTGATAGAGGCTGCCTTCGAGAGAAATTAAAAATATCCTCAGGAGAACGACATGAGCTTTGCCGGGGTATTCATGCAGAGCAAAATGCCATTATTCAAGCCGCATTACATGGTGTTTCAATAAAGGGGGCAACTCTTTTTTGCACCAATCTTCCTTGTTCCATTTGTACTAAAATGATCATTAATGCGGGCATAGAAAAGATCATTTATGCGACCGGATATGCGGATTCATTATCGGCCGACCTGTTGAAAGAAGCGGGAATTGAAACAATAAAGATCAATACCGGCTCGTAGGGAAAAATTTATGAAATGCCCATTTTGTGGAGAACTGGAAAACAAAGTCATCGATTCAAGGCTGAACAAAGATGGTGATGTCATTCGCAGACGCAGGGAATGTATTGCTTGTCGGCGACGCTTTACGACATATGAGCACATTGAAGAAATCCCGATTATGATTGTCAAAAAGGATGGGCGTCGGGAAAATTTTAGTCGTGAAAAGGTGCGTACGGGTATTCAGAAGGCCTGTGAAAAGCGAGATATCAGTATGAATATGATTGAGGAGTTTCTCGATGAACTTGAACGTGACCTCAGAGAAACCGGCGAAAAGGAGATTCCATCCCATATCGTCGGTGAAAAGATCATGAAAAAACTCCACAAATTAGATGATGTGGCCTATGTTAGATTTGCATCGGTCTACAGAGAATTCAAAGACGTCAACGATTTTGTCTCAGAATTGAAAAGACTTTTAAGTAATGAGCAGCAAACCCAATAGGAAATGAAGAAAAGCCTGAAAAGCAAAGAGTCGGATACGGAAGACATCCGTTATATGAAAACAGCATTAAACCTTGCTCGGAAGGGGCGGGGTTTTACTTCCCCCAACCCGATGGTGGGTGCTGTTGTCGTAAAAGACGGCAAGATTGTGGGAAAAGGATATCACCAGGCTGCGGGAAAGGCTCATGCTGAAGTCAATGCTATAAATGATGCCGGGAGCGCTACCGAAAATTCGACCCTTTATGTTACACTTGAACCTTGTAATCATACCGGACGGACACCTCCTTGCACCGAAAAAATTCTTGAAGCCGGTATCAAACGTGTTGTGATCGCTATGAAGGACCCAAACCCTGATGTTGAAGGGGGGGGACTCGATTATTTACATCGGCACGGCATAAGCATTACAGCAGGTGTTTGTGAAACTGAGGCAAAAAGGCTTAATGAAGCCTTTGTTAAATATATACGAACGAAACGTCCATTTGTTATCATTAAATGTGCTGCTACCTTAGACGGTCAAATCGCAACCCGAACAGGGGATTCCAAATGGGTTTCCGGTGAAGATTCAAGAAGGTGTGTGCATCGGCTCCGTCATGCTGCCGATGCCATTATGGTCGGTATCGATACGGTCAATAGAGATAATCCGAGTTTGACGACCCGCTTGGAACATATGAAGAGACATGATCCGACCCGTATTATTTTAGACACCCATCTTTCAATAGCAGAAGATGCCAAGGTGTTGCAGCTTGATTCCGATTCTGATACGTTTATTTTTACAGGCGATTCAATCTCGAAAGATAAAAAAGATAGAATTGAAAAAACAGGTGCGAAGGTGATGACGGTACCTGTTGAAGGGGGATTAATCGATCTGAATTTTCTAATGGATCGATTAGGTGCTTTAAATATTACCAGCTTGCTGATCGAAGGCGGTGGGCGGGTCATTGCATCTGCTCTCAGATCAGGAATTGTAGATAAAATTATATTTTTTTATGCGCCCAAAATTCTAGGGGGAAATGATGGTGTTCCGATCTGCACGGGTCCCGGGGCGGCAACCATGAATCGGTCGATCCCGGTTAAAGATATCAAGGTTCGGCGATTGGGTGATGATGTTATGATCGAGGGGTATATTGATGTTTACAGGAATCATTGAAGGGCTGGGTACGATTAGGCGGATTCAGTCGTCCGGTTTTGGCAAACATTTAACCCTAGAGGCTGATTTTAAGCTTGACCAAACCCGATTGGGAGACAGTATTGCCGTCAGCGGCGCCTGTTTGACCGCAGTTGCCATTGACGGACCCTGTTTTGAAGTTGATGTATCGCCCGAGACGCTTGAAAAGACAACTATCGGCCGGGCAAAAATTGGAGAACGTGTCAATCTTGAGCGTGCCCTGCGGCTTTCCGATCGCTTGGACGGCCATCTTGTTTCAGGCCATATAGACGGCATCGGTGTTCTTAAACATAGAAAGACTACAGGTAATGCGATGATTGTGACCATCGGTTTAAATCCATCACTTTCACGCTATATGATCAAAAAAGGCTCGGTGGCTGTGGATGGTATTAGTTTGACCATTAATGATTGCAGCCGTGAGAGTTTTGAGGTCAGCATTATTCCCCATACAGCCAAGCTGACGACTATAGGGTTTAAAAAAATGGGTGACCCTGTCAACATTGAAACCGACATGATTGGAAAATATGTTGAACGCTTTATTCAGGGGCGATTAGATAATGATTTAGAAAAAGAAACCGGAACATCCTCGATCGATATGCAATTTCTAACAAAAACCGGTTTTCTTTAATCCGCAGACTTTCGGCGGATAGCTGAAAATTTTTAAAAATAGGAGATTACAAAAAAGAAATGCCATTAATTACAGTTGAAAAGGCAATAGAAGAGATTAGAGCCGGACGGATGATTATCCTTGTTGATGACGAAGATCGTGAAAATGAGGGTGATTTGACCATGGCGGCTGAGAAAGTGACGCCTGAAGCCATAAACTTTATGGCGATGTATGGAAGGGGGCTTATCTGCCTGTCACTCACGGGAGAAAAAGTCGATGCACTGGGACTTCCACCGATGGTTGATAATAATACATCGCAATTTCAAACCGGTTTTACCGTTTCGATTGAAGCGAGATGCGGCGTGACAACAGGGATTTCGTGTGGAGACCGTGCGACCACAATTCTTGCGGCCGTAGCCGATGATGCCCAACCATCGGATCTGGTTAGGCCGGGACATATATTTCCATTGAGAGCCAAAGATGGAGGCGTTATCGTACGTTCCGGTCAGACGGAGGGTTCTGTAGATTTGGCACGGCTGGCCGGTTTAAAGCCGGCCGGGGTGATTTGCGAAGTCATGGATGAAGACGGAACAATGGCACGAATGCCGAGTCTTGAAAAATTTAGTGAAAAACATGGAATCGGTATCTGTACGATCGCAGACCTGATCAAATATCGCATGCGGAATGAATCTTTTGTGCGCAGAGCTGCAGAAACAGTCATACCAACCAGTTTTGCAGGAGAATTCAAGGCAATCGTCTATGAAAATGATGTGGATGATTTTCTACATATCGCCATGGTAAAGGGTGAAATCGATTCAAATAAACCCGTTCTGGTTCGTGTCCATTCAGAATGTCTAACCGGTGATATTTTCGGGTCCTTGCGCTGTGATTGCGGTGATCAGTTACATAAGGCGATGGTCATGATGCAAGAGGAAGGCAGCGGCGTACTGCTTTATATTCGGCAGGAAGGCCGAGGAATCGGGCTGGTTAATAAATTGAAAGCCTATGCCTTGCAAGATCAAGGCTTTGATACGGTTGAAGCAAATGTGAAACTTGGATTCAAGCCTGATCTGCGGGACTATGGTATCGGTGCTCAGATCCTGGTTGATCTCGGAATCAAGAAAATGCGGCTTTTGACCAACAATCCCAAAAAAATCATTGGGCTCGAAGGTTATGATCTCAGTATTGTTGAGCAGGTTCCGATTCAAATTGAACCGAATGAATTCAACCAATGTTATCTTAGATGCAAAGAACTGAAAATGGGGCATAAACTCAATATTGTTGAGAAACCATAAGTCATTCTCATTCATTAAGATTTATGTGCCTTGAACTTGAAACTTTTTATTTTACCATATGTAATCGGACTTTTTGGGAGGTATATCGATGCCGAAAATTTTTGAAGGCAAACTTGTTGCCGAAGGTAAACGGTTTGCCCTTGTTGCCGCTCGTTTTAACGATTTTATAACCGATAAGCTTGTCGGAGGGGCTCTGGATGCCTTGATTCGTTCCGGAACAAAGGAGGCTGACATTGAAATCGTTAAAGTGCCCGGCGCCTTTGAAATACCCCTGATAGCCAAAAAACTGGCAAAAAAAGGCAAATACCATGCGGTGATCTGTCTGGGCGCGGTCATACGCGGTGCGACGCCCCATTTCGATTATGTGAGCGCGGAAGTATCGAAGGGAATCGCAATGATCGGTTTGGAATCGGAAGTTCCGGTTATTTTTGGGATTATAACATCCGATACGATTGAGCAGGCTATCGAGCGGGCCGGAACAAAGGCCGGCAATAAAGGCTGGAGCGCAGCAATGGCTGCCGTGGAAATGGCAAATTTAATTGAGATTGTTGATCAGACATAATCATGGGAACTCGGCGTAGGTCAAGAGAACTTGCCATGCAAGCTCTCTTTTATATGGATTTAAGCAAAAATGTGTCAAAGGATGTTCTAGAACTCTTCTGCAATAATTTTACCCCTTCAAAAAAGATTCTTCCATTCTTTTTCAAATTGGTAATAGGCGTGATGAATAAACGCTTGGAACTTGACACGATCATCGAACGCTTTTCCAGTAACTGGAAAATTAGTCGTATGTCTTGTGTCGACAGAAATATTCTAAGAATTGCCGTCTATGAGATGCTTTGCTGTCAGGATATTCCATCAAAGGTATCGATCAACGAAGCGATTGATATGGGCAAGAAATTCGGTACGGAAGAATCCGGAGCCTTTATCAACGGCGTCTTAGACAGTATTCGGATTGCAAGTGAGCAAGAGGATGTGGATATAAAAAAATTTATTCAAAATGATCAAAAAGATCAGGTCTTGGATTAATATAGGAGGAAATATTGATTATCAAATCATTGACAGTGGGTCCGATTATGGCCAACTGTTTTATTTTAGGATGTAAAAAAACCAAGGAAGCCGTGGTAATCGATCCCGGCGATGAAGCCGATCGAATTCTTTTGTCTCTTGCTGAATCAAAACTTACATTAAAGTATATCATCAATACGCATGGTCATTTTGATCATGTGGGCGGAAATAGAGCCATGAAGGATGCAACCGGTGCACCCATTCTGATTCACCCGCTGGATGCACCACTACTGAAGCAAATTTCAGCCAGCGCTGCTGCTTGGGGACTTTCAGCCGATAATTCACCTCCACCGGATCAGGCTTTAGAAGATGGTGCCGTCATTTCATTCGGCAATATTACCTTAAAAGTAATCCATACGCCCGGGCATAGCCCCGGAGGAATTTCGCTTTTTACCGATGGATATGTATTTGTCGGTGATACGCTTTTTGCCGGTTCTATCGGGCGTACCGATTTACCGGGAGGGGATTATAATACCCTGATAAAGGCGATACGGAAAAAGCTTTTTGTCTTAGGCGATGACGTGCGGGTTTTCACGGGACATGGGCCGGAGACGACTATCGGCACGGAAAAACGTTTCAATCCGTTTGTCGGACAAATGTAATCGGAAAATCAAGTTCCCATCAATAATTATTGAGGTTGTTTCCGACACCAGCCGCATTAGCGACCTGGGCGAACCTATCTTTAAGATAGGGTTTTCGCCCAGGGTGCCTGTCTAGTTTATAACCGAAATAAGGTTCGTTTCGAGAATTTTTATGGTTTAATCCGCTTCACTTCATCCTTGATGCGTTTAACATGCCCGCGGCCCAGGCCTTTTACCTCGCAGCCCAGTTCAAAATAGCGACGGATTTTTTGATCGTCCAGCATTCCGAAACAATCGATGATGGCAGCCGGGCGGCCTATCATTTCAACAACCTTGTCCGGATTCAGTTCACGGTAAACCTGATGTCTGACTGCCAAAACGACTGCGTCAGCACCTTTTAACGACTCGGACAGATCCTGTTGAACCTGCAATTCGTTGAGTCTTTCCTGATTTCTAAAAAACCGTGCCATGGAATGGCCCGGTGTGGGGTAGGTATCCTGTTTTTCAAGTTCCCACCAGTGCTGTACGTAAGGATCATTGACCAGTACATCGCCGCCCATTTCCGTCAGTTTCCGAACAATGACCTCCGATCCGCTGTAGCGGGTATCGCCCACATCTTCACGGTAGGAAGCACCCAAGACAGCTATTTTTGAAGCGGCTACAATTTTACCCATATTGCGCAATGCATCACGTACCAGCTGGGCAACTCGCAGAGCACGCGTATCATTGATGTCAATGGCCAGCGGCGTAATTTTGAAAATATCATCTTCAAATCCCATCAGTGTATTATAAGCCCAGACGCCTAACCCGCCGTCTTTGGGAAGGCAGTAGCCGCCGATACCGGGTCCCGGGAAAATAATATTGGAATGCGTCGGGCGGATCTTAATGGCTTCGGTTACCTTGATCAAATCCACTCCGTTGTTTTCGGCAAACAGACTCCATTCGTGCAGAAAAGCCAAGATGGTCGCTCGATAAGCGTTTTCCACGATTTTGCAGGTTTCACTTTCAATCGGCCGGTCGAGCACGGTCAGCGGGTATTGATCGATATTGAGCACATCGGAAAGAAAGGTTTTGACACGCTCACGGGCCGTTTGGTTAATGCCGCTGCAAACCCTCCAGAAATCCCGGATAGAGGCTACATAGTTGCGGCCCGGCATGACCCGTTCAAAAGAATGCGCCAACAGCGGTTCGGTATTTGAAAGACCCCGCTCTTCAAACGCCTTCTTGATAATCGGATAGGCAACATATTCGGTAGTTCCCGGCGGTACGGTAGTTTCGATTAAAACCAGGCATTCCGGATTGATTTTTTCACCGATGATTTTCAGGCTTTCTTCCAGTGCGGCGATATCCGCCCGGCCCTGTCTGACATTACCAAAGGATGTTTTGTTATAATCGCATTGAACATCCACAACCACCACATCGGCAAGCGCGAGGACATCATAGGTAAAAGTGGCGATGAGGGTTTTTTTTTCCTCAACACAGCGGCGGATCATGGGGGCCACTTCCGGGTCTTCGGCTTCCACCGGTGCGACTCCACGGTTTAAGTATGGGATCTTCCAATAGGATCGGGTCGAGGGCCGCTGCATGCCGATGACAAATTTGGTCGGTTCGCCGGTCTCGCGATCCACCGAATCTGCAACCACACCGGCCATAACCGCTCCGACAAACCCAACACCCATGACCATGACGATTTCACGGCCTTTCAGGCGCTGTTCCTTGACAAGTCTTTGAACTTTTTTGAATTCTTCATCGTAATCTTTTTCCTGCGGCAGTGGAAAAGCTTCGCCCGAGGGGCTGATGGAAAATGCAGGTTCCGAACAATTAGAATTTTGATTGAGTTTAGATTGAGCCTCCTGGTTGGACATCATTTCTCCTTTTATTTTCTTTCTTGTATTTTGATTTTTAATCAATCCCTGCGAAAGCGGGAATCGTTTTTATTCAATTAGCAGCTTGCGCGGCAGGAATTGGGTTTACAATAGATTCCGATGTTTTTTGTGACTTTGGTATAACGTAAAGTTTTGTTTTTTGTTTTTGGACAAGTTTCCAGTTTTTAACCACACTATGTTGATATTCAGGAACGATTTCCTTGAGCTTGGCAATAACCGCCTCAATATCAATTGCCCTTGATGACTGATAGAGATCTTCCAGTTGTTGGTTCAACGTATACCAATCGCGATAAGTTGCCTGGGCCACCTTGATTTTTTCATGGCTTGTAGGCCTTACACCTTCGCCGGCGAGTAAGAGTTCTTCATAAAGTTTTTCTCCCGGCCGCAGCCCTGTAAAGACGATATTAATATCTTTATAGGGTTGAAAACCGGATAAGCGGATCAATTCTTCGGCCAAGTGGACAATTTTAACTGCATCTCCCATATCCAAGAGAAAAATTTCTCCTCCTTTTCCCATACTTCCCGCCTGTAGTACCAATTGAGTGGCTTCGGGAATGGTCATGAAAAAACGAGTGATGTCGGGATGCGTGACTTTGACGGGTCCGCCTTTTTTAATCTGTGCCTTAAAGATGGGAATCACGCTTCCTGCACTGCCTAACACGTTACCAAATCGCACGGTTACAAATTGTGTGCGGCTGTATCGAGATAGATTTTGAACATAAAGTTCCGCTGCTCGCTTAGTGGTTCCCATAATATTTGTCGGATTAACGGCTTTATCGGTGGATACCATGACGAAATTGCCGGTGCCGAATGAATGGGCGGCATCTGCGACGATCCGGGTTCCGCGAACATTATTGTTTGCCGCCGCAGCCGGATTGTACTCCATCATCGGTACATGTTTGTAAGCTGCTGCGTGGAAAACGACTTCCGGTCTAAATTCCTCAAAGATTCTTTCAACCCGAGCGCGGTCCCGAATATCACCAATGATGGGGGTCAAGTTCATATCCGGAAAACGTTCCGATAGTTCTCGTTCAATATAAAATAATGGAGTTTCCGCATTGTCAAAGATAACCATTTGATGAGGGTTAAAACGTGATACTTGCCGACAGATTTCACTGCCGATACTGCCCGCAGCACCCGTGATGAGAATCTTTTTACCTTGTAAATAATTTTTTATGCTTTCAATATCCAGCCGAACCGGTTTTCGTCCCAAAAGGTCCTGAACATCGACTTCTTTAATTTGCGAAGCTGAAATTTTGCCGTCAATGAGATCACCTACACTCGGAACGGTCTTAAATTTTATGCCCGCATATTGACAACGTTCGATGATAGTGCGTAAATCATTTCCGGAAGCGGTCGGAATGGCGATAATAACTTCCTGAATGGCTTGCTTTCGGCAAATTTCAGCAATGTCTTCTTGCGTACCGAGAACCGGGATGCCCTGAAATTGTTTCTTTGCCTTGAGAGGATCATCATCGATAAAACCGATCACTAATTTTTTCAGGGATGGATTTTGACGGATTTCCCTGATAATCATTTGGCCGGCGTTGCCCGCACCGACAATTAGGGTTCGCGTCAACTCCCGCGAATTGAATGAAGGTTTATTGAAATAATTTTCACAAAAAATTCGAGTTGCAAATCTAAAACCACAAGATATCAGAAAACATAAAACTCCGTCAATAAGCAAAACCGAACGGGGTATCATCTCAAAATAATGGAAAACGGCTGTAAAAAGAAAAAATCCGAATGAAGCGACAATATTGGCCTTTAAGATATCTAAAACATCGTTCATTGAACTATAGCGCCACCAGCTTCGATTCATTTTCATGGTTAGAAAAGCCGTCAGCTTGATGGCGACAAGCGCAGGAAGCAACTTTAGGAATATGCTCCGGTAATGATCCGGCATTCTAAAATCAAAACGCAACAAAAAAGCGAAAAGAAAAGCACTTGAAATTATCGCAATTTTAATTAGAAGGATAGCGAGGGTTCGATGATTAAAAACAAATCTTTTAAAATTTCCGGCACGTCTATCATGAATAAATTTTGCCATTTTTCACCTAAAAAATTACAGTTCCAAAAGTCACCAATGATTAATTTCCGCAGCTTTTGAGCATTCGGAATAAGTTTAAATGTTACATCGGTAGCTTAGCTATAAACTTGAGTCAGCAAATTAGCAAAATATTGAGGGAACCGGGAAGTCAGTGGGGGGATAATTATGAATTCCGGTATTTTTTTGCTTTTAAAACTTTTTCCCACTCCCAGGCGGTGTGGATAATGAATTCTAAGTCGTCATAACGGGGCTGCCAGCCCAATTTTCGGCGGATACGCCTGCTGTCGGCAGTCAGTGCGGCAGGGTCACCTTCCCGCCGTGGGGCTTCTTCCACAGTAAAATCCATGCCGGTTACCTTGCGGGCCATTTCGACCACCTCGCGTACGGAGTACCCGTGGCCGTAACCGCAGTTGAAAATTTCACTTCCTCCGCCGGCCATCAGGTGATCGAGAGCTACAAGGTGGGCCTCGGCCAGATCGTCAACATGGATGTAGTCACGAATACAAGTTCCGTCGGGGGTTGGATAGTCGGTGCCGAAAATCTGGAGTTTGGCATATTCACCGTGTGCGGTTTTCAGTGCTCGCGTGATCAGATGCGTGGCGTTTTCATAGGCCTGGCCGATGCGAAACCGGGAATCGGCACCGGCTACGTTGAAATAGCGAAGTGCCACGTAGTTAAAATTACTTTCGACCGCAGCCAAATCAGCCAACAGGCGTTCACTCATCATCTTCGAAGCGCCGTAGGGATTGATAGGCTGTAAAGGGGTTTGCTCGGTGACCGGAATTGTTTCAGGTGTACCGTAAACCGCGGCCGTAGAAGAAAAGATGAAATAAGGGATTTCAACTTGCCGTACCGTTTCAAGAAGTTTTAGAGCATTAAGGGTGTTGTTACGATAATATTTAAGAGGCTGCCGAACGCTTTCGTTGACCTCGATAAAGGCGGCGAAATGCATCACCGCGTCCGGACGAAAATCAGCCAGCGTCTTTTCAAGCAGCACCCGATCGGCCAGGTCTCCTTCGACCAGGTCGCCATACAAAATCGCCCAGCGGTTGCCGGAGGAAAGGTTGTCATAGACCAACACCTCGTAGCCCGCCTCTCCCAATGCTTTAACCACATGCGAACCAATGTAACCCGCTCCGCCGGTGACAAAAATCCGTGGTGCGGATTTTCGTGAGTTTTGAGATAAATTCATTATATTTTCCTCCACTGCTGAACTTCAGGGCCTTATCAAGAAAAAATTATACCTCTTTTATCCATCCAATCTTTGAAAATATGGACTTCAGATAATCATTTAAATCACTTATATTCTTTCTTGCTATTGTAAAAACTTGATCCATTTCAACTTTTTCATGCTCATGAAGCATGAGGTTGTTAAACCCAACAGCTTTGACCATTTTTTCCGTCAAATCTCTGCTCAGGTATCCATTTTCTTCCAAAAGATAAAACATATCATTGGTGCTGCCCGGGATGCCTAATCCTTCGTCACTAATAATATGGGAGGCAATATCAATACAATTTTGAATCGCCATCTGTATATTGAATAATATAATTTCCTGTCTGTCTAAATCATCCAAAAAAGTGTCTAGATCGACCCTGGATTTATACGCAATTCGGTTTAAACATTTTTCCACTGAAGCTGCTTTTGTCATGATTAGATCTATATCAACCAATGCCATGTCCTTTCATCAGCTTTTTTAAAAAGCCGGTTTGCATTTGGTTTTTATAGTAGTTAAATTCCACTATTTTCGACATCATAATCATACAATTATCAGAGATCAGTAATCAGTTATTTGTTACTTGTTATCAGAGATCCGTTAAACGTTAATCAACGCAGCGTGTAAGGGGCGCGCTGTCATTGGGCGTCCCTGACATGCGCATGTTCGCGCAATGTTATTCATTTATGATTTCAATAATTTTGTTAATTGTTTGGTCAAGCTTATTTTTATTTATGCTACCGATGCGGTATAAAATGATTTGATGATCTGCGGTAAAAAGTCTATTAGGCCTTATATTGCTCTCCTAATCACCCTTTACAAACTTTGCCATGCATCATCCTCCTCCGGTTTCAGCCAGTCTTTTGCTAAAGACGATTCACTCATTACGGCGATATCCAACTTTTTTCGGCTTGATCTTGATTTCAAAAAGCGAACAAAATCGAGAATCTCAGAGAGAAACGGTTCAGGCGTTTTCTCGATCTCGCTTATTAGTTCCTCTTTGGTATTCATGACAAAGACCTCCCTTTCTGATTTTTAAAATAGCCATCTTGATGTGGACGAATAATATGCAAACCCTTAGGCTGACTCATCTATGGTTAATTTAAAATCTATAGCAAAGCCCAACCAGTAACAAATAACAAATAACTAAAAACCAGCAATCACCGCAACAATCCTCTCCGCAGCCTTTCCATCCCATTTTTCCGGAATTTTTGCTTGATAGTTATCACTTTGTAAAACCTTTTGGGCTGCAAAAAGAATTTTATCCTTATTGTTTCCAACAATGGCATTCGTTCCGACTTCACAGGTAATCGGTCGCTCGGTGTTTTCTCGAAGCGTGATACATGGTATGCCCAAAACCGTTGTCTCTTCCTGAAGTCCGCCACTATCCGTCAGCACCATTTTCGCATTCATGTTAAGATGTAAAAATTCCAAATATCCAAGTGGCTCGGTGGTCCAAATACCCTTAACTTTTTTTCCATTTGAAAAGTAGTGCTCCAAACCGAAATCTTTAACTCTATTGCGTGTACGCGGATGGATCGGAAACAGAATAGGAATTTTTCTAGAAATTTCCGTTAATGCTTCCAATATACCCTGAAGTGTTACCCTATCATCCACATTTGAAGGACGGTGCAGGGTCATCGTCGCATATCTTTTAGGTGTAAGGTCCCAGTGATTCATTAGACTCAATGTCTTTGCCATTTCTTTGTGTTTCAGCAACGTATCGATCATCACGTTGCCGACAAAGAAAATTTTTTCTTCGGGCACGCCTTCAGCTTTCAAATTTTCATTGGCAAAATGATCGGTTGTAAAAAGGTAATCGCAAAGTACATCGGTACAGAGCCGATTGATTTCTTCAGGCATGGTCATGTCTCTTGAGCGTAGACCCGCTTCAACATGGGCTACCTTTATATTCAGCTTTTTGGCGGTGATCGTGCAGGCCATGGTAGAATTTACATCTCCTACGACGATCACTAAATCCGGTTTTTCTTTTAGGCAGACCTTTTCAAATTCAACCATAATACGTGCGGTTTGCTCCGCATGGGTGCCGGAACCTACCCCTAAGTCGATGTCCGGCTTTGGAATACCCAAGTCATCGAAAAAAGCTTTACTCATTTGCGCATCATAATGTTGACCCGTATGAACCAAAAGATGTTCGATTTTATCCGGATATTGATTCATCGCCTCAATAATCGGGGCTATCTTCATGAAGTTGGGGCGGGCACCGACAACATTTATTATTTTCAAGATGTAATCCTTTTGATGTTATCTGTTATCTGTTATCAGGAATTAGTCTTTGGTTACTTGTTATCTGTTATCGGGTATTAGGGATCAGTTATTTGTTATCAGGGAATAGTTATCCGTTAACCAATAACCATTATCTAATAACCAATAACTAATAACAATTTTTTCCGTAATTCTCCAAAAACCATTGGTAAGTCGACTCGATGCCCTCTCTAAGGTCGATGCAGGCCTGCCAACCGAGGTTGCGAAGGCGCTGAACGTCCAAAAGTTTGCGGGGCGTACCGTCGGGCTTTGAAGAGTCAAAGCAAAGCATGCCTTGAAAGTTGACAACCTCTTTAATTGTTTCCGCTAACTCACGGATAGTGACGTCCTTTCCGGTTCCGATATTTAAAAAAGACGGTGAGGCTGGCGGGGTCAGATTGTCTATCAATATTTTATCCGGCAGGTTCATCAAAAACACGCAGGCACTTGCCATATCATCGACATGCAGAAATTCGCGCATGGGGGTGCCGGTTCCCCAGATTTCCACCTTGTCCTTATCAAAAATTTTAGCTTCGTGGAATTTGCGTATCAGAGCTGGAAGGACATGGGAATTTTCCAGATCGAAATTATCGTTCGGGCCATAGAGGTTCGTCGGCATAATCGAAAAAAAACGAGTATGGTATTGGCGATTGTAAGCCTCGCACATTTTGATGCCGGCAATCTTGGCAACGGCATAGGCTTCGTTGGTGGTTTCCAAAGTGCCGGTCAAAAGATGCTCCTCTTTCATCGGTTGAGGCGCAAACTTTGGATAAATGCAGGAGGACCCCAGAAAGAGCAAGCGATTGACTTCTGTCAAATACGCAGAGTGAATGATATTATTCTGAATCATCAGGTTTTGATAAATAAATTCAGCCGGATAGGTATTATTGGCATAAATTCCCCCGACCTTGGCTGCTGCCAGAAAAACATAGTTGGGCTTTTCCTGCTCAAAAAAAGCATGAACCGCAGCCTGTTGGGTTAAATCCAACTCTGCACGCGTTCGGGTAATCAAATTATTATAACCTTCTTTTTTCAAGCGCCGCATAATCGCCGAACCTACCAGCCCCTGATGACCGGCAACATAAATTTTAGCGTTTTTTTCCATGATACGGGAAATTTCTCCCCTACTCGTTGTAATCAAATGTTTTAAACCCATTACGGCGGCACAGTTCGTCCCGCTTAGCTTCCTCAAGGTCTGAGCAAACCATTTCCGCCACTAATTCCTCAAAGCTTATCTTTGGTTCCCATCCAAGCTTTTCGCGAGCCTTGGTGGGATCACCGAGGAGAGTTTCAACCTCCGTGGGACGATAATAACGCGGATCGATTCGCACGATAACCCGCCCGGCAGTTAAGTGCGTAGTATTGAGTTTTGAGTCCACTTTATCAATAATTCCGATTTCGCCAGTGCCTTGTCCTTCCCAGCGTAGAAAAACACCAAATTCCTTACCCGCAGCTTCGACAAAATCACGTACTGAATACTGCATTCCCGTAGCAATTACAAAATCGTCGGGTTCATCCTGCTGCAAGATAAGCCACATCATTTCAACGTAATCACGGGCGTGACCCCAGTCACGCTTGGCATCGATATTTCCAAGATAGAGACAATCCTGCAGACCCAGGCTGATACGAGCCAGGGCGCGGGTAATTTTTCGGGTTACAAAGGTCTCGCCGCGAACGGGGGATTCATGATTAAAAAGAGTGCCGTTACAGGCATACATACCATAAGCCTCGCGATAGTTCACCGTAATCCAGTAGGCATACAACTTCGCGACCGCATAAGGAGAGCGAGGATAAAACGGCGTGGTTTCCTTTTGTGGAATCTCCTGGACCTTTCCATACAACTCGGAAGTGGAAGCTTGGTAAAAACGAGTCTTTTTTTCCAAACCCAAGATGCGAATCGCCTCAAGGAGCCTTAAGGTGCCCAGATCATCGGCGTTTGCAGTATATTCCGGGGTTTCAAAGGAAACTTGCACATGGCTTTGAGCCGCCAAATTGTAGATTTCATCCGGTTGGACCTGTTGAATAATGCGGATGAGATTGGTCGAATCGGTCAGGTCGCCGTAATGGAGGACGAAGTTTCGATTTTCAACATGCGGATCTTGATAAAGATGATCGATGCGATCCGTATTGAACAGCGACGCCCGCCGCTTTACTCCGTGAACGATGTAGCCTTTATTTAATAAAAATTCGGCCAGGTACGAACCATCTTGGCCGGTTATTCCGGTAATTAGTGCAACTTTTTTGGACATGATAACAAACCTCTGACCCGGTTAAATTCACGAAAAGGAAGCAAAGCGCCTCGGTTTTCTTAAAACTTTAGCAAATTAGCCCCATTTCTTGAAGTTCAAAACCGATACCCTCTTTAAACTCCCTTGGTGAATAACCGAAATCTTGTCTTGCAGCCTCGTAATCAAATGCCTTGTCTTCATTGAGCCTAAGAATCTGTTCGGATTTTATCGGCGGATGGAGGCCACATTGTTCTATTAAATTCAGACCTGCGATAATAGGAGCAAGAGGCAAATGAATTTTTTTGATATTTTTCTTTATCAGGGCACCGATACAATCGATAATTTCATTAAATTCCAGGGCGATACCACCTGACACATTGTAACATTTTTTAATTGTTTTATCAGATACAAGTGTGTTCTTGACCGCTAAGGCCAGGTCTTTTACATATACCGGCTGTTGCAGACAATGACCGCTACCGACGACAGGTATTGCGGACCATTTTTTTAAGAACCGAATAAGTCTACACATATTGCGGTCACGTGAACTACCATAGATCATGGTTGGCCTTAAAATAGTATATGCAAGTCCACTTTTGCAAATTGTTTCTTCTGCCGCAAGTCGTTTTATTTTACTCGGTGCATTTAAAGTGGTAAAAATAGCGGTTGTACTGAAAAATATTGTCCGATGAACCCCGGCGATCTGTGCGGCTTTTACAATAAACGGTGCATGACCGAAACCTAAAGAAGCAATATTGATTAAAGCATCTACACCTTGCAGAGCATTTACCATAGAAGGGATATCCTCCAAGTCTCCTTTGACCCAAGACACATTATATCCCTTGAGAACACTCCTATCTGTGGTATCTCGTACCATACAACGCACACGGTAACCTTTTTTCAGCAGTTCCGGGACAACATAAGAACCTGTAAAACCGCAGGCACCAATAACTAAGACTTCTTTTTTTTTATTTAGAGTGGTATTCACGGGCTGTTTCTTTTAAAGTTTGCAGGTAAGAATTTGCCAAACTGTTACGTGAGTAATATCTCGATACAAATTGTCTGCCTTTTTTCCCCATTTCCATTCTTTTTTCTTTATTGTTAAAAAGAAATACTATCGCATCTCGTATTTCATGGCTATCTTCAGGGGAAACAACAATAGCACTGCCCGAGCGCCGAAGAATATTTGCGGCTTCGCCCTTTAAACTTGCTACGATAGGGCATTCCATCGCCATAATTTCAAACATTTTTGATGGGATAAATGTCTCAAAAAGGGGGATGTCGCGAAGAGGAACAAGACAGACATCTGCTATTGCATAAAATTTTCTGACACCTTCTTTATTTGTGGGTTCAAGAAAGGTTACATTTTGAATGTTTTCTTCTTTAGCCTTTGTTAAAAGCATTTCTTTTTCAGCACCGTCTCCAACAAATAGAAAATGAATGTTTCGTTCTTTTTTCAGCAGGGATGCACTTGCTAATATTTTAGACAAAGCATGGGAGATGCCGTGTGCACCAATGTAAAGAACGATAAATTTCCCTTCCAACCCTAACTGACGTTTAAATTCTTCCGCCGCTGTTACTTTATTTTTTTGCCAGTAATCAGTATCCGCGCCATTGGTTATCGTTGTAACTTTTGAAGGGGATATCCCTTTTGATATGATGGACTCTCTAAAAGAATCAGTTACGGTAATGATTCGGCTTGCCTGTTGGTATAAATAGTTTTCAAACCGTTCCAACATCTTAATTAACAAAGGATTTTTCAGCACACCAAGCTCCACAAAAATTGCCGGCCATAAATCCCTAACCTCCATCACAAAAGGTTTTCCAAAATGTTTTGCGGCTATTGAAGCGCTCATAGCTGCAAAAGGGGTGGGTGATGTACCGATGATAACATCTGCGTCCTGGTAAAATTTTTTATTCCATATAGCCGAAGACAAAAGAAACGATAAATGTCCCATCGTTTTTTTTATGATACCCTTATTCGGCGTAATGTATGTCCAATGGCGGTGGACATGAATACCGTTTATTGTTTCACGCAGATAACGACATAAGTGATAACCGGGATACAGCTTTCCCTTGGGATGGTTGGGAAAACAAGTGCTGACATGAACCTCGTTATCTTGCTTAATCCAGGATTTGGAAAGATCATAGAGTCTGGAGGAAGGCGCGCCTATTTCAGGAATGAAATAATGTGAGAACCAAGATATTTTCATAATTTCGATATTTCTTTCGCTTTTATATCAATACGATATGTTTCTTGATGGCAATGAACCACAATATTCGACTTCTCATACCCCCCTTTTTCAAAATGAATTGTTAAAGGGTGTTTTTTTGAAATTCCATAGCCAAAACAAAAGTAGGGACAAGCTTTGGTATGAAGAGATAACACGTTGTTTGGTGTTAATTTGCCGAATTTTGTTGAACACCACCCTTGATATGAAGGTTGTTTGCTGCCCTTGGTAATTTTACTGTTTTGGTATCCAAAAGCTGATAACCATAACGGGTTTTCCCCCGCATGTATGCGCCAATTATTTTTTTCATCAAAGCACAAAGACACCTCCGGTGCAAAATGAATATAATTTATGGCAGAGACCGGACGTTTGCCGAAAATTTCATCAAGAATAATCCAGAATTTTCCCTTAACCCAAACAACCGTGCGGCAATGAATCGATCGCGACGGGCGCCTCGTATATCCATCATGTTCTGCCCGGAAAAAAATATACTTATCTGATTCATTCCATGAAACAGGTCCAATTTCGGCCCTATTGCCAACCCGAAAGCTTGACCATACATCCGACTGATTTTGGCCATCAATTTCAACCGTGTTATGGGCTCTTGTAGAACGAAAATAGTCTCGCCACTTGCCGGCCGTGTATTCGTAAACACCCGAATCAACGATTATTTGGTGACCATTGGCCGTTAGCTCATAAGATAACATATCCGCATGGGCGTGTGCCGGCAGATAGTCCGGGCAGGGAGAACCGGCGTCCAAAATCAGAAAATCTTTTTGACTATCATCCCTGAAAACACAAAACCCGCTATCTCCGAAATACCGAGATTTTTTTTTACTGGGGTGGTTTTCAGAATAATCGTATCGATTTAGACGGCTTTCTCCAAATAACATGGAGGGATAAAGGCCCAAACGCTTGCTCGTCAAATAATCATTCGAATTGAAATATAACGCACCCGCAGTTAAAATATCTTCCGGATCCGCGAAACCATCTAAACTTGTATCTTTTAACATAGGTAGGACGTTGCTCGGTGGAAGTATTCCACATAAAAAATCCAGCATACTTTTCAATTTTTTTTCCAACCATGGGGGCACGTTTCTATTGTTGTTTCGTTTGAGCCAGATTGAGATTTCCAATATATCTCTTAAAACATCCAAATGATATCCGGGCGATCTTTCAAAATGACCTCCATCTTGAAAAATTTGTTCAGCTAATTCTCTGTGCAATATGTTTAGACCGGTTAGAAACCACCTTTCCGGCTCTTTTCCATTGAATACCTTCCCGGCCCATATCAAGGCTTTAACATTTTTGAGCAGATGATTGCCGCGGACATCCTTTTCCAGATAAGACGCTAATATTTTTACTTGCCCATACAGACTGCGGTAAATTCTGTCACTAAAATTTGGATCAGTTGAAAGATATGTTTTCCAATGCGTTAATGCATGAATCCAATTTACAATTCTCAAAGAAATCGTGTACGGGTGCCACCCGTCGCCTGTTATCACCATATTTTCGTCTATCCAGGAATTGGCAATAGATACAAATGCTTTCCAGGCATTATCATCGTTTCCCGTGCATTTGCCCCAAATGATTAACTCCAATACATAATTAAAATAGTGAAGATTATAACGCCACAACTGACTGACATTGGGATCATTCCAGTGGATTTTTCTGGAATATATTTTTTCGATATTTAAAAAAGAAAATTTTTTTTGAGATATTTTCTCTCCTCTAATGATCTTATGGGCTAATTCAGGCTCATCTTTATAAGGAATGCGAGAAAAAAGGGGTTTTATTTCTGCAATACTGTAATTGGGAAACAAGGCCTTCTTTTTTTGCATTCCCCATATTTTTTTGCGGATTACGTAATATGATCTGTAAACAATTTGCTGGAGGTTAAGATGTTGAGCGGTCTGAATAAATTTTACAAAAAACTCTTTTCTGCTTAGATTGTGTTTTGTAATAAAAACCAATGGATCCCTTCCACATTTTTATTTTTGACCAACTTTCAAAATCAACATCAATAGCCTGCATATCATTTTCTTCGCCAGGATTTCAACTATTTATCCCTATAGAAATCTGCCGGCATCTGTCAGGGTATATTTTTTCCAGGTCCCCTTGGTTCTTGGCAATTTTTTTATGTACCAATAAAGAATATCCTGCATATATACTCAGAAGAATCGATAACTGGAATAGTCGTAAAATTTCAGAACCCGTTTGTGCATACCAGAAACCCAATATCGAACAAGTAATAAACTGCAACGCATACAGGGCCGTAACAACGGTATGACTCCAGCCGCTACGGATCAATAACTGATAATGATGCTCCCGATGAGCCTCCCATATTTTCTCACCCCGAATAGCGCGTTTGAGGACCGTAAACGTGGCATCGTAAAAAAACGGCCAAAGCGGCAGCATAAACGCTACAAATGGCACATCCGTCCGCGATGCTCCATAACAGCTCATCGATGCCAAGACAAATCCCAGCACGGTTGAACCGCAATCGCCCATAAATGTCCTGGCCCTAGGGTAATTCCAAAAAAGGAAACCCAGGGCTGCACCGGCCAGCGCCATACAAAGTGAAACTGCTAAGCCATCGAAAAGCCCACCCATGCCAAGCAACACAGCCATCCCTAAAGCCCCAAACAGGGTCTGGGCACCGGCAATGCCATTAATACCATCCATAAAATTAAAAAAATTAATGAACGCCATGATGTACAACACTGTAAAACCACCCGTGAACCATCGCGGCATCATCCAGGTTTCCCAAGGCAAACCCCAGTTTTCCGGAGCAATCCTGAGCTTCCATACCAGTACGATCGTTACCCCGAAATGGATAACAAACCGTAACGCCTGTGATAAATCCAGTTTATCATCCAGCAAACCAATTACCAACAAAGCCCCTGCACAGCTCAATGCCCAAAATAATGCTGATGGCATTTGGCCGGAAGATAAAGGGCTATACAAAAACACCAGTGCCCCAGCAAGTAAGCCAAGCCCTCCTACGCGCGGCGTTACCTTGGTATGGCTTGAACGCTCATTAGGGCGATCCAATAATTGAAACCGATAGGCGATCGGAATCAGAGTTCCGCAGCAGACCAGAGATACAGCAAAACCGGCTGCTGAAATAGTGAGTAATTTTGGCATGACAGTAAGCTTATTGAAGATTTTTCATCAAAAGAAAAAGGCTTAATTTGGGGTTTTTGTGTATTAGTCGGCAGATATTAGGCCTTCATATTCCTTTGAGAGGTTAATCATTCTTGACTCACAGGCAGATGTGACGGCAGCAAAACCGGCGAGAGTTACATTGATCATTTCATCCATTGAAATAAGCGGCTGACCACCTTCTGCGACCCGGTCAACAAAGGATTGAAATTCTGCATGATGTCCCTTGTCCATGGCTCGCGTTTTGAACTTACGAAATCCCTTGAACCCAAACCCCTCCAATTTCCGGAAGTTATCCAACCGCAGGATTCGGCCTTCGGAATAGACCTCCAGAGTCTCCTTTGGGTAGCTTTTGGAGCCGTTTCCAAAATAATTCACCGTGCCGATAGAACCATCCTTAAAGGAAAGCACAATAGCCATTTTATCTTCTTGGATTGCCACTCCTTTTCCCATTTGAGCAGCTGAGACCGATACGATTCGACTACCTGCAATATACGATAATAAATCGATAAAATGGCAGGCTTCGCCAACAATCCGTCCCCCGCCGACTTCAGGATCATGTACCCATACATTCGGCGGAATAATCCCTGCGTTGCAGGCAAAATGCATTGCCAAAGGTTCCCCGCGACTTGAAAGAAGCTCTTTGATCTTCCTCACATGGGGGCTGAAGCGACGATTGAAACCGACCATCAGTAATGGAGTTGTTTTTTTAGTTATCTGTGATCCGTTATCCGTTATCAGGGATCTGTAAGTCAAAATAATCTTTTTTAATTCCTCTGGGGTTAGACAAAGGGGTTTTTCCACAAAAGTGTGTTTACCGGCTTCAAGGGACGCGCATACGAGGCCTGCGTGAGCATTATGGCTGGTGGTGATAAACACGGTGTTGACCTCGGGATCTTTCCAGATTTGATCCAGGTCGGTTGTGGCTTTTTCAAACTCGTATTTTTTTGCAAGATGGGAAGCACCGGCAGCATTTGTACGGGCGGAAACATATTTTAGCCGTGTGTTGGTCTTTGCCAGTGCCGGTCCCATGGTCATTTTGGCGAAATTACCCGCACCGATCATAGCTGCTACGCATTTGCCTGCAGGTTTTGATTTATTAGGGACATATGATATTGTTCGAGTTTTATCAACAGACTCCGGATATTCTAAAATTATTCCTAACGCAGATGGATCGTTTGAGATTTTCTCGTAAGCTGCTGCTGCCTCAACTAAAGGAAAGCGATCGGTAATCAGGCTTGAAACATTTAACTGCCCGCCTGCCATAGCACCCAGTACAGCCTGAAAGTTGCGCTGCTCGGTCCAGCGGACAAAGCCGATGGGATAATCCTGGCCCTTCTGTTCATAGGCATCATCATATCTCCCCGGACCATATGAGCAGGAAACCTGAAAGGTCAATTCTTTCTCGTAAAAATCACTCCGTCTTAGGTTCAGACCGACTACACCTATCAGGATAATGCGTCCGCGCTTACGGCACATTTCAGCTGCTTGATGAACAATTTCATCGGTTTTGGCGCTGGCAGTGATAATGACGCCATCCACGCCCATCCCTTGAGTCCAGGGGCCGGCAACTGCTACCGGATCACCGGAACCGGAATTACAAGCTTTCGCACCATAGCTTTTTGCCATTTCAAGACGCTGCTCGTTAACGTCAATCGCCAGCACTTCGCATCCACTGGCTCGCAGCAATTGAACAACCACCAGACCAACCAAGCCGGCTCCCACGACAACAAACTTTTCTCCCAGGGCAGGTTGAGCAAGACGAACGCCCTGCAGGCCAATGCTTCCCAGAACTGTAAAAGCTGCTTGTTCGTCACTCACGGTTGCAGGAACTTTGGCACATAAATTTTTTGACACACAGACAATCTCGGCATGCGGCCCATTGCTGGCCACCCGATCCCCAATCTTAAAGTCGCTGACTCTAGCGCCGACTTCTATCACTTCACCGACATTGCAGTACCCCAACGGCATTGGCTCGTCCAATCGCTTGAAAACCGTTTCAAGAGTTGGCATCAAACCATCGGTTTTGATTTTATCCAAAACCTGTTTGACTTTTTCAGGCTGAGCCTTGGCTTTGGCGATCAGCCCACCTTTGGAAAACTCTACCAGCATACGTTCGGTGCCAGCGGAGATGAGCGTACAGTGAGTCTTTATTAACACCATGGTTCGGCCACATTCAGGCATAGGCATTGCTAAAATGCGGGTCTCACCGTTTCGAAGGTTCTGAATGATCTGTTGCATTAATCATTTTCCTGAATAGATGGCAAATCCTGTCTAATCTTAAAAAATTAGTAATTCAATTTACCATAATTTAAACCGATATAAAATTTCATGAATTTTCTTTTAACACAAGATTTTGAGAACCTTCTAGTATATTTAAAGATATTTTCTGATCAATCATAAGATGCTTTCCGCTTTTGGTTCGAACTATGTTTTCTACTTCTTTAACTTCTACATCAATATCAGATCCTACTTTTTCTTTTATACTTTTAGATATCAAAATCTTATGTTCTGCATTAAATCCAGATTTCGGTACTACGTTAAAAATAAGCTTGCCTGGGGTATCTTGATAATACTGTGTTTCATACACATAATCCAAAACATCAAAATGTGCAGCGCCCATAACACAAACAGAAATCAGCCTGTTATCTGCCGTTACAATAAACTCTTGTAAACGGCCTTCAACATCTTTAATTATTGGATATTTTCTGCCACAAGGGCAGTCCCTACCACCTATAATTCCTAAGTCCTGGGTTTTATAACGAATCAACGGCATAACGTAATTATGGAAGCTTGTACCTACCAACTCTCCATATTTACCAACATCTGTAACAGGATTCATTCTCGAATCTAAAACTTCCAGAAAACCATATTCAGGAAAAAAATGAAGGTCATGCGTATCTTCACATTCCATTCCCAATAAAACCATTTCAGAATGACCGTAGTGGCTGAAGATCCTGCATCCAAAAACTTCCTGAAAAAGCTGCCTTTGCCATGGATAAACATTCTCTGATGCAAGAAAAACAGCCTGGATAGGTATAAATTCATCTTTTAGAGCCCTGATATATTTTGCAATTAAATAAATTGAAGATGGATAGCCAATAATAAATTTAGGATAAAATTTTTTGATGGCATCTAAATAAAGAGGAATATTTTCTTCAGTTAGATAATTGCTATCCATCTCGAGAAAGTTCTGGATTGGTTCGTATTCCCAAAATATTTTTTTATCGGGGTTACCTACCGAACGACCTTTCAATTGAACGGCTTTCGCTCTCGGAGAATAACCAACGCGCGACCAGCCATCAAATATGAAAGCTCTTTCTTTACTTCTTGTTACCCCTTTTTCCTGAAGAAAACGAATTGGCTCAGAAGTACTTCCCCCAGTAGTAGTCACTAAATGTCTACTCTTAGGTATATTATTAGATATCAGATCGTTATAATTATTTTTTATGTCTTTTTTTGTTAAGGTGGGGAAATATTTAATATCATCAATAGATTTCAACTTATCAGGATTCACACCATATTCATTGAATTTTTTCTTATAATATGGGACATAATTATAGGCGGCATTCAATGTCTTTTTTAGATTTCTTAGCTGGTAATCAGCTATTTGCTGTTTTGTCCAATTTCTTGATTCACAAAGTAATTTTTGAAATTTGATGTAAGACCGGCCTAACTTCAACGTATTAGGCAATCTTGCATAAATAGACCCAATGACATATTTACTCTTTTGAGGCATATTATAATAATATTTTCTAATATTTCTTAGATAATCTTCAACCATGCTTACCTCCGAGAACATGAGACTTTTATCTCAAATCTGCTATAAAAGCACTGCTTAATCAGGCTTAAAGTGTCAACTACTTTGAACCTGCCTTTCTGCTCTATATATATTCAGCCAATAATTTACCGCAATAGCTGCTGTTTTATCATGATCCATAGGGCATTAATCGTAGCCCATTTCATTTCATGCCAATTGAATGGATTCAGCCAATGGGTCAAACGTCGATAAAGTCTTTTTCGGACAACCTTTGGCCAGTAGGTTGGGTAGTTTGACAAATCATATAGCGGAACACATCGTTGCTGAAATTCATTTTCTCTTTTGTCGATATTAGCATCCAAGTCTATTTGATTGGCTTTTTGACAGGTGTAAATCTTTTGGACTTCAGGCAATGTGTTAGCAGAAAATTCCACAATAAGACATAACCCCCTATTACTCTCACCATTAGTCGATACTTTACGGCCTCGAAAATTATAATCGCCGAAATAGAAATTACCCAAGCTGTAAGCAATAACTTGACCACTGCTTCGCTGGTTCATGCCCTGCACCACATGGCTATGGTGACCTATGACAAGATCAGCACCAGCAGCCAAAAGTTTCTCCCCATTTTCAACCACTTCTTGAGAGGGATATTCATAGTCACAGTATCCCCAATGAGGGACAACTATGACTATATGACCTTCCTGTTTGATAGACTGAATCTGTGCTGCAATATCAGGAAAAGTCAAATGATGACAGCCGGGTGTATTGGACGTAGCGATTTGGGCTTGTGTACCGGGTTCCGTACAAGCGATGATCGCTATACGAAATGCTCCGATCTCAAAAGTTAGAGGGCAAGCTGCCTCTGATCGATTCATTCCTGCACCTGCAAACGGGATTTGCAGTGTATTCAGAGCCGCACGGGTAGCTTTAAATCCATTCTCACCGTGATCAAAAATATGGTTATTGGCAAGCGTAACTGCCGTTATGCCCCACTCGCGCAACACATTTTCCGTTCCCGGTTCGCTTCGCAGTAGTATCTTGGAAAAATCAATTGGGGAAGGCATGCAAAGAGGCGTTTCTAAATTGGCAATAACATGATCGCATTGGGACAAAAGCTCAAAAAGATCAGTTCCTATTTTACCAGGCTGATCTCCCAAAAACACATCTCCAACAAATGCAATCTTAATGGAATTTTCAATGTTTTTTACCACTATTCAATCTCCTAAGCCAACTACAATTTGAGACCTTTGAATATTACCGGACCTCACTGGTATAATTTACATTTTTATACATCAACAATCTTTTCAAGCCAAGTGAGGTGCGCCCGAAATTTTTCTTCAGGACTTGGAAATTGTTTTAACCTTTCAGCGCCTTTTCGCACCAAATCTTGATAGTGATCCATATCATTTGTAACTTTTAAAATGGCATTAGCTGCTGAAACTGCATTAAGTGGTTCAAAATACTCTGCGGCTTCTTTACAAACATCATGTGCAAAATCAAGATCGGTGGTTACAATAGGACGTTTCATAGCCATTGCTTCAAGATAGGTCACCGAAAATGTTTCTAACAGTGTCGGCAAAAAAACAACGCTGCATTTCAAATATTCATTTTTGCATTCATCCAATGTCAAACGCCCAATATTTTTTATAAACCTATCCACATTGAGTTCTTTTGCTTTTTCAAAAATTTTACTTGTCTCTGGAGAATTTTCCGGCATGGTCATGATAAATTGAAAATCCTTGGCGAGCTTCAAAAGCACTTCAGCCACCTGTGGAACAATAAGCAAATTTTTATGTGGATAAGGAAAGCCTAATACAAAAACCACGATTTTACTTTTTACTCTGTTATTAAAAATTTCCGTATTATGAAACAATTGGTTGTGACAATTGGGTATTACGCTGATTTTATCAGAATTGAGCTTTAATCTACGAGCCAAACCGATAGATGCCGTCGTCGTTTGAGTATTGAAAAACTTGACATTTCGCAATGCCCAAACCTTATAGTATGCTAAAAGCTTCGCATATAGCTTTCTATAATTTGACAATTGAGATGTCGCTAACTTGTTTGGATGTGTTACCCAAGGGTCAGTAAATCTAGCAACCTCCAAACTTCTTCTAAACTTAACATATGATGGAGAGGCGATGGAATAAACTACATCAGGTACAAAATCACTTTCAATGCGCAACAATCTTTTACGAGATATTTTCCCTTTCCACATACGGGCAGGGCTAATGTTTATCACCTCCATGTTTTCTGGAACTCTTCCAACAATAGCTTTTAAATTAATAGCGATAAGTTCAGAAACAGCGAAGTAAAACTCATGGCCATGGGGATTTTTTAAAACGTCGGCTATAAAACTGGTAGCGACCTGTACCCCCCCACCAACTATAGCCGTTGCCGCATTCACTAATATTTTCATTTTAAAGATTCTTTACTCTATAAAATCCGATGCTCGGTTATGTTAATTGGATTTTTCAATATATATTCAATGTTATAAAGTTAAGCAGAAACTACAATAAAAGCTATTAAATTAAATGCATTATGTTATATTCATGGCCAATTTTGGCTCATCTTCCCACATATGAAAGAAGAAAAAGTGTCAGAAAAACTTGAAAAACAAAGTAAAATTGGCATGGACGCTGCTTTCAGAAATCCAAGAAATTCATGCCCTTTTCAGGAGTGATACCGAACCAATTCGACTAAGCCGAAAATTCAAACGGAAGCATAAACTCAACAAGCGTGAGCATTATATGAATCTTAAACCTTACCGTTAACTTTATGACATTGGATGAAGACCTGAACACCGTTTTTGCAGAGCTCCAGAATTGAAGCTTGAAGCGCGACTTTCGCTCAGGCTCAAAAAGCGATCCGAGCCCCCAGTAGTACCCCTCTTTTTACTCAATCGAAACTTGCATAAACCAAAATACATAAACAAAAAAGGAAGGTAGTATATAACATGTCTTGCTGCAGATAATGAATCTGTTTCATTAGCAAATATGGGAATTGATAAAACTAGACATAAAGCAATAAAATTCTTAGTTTTATCAGTGGTGTTATATGAAAAACCATAGCGAAAAAATATGATAAATATAAAATAAAAATTAATAAATGCTGTAATGAGTAGTAGATTGCCAAACCTTGAAGTTAAGAAAAAATTATTAGTTATTGGAAAAAAGAACAAAGCAGCATTTGATAATAATAATAATGGTAAGTTAATATTTTCGGGGTCAAAACCCCAAACACCTATATTGTTATTTAATAGTATATTTTTAAAAATTTTATTTTGATAATAGTCTGTTTTCATATATAAAAAAAGCATAAATAAAAATGATAGAAAAAGAAAACCAGCAACAGCGATATTTTTATGTGAATTTTTATTTAAACTTGTTATAAAATATGAAATGCATATTATTACTGCCAATTCTGGGCGTAATAAAAAAATCAACACCAGAATAATTAACAATTTTAGACTTAGCGATTCATTATTTTTATACACTATTAAAAATAAAACAACCAAAACAAAAATATAAACATCGCGCAATAATGAATTTGTAAAAAACAAAATATTAGGTAAAAAAAATAATGACGACCAGATAGCCCAATGTATGATCTTATATTTAATAACAAATGCATTGTATGATATATAAAAAGTTATCGATACAACAAAAATATTAAATAGATATAGATATATTTCCCCAAACTGGATAAAAAATTGAAATATTAACGAGCTAATATAATATTTTAATGATAGAGCATCATTTGTACTTATAAAACCAAAACCAATATTAGACATGCATGAAATATAATTGTTGAAATAAAAATTGAGTTCATCAGGAGTCTTATAACCAATAGATTGACGAATATAGAGCATCACTAAAGAACAGAGAATAAATATTAAAAATAGTATTGTAGTGTTTAATCTTACTCGTAACATTGTTATCCTTACGATAAAGTACTATCATTTAGTCCTTCAGCAGAGATTATGAAGAATTCTTTTCATCACCCGTTTTGCTTATTGCTGCTATCTCGGAAGGAGCTTTAGGATTTCGCACCGAGGGCAATCCTTTTTTGATCCTTATCTATGAATCGTTTGATGTATTACTCGCCGAAATACCCATTCGACTTAGGCTCCCCGGATAAAAGGACTTAGTATGCGTTGCGCACGCGCTGACCAAGTGTGCATATGCAACGCCATATCACGTGCACATCGTCCCAATTTTTTACGAAAATCTGAGTCCTCCAAACTGACGATTGCCATTTCCCATGCATCAACATCCTCTGGCGCTACCAACAGAGCATTAACCCCAGCCTCTAAAACTTCGCGGAGGACGGGCAAGTCGCTTGCCACGATGGTCTTGCCCCAGCCCATGTATTCAAAAATTTTCATGGGGGACATAAACGATGCCGTATCGGCGCCATGCGGCACCCTAACCGTGCGTGCATAAGGTGCGAGTGCGACCGAGAAGAGTCTGTAAAAATCACCAAGTCGTGCAGGGGCGACCCGCCCGTGGCACACCACGTTCGAGGGAATTGCCAATCCAGCGCATTGTGCTAACTCGGTCTCATCCCCTCCTATGATATGGAAAGGGATTTTCGGGAGTCGTTCAGCCAAGCGTACAATCAAATCCAGCCCTCGACCATTTAATAAGCTGCCAACGTAACCCAAAGAAAGCGGCATAACCCCTGCCTCAATGCTTGGCGCGGGATCACATGCATCATGTGCAACAATTATCTCGACGTCTGCAAAATATTTATAGTGGTCGATGAGAATTTTCTTCAATGCGTCGGAAATAGCTACGACACGACTCAATCGACCAAACCTGCAAAGCAACCGCAGAAAGAAGGACTCTAGGCGGTTAGGTAGACCATGACACTCGAAAATCAAGGTTCTGGGACGTCGTATTAGACTCGCAAAAAAAAGGCCGAGAACATGCCTACCGTATACCAATGTGGTCGTAGCAGGAGTTCTCAATCCCACCCATAAAGGGTAAATGAGAGATACGCAGATGCGTGGCAACCACCTCGCGGAAGGCATTAATCTCAAACAGACACCTTGCCTTACACCGAAGTCCGAAACGATACGGTCGAGATCTAATCCGCGCTGACGATTATGCTGGGCTAATACGAGTACCTCCATTCCTGCCAGCGCCATTCCATTGGATTGACGCACGACTTGTACACTATTAGCTGCATTCGAAGGATAAGCACTTCCAGCAATGTATGTAATTTTATTTGGTAAATACATACAATCTTTATTTTTCATTTTTCATTTTCTTTTTCAAGATTTAGGGCTAATCCAATCAAAACTAAAAAAGCATTTTCATGGTTTGCTTTATAACTCATATGTTCAGTTTTTAATTTTTGAAGATCTATCCAAGGTGTCACCTGTTCGCTCGCAAGGTATTGAAAAGCTCTATTCAAAATATCTCTGTAGTCTTTACGTTTTCGAAATGCATCAGCATAATCGAGATAATTAAACAGATAATTAAATCCCGGAACATATCGAATGCCTGACATTGGCAACCGGTCATCCACCGCAATCATAAATCTACGTTTGGATTTTGCCAGCAAAATACGTGGGTTAGAATTGTATATTTGCTATGCATTACTGCAAGTTTAGGGAAATTTTATTTCAGCATATTCAGGTATAAATTCTGAGGTCTGTATACGGGGTCGGACCAAGCCATTATTGGGTTCTTTTTCATTTTCAGCTGGTGTCGCGTTTTATTTTCTGTTGTACAATAGTGACAATAAAAAAATTTTCATAGCATTTCGTTTAATTTAAATTCATAAAAGGTTCTTTTGCCCGTATGAGAAGATTCGAAATAAATTTTTTCACTAAAATTCGACCACTTAGGGTGGAGATCAGTTCTTTTTTCGCCTTTATATTGGAGTGGTTGAAAAAATCGGCCTAACTCTAAAATAATATCGTCTTGAAAATTGTACAAATACAATGAAGAAAATCTTGCTTTATCAGGATATGTATCTGTGATTATCCATTTGCTGTCAGGAGATATCGAAGGGTGACCATCGACAATCGGAAATTTTTCAGAAATCAAGATTGCTTTTTTTGTTTGATCTTCAAATTTAAAATAACCTCTTTTTCCATTATATTCACAAAAGGATAATATTTCTTTATCACTTAACCAGCAGCAATGAGACGTCATGATATCGCCATTCAGGATGAACAGACCTGATCCGTCCTGATTGGCCGTAATTAGCCTCATAAACCTGCCCTGGGGTCCTATCCATCTATGCAAAAACATAAACCGGGTACCACCGGGATTAATGTCAATGTGATTTACCTTATGAGTGGCGTTCTCCATTGTAGTCGAGTAGGATAATGATTTCAGTTGTTCAAGGGTAATAAGGAGCTTTGTTTGTCTGGATGATAGATCCAGATACCATATTCCATCCTCATGATCGTCTACAGGCAAATCATTATTCTTCTTATTGAAGTACCCATAATCAGGCCGCATCCTGGCCAGCCGATCATAATTAAGGCTCAAAGCAAATTTTCCGCATCTGCTAACACTATTTACCGGAATGGGGTAAGTTTTTTTTAATTGTCCTGATCTGTTAATGACTTTAGAAATGTACTTATCTTGTTCTTGATCATAATCGTTAAAAAGTATGTGATTATCCTTGCCCGGATACCACTGCAGCATGCATCCCTGCTGCCAGTTCCATGTTCTGGTTTGCCCAAGCTTAGCCACTTGACCAGATCTTTTACGCAACATAATAGAGGCGGGTTCCAGGAAACTCCCCCTTATGTTTTCCTGTTGTACTTTTAAAAAAAGAACATCGTTATTGCTGTTTGAGGGGGTAAGGTTATAGTATCCAAAAAAACAAATGCCACTGTCCACTGGGTCGAGTTTTAAATTTTTGTTACCAAATTGATCTATTTTGCAGATCGCATATGAAGAAATACGTCTTTTTACAAAATAACGGTTTATAAGATAACGAATATAGATTACAAAGTGATAAATAGGGGGAAAATTTGATTTAATAAAATATTTCATTTATTTGCTCAATTCAACGAGTTCTGGTTATAAAGAATTTGGAGGACCATGTCTATTGCCCCCCCATGAAGCCGCTATTAAAAGGTTTAGAAGCCAATTTGCGTGGTATTGAAACCCGTTTACTCTCTCAAAAGAACTCGTGTGACTTTTTTTACCTCACAGTCCATGCGTTGAAAGACGCAAAGTTCTGAATCAGAAATCAGTCACGAATACTGAGATTTGCAGACTCCAATGTCCCATGAAAATATTGGGTACCAACAAAGATGGCTGTCCATTCGCTATGCACTTGGTTCAGTTGAATAGGTACCGCATATGGCTTAAAATAAATAAAGAAATTTTGAGCACAGGCAACTAAAAAATGTACGACAATCTACCCGAACTAATTTTGAAAAAGCAATCGAGATGCTGACAGAACTTGTCGTTCAAACGGAAGACATGACGCTACTAACTGATGGAGGGAGGCGATATGGAAAAATTCTTTTTAAAATATGCAATGAACTTTTGCTTACCGGTAAACCTGGTCACCCCCAATATTTTTTATTCATTAGAACTACCTTGAAAGGGCTGGAGTGACATCATCAGCTTCTTAATTTATAAAATACGCAAACATAAATCAATATATATCTACAAGAAAATGTTATCGAAAACAATGCGATGCCTCCTATATCATTTTTTAGTAAATAGTGGCCAATTGCGAAAGATAATACTGTAAATGTTGTTGTCAATATTTCTATTAATAGAAAAAAACCTTGAATCTTAATTACAGGTATTGCTTCAATACAAGGCCTAGTCGAAAAAGCAGATAATGACGATAAAGACAACCATCTTGCGTATTCGCCAGCTCTATACCATTCATCACCAAAAACAAATCCAAAAAGCCATGGACCAAAAACTATAACTAAACCATAAGGTACAATACCGATGGCGAGCAACCATAAACATGATTTAGTTATCAATGATTTGAGATTATCCCCTCTCTTTTTTGCTTCTGCGAATTTTGGGTATAATACGCTACCTACAGATTTGCTTACGAGGGAAGTAGGTAGGGTTAATATTTTGCTTCCGATAGCATAGAATCCGACGGCAGCCGGGTCCCAAAAGCCAGCCAGTAGCAGAACAGGGATACTCTGGGAGAAAGCGTTTAATAGTGTTTGTGGAGCCCGATAAAATAGAAAATCATAATGTTTTTTTGCTAAAACCAAAGGAGATGGTTTGATTTCGTTTTCTTTCTTTTGTGAATCAGCCACTCTATTTTTTTTTATGCCCAGAAACAACATGCCCGCATGGATGGCATAGCCTAATGTGTAAATCACAATAAGTACTGCGGCAAAGGGCTTGAACAACCCTATGCTCATATTGGCACTGTTGATTAGAAGCGTTTTAAACACTGCTACCCGCGCTGTGATATTAAACTGTTCCTTACGAATCAGCCACTGCTGGTTTATCTGGAAACAAGCTGCAAAAACAATGACCAATGGAATTAGCAGAATAAATGAGCTTATTTCCTGTATATCAAAAAGTTCGACTAACCGCCCACCAGCTACCGCGAGCACTACAGATACCAGCGCCGCAATGCCAAGGGCGATGTAAATTGAAAGCCGGGCAATACCTTTGGCATCGCTGTCTTTCTTGGGCAGGACTATGGCAATGGGATATGTAAGGGCGGCTATAGGAGTGACAATTGCAGTAATTGCTATGAAAATGCCCAGTAGGCCGAAAGCTTCCGGCCCGTACAAACGGGTGATAATGGGCGTAAAAATTATGCCAATGATCTGCGCCCCAGCAGTGCCCGAAGCAACTATAGCCACATTCCGCACGATTTTACTCTTGTACGTTTGACTAAAAAAATCCTGTATCCTGCCCAAAAAATTGGGTTGGGGAGCCAGTAGTGTCCAGTTAGGTTTTTGCATACTTTTTCTTTTGTTCTTTGACAATTCGATCATTTCATGTTGTCGCTGCGGCACTGAATCGTAGCTCGTTTTTTAAATCCCCTCAAAAAATTGATTTGCTACTCCGCTTTATCGTATAAGTTGGTAGAACCGCTGATTTTATTTCGCTGTATTAAAGAGCCTCAATTTTTGCAAGGGCGTATGCAAACTCAGGATCAAGCACACCGCCCACACCCAGAATATTGCCAATCTTTAGAACCTTCAAGTTCCCAGTTTGTCTACGTAGCCGTAAGTTGGTTTTTTAAGGCCATCGGATACCGACCATTTTTGCTGATACCCCAGCAGATTCCAACACTTAGGGGACGTTCGTGCATAACGTGTATAGATCCTTTTGTTTAAAATTTAGCGGCCGTAAAAAAATGGGGAGGGGGGGCAGGGTTGATATTACGCGTTTCATTTTTTTCCTTTCACCCGCTTTGCTTGAGTACGGTTTTTTTTGCCGCGGATTAGCGCGGATTTTTTTATGACCAGGAAAAACAACTACCTATTGGTTTGTTTATTTGGATTCCATGGTGCAGAGGGGGACGGCTGAATGTGTCCTGTCTCTTATACAGCCCAATATCAGATTACAGATGGCTGTTCTCGACTGACAAATGTCGACTTGTTTTATTTCTTTTTTCCCGAGGATTTGCAGAATTTTTCCGGACTGGCTATATATTGATTGTTGGGGGTATACACTGATGCTTGTTTGGATTATTTTCTTAAAAAGCTTCCTCAGGACTTATTCCTTCAGGTCTTTTACCTTTTTCCCGGACTGCATGAGATTCCAGCAAGGCAGCCAGTGAGTCTTTATCGCCGAGCAAATGAAGAGTTTCTTTAATACGTGAAAATTGAGGGACGTCCTTAAATATCTCAATAACTCAGTAAATTCTCGCGCCCGCCGAGCGTGACATAGGGAGCGCTGTTATCTTTTTTCTGATATACCACGATGCCGTCAAACCCAGCCCGTTTCTGACGGAATGCTCAGGATTATAACCCAATAGTCTTCGGGCCTTTTTTATATCAGCCAGAGAATAGCGAACATCTCCCTTGCGGAAATCACGATAAATCGGTTTTAATACTTTTGCTTCGGGATATTCAGTTGCGACCAGATTTCGAATAATTGTAAACAGTTCATTCAAACTTGTCTGATCCCCGCAGGCCACATTATAAACCTGATTTACAGCTTCCGGATTCTTCGTATAGGCCGCAAGTATATTGGCCTGAACGCAGTTGTCGATATAGCAGAAATCCCGGCTGGTTTTACCATCTCCGTTGATAAAGACCTTTTCTCCATTTATCATTCCGGCAAACCACAATGGGATCACGGCGGCATAGGCACCATTCGGGTCCTGACGGCGCCCAAACACATTGAAATACCTCAGGCCGATGCTTTGCACACCATAAACCTGAGCGAATACATCGGCGTAAAGCTCGTTGACATATTTTGTGACGGCATAAGGAGAAAGAGGTTTACCGATTTTATCTTCCATTTTGGGAAGGTCAGGATGATCCCCGTAGGTTGAACTGGATGCGGCATACACAAAGCGCTTTACGCCGGCATCTCTTGCAGTCGAGAGCATGTTCAAAAAGCCGGTCACATTATTTTCATTCGTATTGATCGGATCATCTATAGAACGTGGGACAGAACCCAAAGCGGCCTGGTGAAGGACATAGTCAGTATCTTGGCATGCCTGACGGCAGGTTTCGAGATTCCTGATATCACCTTCGATGAAGGTAAAATTATCCCATTGATTCTGCGAAACAATGGAACGAACCTCTTCGAGGTTATGCCGGTATCCGGTTGAAAAATTATCCAACCCGACTACCGTTTGATTCAGTTTTAAAAGAGTTTCCAGAAGATTTGATCCGATGAACCCGGCTACGCCGGTGATGAGCCATTTTTGGGGGGACTGGATCAGATCTTGTTTTGTTGTTTTGTATTGGGGCATGGGAGGGGTTGTTATTTGTTATTGGGGATTTGTTATCAGTTATCAGTTATCAGTTATCAGTTATCAGTTAT
>JAFGES010000059.1 GCA_016931455.1 Desulfobacterales bacterium | reverse complement strand
TTGCTCTTAAATAGCAATTTTGTTGAGGTCATTAATCGGACGGCTTTCCAAAAAACTGCAGATATTCCTTTTCCGCCTCATTATATATTTCATCAATACTTTTCTGGATGCCAATCGTATGCTCAATGGCAGTTGCTACCCTGCAGTAATGTTTAGTGTCATCAAGAGACAGAACCCTTCCTTTTCTGTCCTTCAGCCATTTATCGCAGACCTGATACCCACCGATCCTATATTGCCAGACATTCTCTTCCAATCCCTCAAAATACTGTTCCTTATTGATATAAACGCGCTTATTCTTTTGGTCATATTTGATGTTGTCAACCCTTTTGTCATCCGCTCCCTGAAACTTTACCAGCGGGGTTTCAAGATCGGGTGACTGCATAAGATGCAGGTCTGCGAGGTGCTTTCCCTGTTCGGCCAGCTTTTTAAAAAGGTGTTCATCCTTTGTAAAAGGAATTCTCGGAAAGTCCGTTTTCAGAAATTCTGCATATTTTTCACGGTAAGTGTTGGAATAAAGCACAGCATATATGTAGTAGAAGATATCTTCGGGAATCGGTTTTGTTTTGTAGGCTTCAGATAAAGCTGAAAATATCTTTTCGCTGATATTAGGCGTTCTTCCTTTTGCCGCTTCCAGATCGCTGAAAAGGTCTTTTTGATCGTGGTCGGGGTAGAGGTAAAGAGGGAAATTGGAACTCCCCCCACGGTAGAATAAGTTGAGATCCTCAATATAGTTTGAACAGAAAACGATGTTCCACAGACTTTCGGAACCGATCACCTGCCCTGCCCGTCCAACACATAACGCCAAATTCTCCCGCATCATATGCCGCATGGCTTTTTTACGAGAACGTTCAATCAGGTTGTCGTGATAAAAAATCCATTGAATATCAAAGGGTCTGTATAAAACCTGAGTAAAGAAATTTTTCCAGTCCTTATCATTTCTTACTTTTTCCCTCGCGGTTTTTAGTTTCCAACCGGATTTATCTTTGAGTTTATATGGTTCGCTTATCAACTCATCTGGTATTTTTTCATCGCAAAAAATCCTGATGCGCCGCTTGAGGTCTTCTTTATCTGTATCAATAACAAATTTGTCCCTTGCGGTAAAGAGTCCCACGCTGTTTACAGGGAAAACATCCGTTATCTTTGGCGATTTTTCATACGTATCCAGAAGGCTTTCATCCCTGGGAATGAAGAGATAAAATTCCGGTTTCGGGGTTATTTCCTGCCATTTTGTTGTCGTAATATCATTACTTAAAAGCCAGTCGTACTTTTTCTCCCGCAGGCCCCATATCTCGGAATGAAAAATCAATGAGTCTTTATTTCCGTCCTTTTTCTTTATGAACAGTGCAATAGCCGTACCCTGACGTATATCGAATACGTTTTCATCCTTTGACCCGTCCGGGCATTTTTCCTTTTTCAGGCTGTTGCCGTGAAGATCGAGCAGATAGATTTCGTCGAAACTACTCATCAGCGAGCGGCGCATTCCCCTGAAGGTAGGATTGTCAAGATAGCTGTGGTTTGTAATAAATCCCAGTATGCCTTCGCCCGCCTGATCTATTTTCCACTGAGCGAAACGGATAAATTTAACATAGTCATCCTGAAGCCATTTCGGATTTTTTTCTCCAAGCGGCTTTCCGTCCACTTGATAGTATCCGCCATCTTTTAATCCGTTTTTATGTGTGTAACCTTCTTTCAGCAATTGATCTATCCATTTCCCTTTATTTGCAGAATGGCCGGAATATGGTGGGTTGCCCATTATTGCCAGAATAGGCTGTTCTTTCTTCACTTTGCCTGCAAAATGTGATTCTTCGGAAAGGGATAACATCCCGGGCAGAGTTGTTTGCTCAAGCTCCTCCATTTCAAGGGTATTGGTCAGATAGAGCTTGAACCGGTCGTCACTTTCGAAACGGCAGCCCAGTTCTTCAAGAAGAAAAGACATCTTCAAGTGGCCTACTGCATATGGGGCCATCATAAGCTCGAAGGCATAGAAGTCTTTAAGGATGTGTTCCCTGATAAAACCTGCCTTATCACCTTCGCCATATTTGGACGTAAATTCATTTACCGCTACTTTCGCTGCTTCAGCCAGGAATGTAAGAGTACCGGATGCCGGGTCCAGAACCGTCACGGTGTCATTAGCCAGGCCGTCGCTTCTACCGAAACGATCCTCGAGGATATGGTGAAGCGAACGCACGATATATGAGACAACCGGTTCGGGTGTATAGTACACGCCTCGTTTTTCGCGGGTCTTTTGGTCATATTCGGCAAGAAAGGTCTCGTAAAAATGAATAACCGGGTCTTTCCCCTTGCCCTCTCTGAAATAGTCCTGAAGTAGTTTGTTTACATCCGCCACGAATAAGACCTCGGCGATGTCATCGATAATCCATTCCATTTGGGCGGGAACGTCTTCAAGTGAAATAAATCTAAAGACATCTCTTAATATTCCGATGGTGCGGGGGATGTTGTCATAGGCCAGTTTTCTGTTGAAACCGTTTTTTGACCGCATGCGGGCGGCAAACAGACCATAGGTAATCGTCTGGGAATAGAGATCGGCAAAGTCCTCTTTTGACAGACCGCTTATTAGAAACTGCCTGAATGCTTCATAAAAACCATGGATAAAGCCGTTGCCGTTTTTTTCTTCCTCTTTTAGTTCCTCGGCGATCACTTCATCCTTTAAAAAGCTCGTGCGTTTGGCCAGCTCTATTGCCAGATTTTTTGCATTGTAGACTTTGGGCAGGGAGAATGAATAAAACTCTTCAATGAGCTTCAGAAAATCAGGTTCTTTTTCAACTGGTGGAACCGATTTTAATTTATGCACGATAAAAGGCCGTGCTATTGATGCCTTATTGACCAATATGCCGTTTCTATAAAGCCTGAACTCAAAAAAATTGGTCAATATAAGGTTAGGAAAGGTGTTTCTGTACCGCTTTAACTGTTCCGAATGTTCTATTGAATCCAGGTTTTCAACAGTGGGGGCTTTTGCTTCAATATATCCTACGATATGCTGTCTGCCGTCCCAGATTCGAAAGTCAGGATTGCCGGCCTCGGTGGTTTTAGGAAGTGTTGTAATGTGAAATTTTCGTTTGTCGAAAGCCTTGGCTGCTTCTTTCAGCATCAACTCAAGGGTTGAATAATAACTCTCTTCCCTGGCATCGCCCTGATTTGCAATTTGAAATATGTTCTTAAGATAAGATTTCAGCATGATGATCATCCGTGATTTATATCGTTGATATCAGAAATCAGGCACATCATTTGTAATGACTACCCAGGCGGCGGTTCAACATTTTTGTTCAATGACTCAATAAACGGCTTTTTTCTTCCTCTATAAGACTGTTCTTTGCCATGAAGCAATCTTGGATTGAAACGGTTATATGCTTTTTCTATTGATAGCCTCTGTGACAGGTGAAGGTTCAATGGCTGCACTCTCACCTATATTTTTTAGTGGAGCAATATAGCTGTAGGCGGAATGCTTTTATAATCCTTGTATGGGATTGAATGTAAAGGTCAAAAGTCTCCTAAATGTTGATTGCTTCTAAAGTCTTATTACCTGACAGAAAAAATGATCCGAAAGTAAAGTCTGCATTATAGTGTCATTCTCAAGATATCAGTCCAATATGAATCAACTTTTTAATAAAATCAGCCTTTTTTCACTTTTACTTACGAGCTGAATAAGTTTCAAGAACTGTTTGAAGAATCAGCTCTGCAATCAGTTCGTCATCTTGTTTCAAGTTGTATATTCCGCTGTGTGATGGATCATTTATTAGGGGATCATGGAGGACTTCGATATTTCTATTGTCTGGACTTTCAGTAAGTACTTTTTTACGGACTTCACCGACATTTAAGATAGCTATTCTCGAACGTGCTCCCACAGTAAATGTTTCGGAATAGATTTTCCTAATTTTTGTAAGTTCACTCTCTCTATTTGAGCAGTTCAGAAATTCCAACCAGTTTACAGATAGACTTTCTTCTCCCTCTCTTAACATGAAAGCAGTGGCCTGAAGTTGCCCTTCAGCGGTTTGCATAGGCCGGCAGAATCGGGCGACGTGATTCTGATCAGGTACCTTCCCACCTTTCATTCCAAGATCCAATTTATGCTACCGCCTGGAGTAACCGTTTCCAGGAGAACATCAACTGTTGCTATACCAGAAAGGCGAATTTGTTGTTCAGGATGTCTATCATTAGGTTTGAAAACAACAAAACGGGTATCACCATTTGGCAAAAAATGAACGCTAAATAATCTTTTCTGCTCGCCTCTCCATGAAGCATAGATGTTATAGTCGGGCGTTAATGAAATAGTGGGGTTCTTTATGTCAGTGTGTAATTGAAGAAAATTATAGAAATTTCGAAGTGAGCCGACAGATATGCCAAGACTGGCGGAATCCTCTTCTTTTGCATCATTAAACAAGTTAAGAAGTCTATTGGCCAAATGAATAGAGAATGATTTTCTAATCTGGAAAATTAATTCTTGTACCTGATCATCTGCTTTATTAAGTAAATTTGTCTGTGTAAATGGGTCTTCATTCTCAGCCCAATTGGGAACCATTCTGTCTTCTTGGTCTACAGCTGATGTAATCCAGAATTTGTTTGCAGATAGTGTTGGATGGGAACGCCAAGCTCCGAAACCTGAGTCACCTATTGGAAAATCGTTTCTAAGAAATTTATTACCATATATTATAGCGGCCTCTTGAACTGTATTGTCTGGAAAATTCAGATCAGGCATTTTTTTCTCGCTCCCAAATTTTGTGAATTTCAGGGGTTGTTAGATCGGTAAAGCCTCTGACTATCCATTCGCGTGCCAAATCAAACCATTTACGAACAGCTTCCTTATTCGCTGATTCTCCAATTCCTATGGTTTTCAATTTGAGAACAAGCAAAGGAACTTTATCTTCAGTTCGGGTAGCTTGTTTTAAATCAATAATTAAATGCCCTTTTTTTTCAGGCAAAGAAAATTCTGCCTGCCAAGCAATTTTTTCAGGATTTGACAAAAAACGCGTCCTTTTTTGCGTCCAAACAAAATCCGAGAATATTTTTGGAAGGTCATCCGGCGTATCCCATCCTTGCCCCTTTGGGATATGGTTGATATAGCTAAGTTCGTATTCGATCGTCTTGAGCTCTCCCAAGTCAAATTCGTTAAAAAATTCTATAATAGTATCCAGAACACTCTCAAAATTCTTGATAACGTGATTATATCTTGGATAATCATTTTTTCTACGTCGCCAATTGAAATAAAATCGGTCCACCTGAAACTGCACTAACTGATCATCCGACTTATTTATAAACCATACTCTCGGCAATGGCATACCGATTGCCTGATCTACCAAAATTTCACCTTTAGTTGATGCTATCGGTGGGGCATGTTGGATGATTGGATAATCTTCCCGAAATTTATTCCAAAGATACCCAATATGTGGTATTCGAAGTTTATCGGGAGGATCAAATCGCAACCCACAAAACACCTCATTAACAGGTGGATTCCTGTAACTTGGGAGTGTGCTTGATGGAAGTGAATCTGTAGTTTTACCTGTCATTAAAAGTATTTTCTTCTTAATTTATTTTAATTCATTAAAGACACAATGAAATTTTTTTCGGGCTTAATCCCTCGTTGCTTGAGAATGGTAAGTTTGTTTGAAATATAATAAATAATATTCCTTTACGTCAACAACAAAAAAGTAGGAAAGATGGTATCAACGTTTCTTGAAAATGATAGAAAGAGCTAAAGAACCATTTTAGAAGAAAAAAAAGGAAGCGCTTCCGGATTTGTCGGTTTCGACAGCGTGACAGTGATGCCAATCGTATCCAATAAATATCTTTTAAACCGATTAATTAAATCTTTCATCCTGGCATTCCTTTTAATGTTAAAGTAGTTTTTGCACAGTAACATACGCTATGTTATTGTGCAAAAAATATGTTATCAAGTTTCCAATTCAGAGATTGGCATCTTTCATTTGACGGGTTACATTTTTTCTAGCATAGCTATTCCCAGAAGGAAGAAACCAATAATATGTATAACCTGCCGCGATCCACTCAAAACTATACGTTGTTTTGCCTCCAGCCGTTTCCTCGCAGAATCAAACGCTTTGTGAAGCTTCTGCATATAGGCTGTCCCCCTGTCAGCTATATCTTACCCCGCAAGACATGGCTTTCGGGCTGCTGT
>JAFGES010000058.1 GCA_016931455.1 Desulfobacterales bacterium | reverse complement strand
TATATTTTTATACATTCTTTGCCGTAGAAATAAAAAGAAATCAAGAGCGGGTCGATGACCATTGAGAATTTAAACTTTACGGAAGCAAAAATTTTTTAGCAATGCCTCAAAAACAGGGACCATATAACACGAAGGAGGAGATTATGTTGAATCAAGCTCAATTAGCAAAATTCGATATTTTTTCAAATGTGGCCCAAGATAAGCTTACAGTAATCACTCAAGCTTGTGAACTCTTGGAGTTTGCAGAAAATGATGTTATCTTCAGTGAAGAGGATACGGCTGAAAATCTTTACGGTGTGCTCGATGGAGAAGTAGAATTAAGTATTATGTTCAAAGACCATGTTTTGAAAGCTGTTCCGCTAAAAGACATTAAATATGAAGAGGAAAATCTATCTCGGCTTGAAATTTTTGAAAAGCCTATCGTTGTTGATACAATCAGCTCCGGCGAAATTTTCGGCTGGTCCTCCTCGGTAAGCCCCGGATTACGGACGGCAACCGCTCGATGTTCAAAAGCAAGCAAAGTTTTTGCAATTTCCGGTGCAAAACTCAAAGCGATGTTTGCTGATAATCCGACAATGGGCTATGCGATTATGGGAAAAATGAGTGAAATTATTGCCAAACGCCTAAAAAACCGCACCGACAAACTTGTCGAAGCTTGGGGGCAAGCCTTTGGAGTAGATAAGGTATAAAGAAACAATGTTCTGACATAGAGATATTTTTACCCGAAAACCCACAGGATAAATCTTCTTCCTGTGGGTTTTTTGGTAAATTTATCTTTTCAAGAGGGTTCCCAAATTCTTTATATTTTTAATTGATAAAAGCCAAGGCCGGTTTTTGGAAACTTATCGTATATTTTTTTCACCTGGTTTTATTAATATATTTGGATATTTTTGAGGGAGTGGAAATGAAAACAGAAAAGATTGGACAACGAATCAAAAAATTTATGAAAAAAGCTGAAATGACGATCGATGAACTTGCCGGTCGTACGGGTTTGAGTTCGGACTTCATTCGATCCGTGCAAGAGGAAGATGTTTACCCTTCGCTTGGGCCGCTGCTGAAAATTGCTCGAGCATTAGGCGTTCGCCTGGGAACATTTCTAGATGATCAGGTCAGTCAAGATCCTTTGATTATCCGTAAGAATGAGCGTAAAGATGAGATGAGCATGCTCAGAGCCAAGGATAAACCGGTTGCTTTGAAATTTTATTCTCTGGGAAGAGGTAAAAGCGATCGCCATATGGAGCCTTTTTTTATTGAAATAATGCCTGAATCCGCAAAAGAAAAAAAAGTATCATCGCATGAGGGAGAAGAATTTATTGTGGTCCTTTCCGGTCGGATAACCGTAACGTACGGGCAGGAAACTTACGACTTGGAGACAGGTGACAGTATTTATTATAATTCAATTGTCCCGCATTATGTGAGTTGTAAAGGTGATGAAAAAGCAACCATTCACGCGGTTCTTTATATTCCGGAATAAACGAAATCAGGAGGGACTATGAAATCAGATCTATTGAGATCGATGACTTTTGGGCAGATTCTTGATGAGACGATCTCAAAGTATCCGGACAACGATGCCCTGGTTTACGTAGATAGAGATTTTCGTTTAACTTATCGTGAGTTCGGAGAATTAGTTGATCGTCTGGCCAAAGGCTTAATGGCTTTAGGTGTGCAAAAGGGCGAAAAAGTTGCCATCTGGGCGACCAATATTCCGTATTGGGTAGCATTGCAATTTGCCGCAGCCAAGATGGGGGCGATTCTGGTAACAGTAAATATCAATTATAAGATCAGTGAACTTGAATATTTACTAAAACAATCGGAATCTGAAAATATTTTCCTTATCGATGGATATCGTGATACCGACTATGTTCAGACCATTTATGAACTGGTTCCGGAATTAAGGTCTCAAGAGCGGGGGAATTTAAAGAGTGAAAAGTTTCCTCATCTCAAGCGAGTTTGTTTTTTGGGGCCGGAAAAACACCGTGGAATGTATTCCATTCCTGAAATCATGGCTTTGAGCGTGATGATCAGCGATGAACAATACCAGGCACGCCAGTCTAGTATCGATTGTCATGATGTCGTCAATATGCAATATACATCCGGAACGACCGGATTTCCGAAAGGGGTTATGCTAACCCACTATAATGTCGGCAACAACGGTTTTTGGATCGGTGAAAATCAAAAATTTACCGAGTTAGACCGAGTCTGTATTCCCGTACCGTTATTTCATTGCTTTGGATGCGTTCTAGGTGTAACCGCAGCGGTTTGCCATGGGAGTTGTATGGTTCTTTTGGAAGGATATGATCCGGTCCAGGTCATGGCTTCGATCGAACAGGAGCGGTGCACGGCTTGTTATGGAGTTCCGACCATGTTTATTGCCATGCTGGAACATAAACTCTTTGATAAATTTAATTTCAGCACGCTTCGAACGGGAATCATGGCAGGCTCCAACTGCCCAATTGAAGTTATGAAGGCGGTTGCAACCAAGATGGGTGCAAATGAAATTACCATTGTTTACGGTTTGACCGAAGCTTCTCCCGGCATTACGCAAAGCAAGACGACCGACTCTTTGGAATTGAGAGTCAGCACCGTAGGTCGTCCCATGCCCTGTATCGACGTTAAAATCGTAGATCCTGAAACTAATGCAGCCCTTCCTGCCGGTCAAGAGGGTGAGCTATGTTGTCGTGGATATAACGTTATGAAGGGATATTATAATATGCCTGAAGCGACTTCTCAGGCCATTGATAAAGAGGGATGGCTGCACTCCGGGGATTTGGCCGTTATGAAAGATAATGGATATATTGCGATAACGGGTCGTCATAAAGATATGATAATCCGTGGTGGAGAAAACATATCACCCCGTGAAATTGAAGAATACCTGTATCAGATGGAAGGAGTTGCAGATGTTCAAGTGGTAGGTGTGCCCAGCAATAAATATGGTGAAGAAGTCGGGGCTTTTGTCATTCCCAAGAAAGGTTATGATCTTACTGAGGCGGATGTGAAAGATTTTTGTCGGGGTAAAATCAGTCGTTTCAAGATTCCCAAATATGTCGCATTCGTGGACGCTTATCCCTTGACGGCAAGTGGAAAGGTGCAGAAATATAAGCTAAGAGAACAAGCAGCCGAACTTTTCCCGGAAGAAGACAAGTAAGCGGAGTATTATATTCTCGACATTGAAGCGGGTCGTAATGCTGAAGTTGGTTGACGTTTTTCCGGATAACAACGCTGCATCCGCCCCTTCAATGTCGATGACATTACTTGCTTGTATTAATCTTCTTTCCCCAAAAAAATTTCGGTTGAACATCAGATAGGTCGTTTTAACCCTCGCGCAAATATTTCAAAGGCAGCTTCAAGAGTCTGTTTCAGATAGTCCTTATCTTCGTTGATAAATTTTTTGCTGGCTTCCCAGAGAACAACCCCGGAAAACAATGCCCAGAATATATCTGCAAGGGCGGTTGGATGTTTGTCGATAAAAATTTCTTTTTTGATGCCTTCTTCAAATATAGAGGCAATTGCCGCAAGTGATTTTTGGGAAAGCTCTTTTATTTTAGATAAAAAATCGGGAGATAAGTTTTTCAGAGTTTCACTTGATTGGAGATGGAACATGTTGATAATGATGAGCGGATCAAAATCATAAACATCAAACATGGCATCCATTAAAGCCTGAAGCCGTTCTTCAGGCTTCAAATCTTTTTCAGTATTTACATGTTCCAGACTGATCAGAAGATATTGAAGTATTCGGAGTGAAAGCGAAGCGTACAATTCTTCTTTGTTTTTGAAATAAAGATAAAGCGTACCCGGGCTAAGTTCCGCTTCATGCGCAATGTCTTCCATTGTAGCTTTATTGAATCCTTTTTCGGAAAAAACCCTTTTTGCAGCCACAATAATCTGTTGTCGTCTTCTTTCTTTTTCTCTTTCTTTTCGTTCTTGTATTCCCATAAGTTTTAAAATTTCCTGAATCTTATTTATTTATAAATTATAATAATAGTTATTATCTTTAATTTGGTCAAGAAAAATATTCATTTTTGTCCATTTAATTTAATGGCCCTTAAATGAAGACCATTTTCGATATAACGTTTAGTTTGATCTTGCAATAGATAAAAAAGAAAAAAAATACGGAGGGATACAATAATAAAGATTCGCAGAAGTCTTAAGCGATTGTTAACCGATAAAAACGGAAATCAAATCTTTTAGTGCATTTACATGTTGTATAGTAACCTGGACCAAGTCTTCCGGCTTCAAGGATAGGCCGTTTGATCTCGGCAGGTTGCATTCTATCATATAATCCGTCAGAAGTACTGAATAGTAATTTCTTCGTTTGCTAAGAACAATCGCGACTTCTTTTTGGCCGATTTTACCTTCCAGATATTTTAAGAGCCAGTATCGGTGACGACTGAATTGAATCTTAGACACATAATTCATTGGAACTTCAAGCAGTTGGATAATGCGTTTTATTTCTTCGGAGCTGCAAGGTGCTTCTAAACCCAGTGCCGCACGTATTTGACGTTGAGTAACAAGATCAAAGTATTTCCTGATAGGGGAAGTAGCGGTGACATATGCATCCAATCCCAATCCCGAATGATATTCGGGTGTCTCACCCAACACAAACCGGCTTAGAAATTTGCGCTGCATCCAATTTTGAAATAATGTGCCGCCGTTTCCCTTCAAAATACGTTCTCTAGGTTTGGGTTGGGATCTGAAAATAGTAGAAATACCATGTTCAATCAAGAACTTGGCCATCAGCCAGTTGGCCATGATCATTATTTCCGCAACCAGCATTCTTGCCGGACTTTCTCTGTTTATCTTGCTTACTAAAGGGTTGCCGGATCCATCCAGCCAAATATTAATTTCCGGTAGGGAAATCTGAACGGCACCCTGCTCCAAGCGCTTTTGACGGAATTTTTCTGCTATATCGCAAAGAATTTTGATTTCTTTGTTTTCAGCCGCAATAAGGTTAACATCATAATAAGTCAGCTGTTGCTTGATACGAATCAAACTGGGAAAAATTTCATAATCGATAATTTCAGCAGATGGTTTCAACCTAATGATAATACTAATTGCGGGTCGCAATTGTCCAGCCTTCAGACTACAAAGATTTTCGGCGAGGCAAGGGGGCAGCATGGGTATTTTCAGGTCAGGTGTGTAAATAGAACTTCCACGTGTAACAGCTTCCTGATCGATGATATCGTTTTTTTTAATATAATGCCCTACATCGGCAATATGAACACCCAGAACATAATGATTGTCATGGATCTCAATACTGAGCGCATCATCAAAATCAAGCGTTGATTGGCCATCTATAGTGACTAAGGGTAGGTGTGTAAGATCTTTGCGCTGGTTGCCACCGGCGATTAGATCGGACGAATTAACCAGCTCGGTTGCCCGCTGAATGATTTTGTCCGAAAAAATAGTTGGAATTTTATAGCGATAAATATCAATATTCTCATTTTCATCCCAGACTTTTAATTTTACAAGGAGTTTAAGTACGGTTTCATTTCCATGAATACCCGCCCTCTCCAGCATTGCCTTGCAAAGTGCATAATGCTTGCTCTCTTTGCCGAATAGATAAAATGATTTCAAAATATTGACAAAATATTCTTTATCGCCGGAGAGAGCAATCTTTCTATTTTGAAGAATGTTTTTAAGCCAGCCGGCACCTTCTGTTATAATATTGTGCTTGCGGTCCGCCTCTTTGACTTGAGCTGAAATTCTTTTGACCTGATCTTCGGAATTGGGGAAAAAACTATCCGGCTTAAATCTAAAATAAAGTCTGTTTTTAAAGAAGGCTCTGATGACGGCTGACTCGTGATCGCAATTCGAGTCCGCCGGGAAACAAAATTCCGTCATCGTTGCAATATCAATCCATTCTTGCTCCGTATTCAAAATCTCCCATAATTCTTTTATGTTGATTCGATTGATCAACGTATTACGCCTTTTTGCCGTTTCTCTAAGGGCTTCAACCAGATTGTTTCTGCCCATGGAAAGATCAAGTCGGGTTTTACACTTGTGCGAAAGTCGATTAACTGAAAGGTTGACTTCACGATCGGTTTCAGTAAGCAGGCGAAGCCGTTGTTTTTTGACTTCTAGAACAACCGCACACATTATTTTTTGCTGATCAATATATTCTACAACATTTCCTGATTCCATAATATGTTACAATACCAATCG
>JAFGES010000057.1 GCA_016931455.1 Desulfobacterales bacterium | reverse complement strand
TGGACATAGAAATCCCCCTACCAGATTCTACCCGATAGGGGGATCAATTGTTAAGAAAAATTTTCAACACGTTAAGCGATCGGCTCGGCCTTGCGACCCTGCCTCATGATTGTTGAAAACTATATTAAAGATTATTTTTTGAATTTCCTCCGTGAAGCGCCAGCAAGACCAACCAAACCACAACCAAGAAGGAGTATGGTGGAAGGTTCGGGAACTGGATTCGAGTCCAATAAAATTGATGTTTCTATGTGAAAATTCGATTGTGTGGTATGTCGTTCAGCGAAAAACAGATCAAAATCATAGGCTTGTCCCACAGTAAGGCCCAAAGTATCCAAGTCGACACCGTCGGATAGTGCAGAGTGAATACCACCTAAATCCACGACTAAGCCGTCATTAATATAAACCCAGAGGTCATCGTCTCCTGTAAAATTGAAGAATTCCCCCCCCCGGTAGGTAAAGGTGGTGTGCAACTCATAAGTAAAATGGTAGTTGTGAGTATTTCCTTCGTTACCGAAAAGCATACCATCAATAGGGAAAAAAGATGAGTCGTCAAAAGTGTATACATTTGGATCTGAAGTGATGGTGTTGTCCAGTGTTATTCCAAGATTGGTAGCCATATTAACACCAGGAACGTCAGTATACCATTGGTCAAAAGAACTAGTGTTTGCAACAGAACCATATCCACCTGTTCCTACGTAGTCGGGATTTCCGTCACTTGGCAGGGTACTGCTGACCATACCGGTTTGGAGTCCTGTTATTGCAGCTTCCATATCTGAATGTGAAGAATAAAAGTCCCTTATTGTTCCATTTAAAGTTATTGTTGCCGACATAGCAGGTGATGCAAAAGCGATCAAAATTAGTATCATAAACGTGCATAAAAAATACCTTCTCATTGTTTTGCCTCCTTTTGTTAATTTTATTAGCAGGTTAAATTCTATCCTTTCGCAGGTTTTTCTTTTCTGGCTTGAAGTATCAACAAGCAAGAAAAGTGCCTATTAAATATCTATGTTTTTATTTAATAAAAATAATTAGTTAAGGATTTAAGTGGCATAATAAATAGCCGGGCTGAGCAGCATTTTACATAGAATTTTATTTCAACAATTTATTTATTGTGTAAAATAGTTCATATTCCATTTAGAAGAAGAAAGTGTAGGAGACATACTTAATCGAAATTTTTACCTTTAATTACTCAAACATGGAAAGTATGGTGGGGTTACTGGAAAATATTGTTTTGATGGCTATGGGTTGGTCGATCAATGGTAATGTTGTGATACAGTGAGAATATCTCACGGTTTTGGGTATTGCCAAAGCGTGTGATATCTTGCCAAACCAGCAAAAATATCAATCCGGTGAAAACTTTTTGATATTGAAAAAATATCACATCACGATCAGGTGGCTGATAAATTGTTTTTCATATAGAAGAAATGTGCACACGGCCAACCCTTAAGATGACTTAACACCATTAAAATTCTCCACTACAGCACTATGTCCATGATTTCATTTCTTCATTTTTTTCATCTGATAGCTACTTTCCGATTGAGAAAAAGATACAGTTACCGGTACCGGGATCGCAGAACCTGAACATTAAATGTGCACCTTCATGGTAATACCTTCCCTGTTTGTAAATATGTGGATATTTTTTTGCATATTTGTCCCACTCCTCCCAAGAGCGCCAATGGCCGTGATAATCATATCGCTTCCCATTATAATCGTAGTGCCCGTAATGGCGATGTATCTGATAGGGGCGTTCTCTATATCCGGAATGCCTGTGGTAATCTGGGCGTTTAGGATAACCCCTCCCCATCTCTTCACGATGTTTACGGCCTCCCCGCTCCATTTCCTCTGAATGCTTCCTCATCTCTTTTTGGAGTTCTCTCTTTTTCTTAATTTGTTTGCGTTTCTGCTCCATTTGTTTCTTATGAACCTCATATGCCTTATTAGCTGGAGGATCAGGGAGCGCGGGTAAAGAAAGACATACTATTAGTGCAAAAATTGTGGCACTTATCAAAGTTAATCTTTTCATGGGCATTACCTCCATTGAAAAAATATTTTTGTGTCCTTTTATTCGAAAAATAAACTTTCATCATCGGACAAAGTCAAAAGTAAATACTTCTTGCCAAACCTACAAAGATATCAATCCGATGAAAACTTTTTGATATAAGTTCAATTATGTCATCATGATTACCTTGAATGACATGTAATGTCAAACCCTTAACCGAAAAGGAGGTAAGCATGAAATTATCATTTCTCCGGGTAAATTGAAAGTCTCCCAGCTGATCATTGAGGTGGAATATGTCGAGGCGGAAGAATCCGAAGAATCTACACTATGCCCTATATGTTTTGTTGTTACATAGATGCGCGATTATCTGATAACGTGGTTCCATTTTGGTGAAATTTGGTTCCAAACCAAGTGCAACCTTACAGGTTTGATCCAAAATTTAAAACTGCAGAGGCAGAGCCGGATCTACAGGAAGCCATTAGAGAAAGAAAGCATGTAAAATTTTGTTGGGTATGTTGTTGGGTATGAAGTTTTAAACGTAAAAAGAGATCAAACCTTACCATCAAATTTTAAATTTCATAAGCTGTCATGATGATATTTTTTTCTTTGCCCGGCAGAATTGTATCCGTGAAAAACAGTGCGAAGGTTGGAAATCAAAAATCAGAGTATTAAAAAAGGACTTAAGATTAATCCTAAGCCCTTTATTTTATTGTGGCGGGAGCGACGAGACTCGAACTCGCGACCTCCGGCGTGACAGGCCGGCGTTCTAACCGAACTGAACTACACCCCCGAATTTAGCTTTTTTGTTGGTAGGCGGAACAGGGCTTGAACCTGTGACCCTCGGCTTGTAAGGCCGATGCTCTCCCAACTGAGCTACCCGCCCGTTGTTCCTAAGAATTAATCCTTCTAACAAGATCTAAAATTAATGTCAAGCAGAAATTAATGACGGCTTTATATTTTTTTATCAAAAAAACTAATTTAACTTAATAGCCGGAGGCTGCTGAACTTGCCCGGGAATTAAATCAAAAGCCATATCACTTTTTTTAAAAAGGTTATCTCCTTCATTAAAAATCAGGGCATGCGATAAAACCTCATCCATGTGTTCTACCGAAATGATTTTAATCTGCTTTGATATGCTAAGAGGAATATCTTTTAAATCTTTTTCATTTTCTTTCGGGATAATCACCCGCTTAATCCCTCCCCGATGAGCGGCTAGAATTTTTTCTTTTAGGCCACCAATAGGAAGCACCCGGCCTCGCAAGGTGATTTCTCCGGTCATGGCAACATCCCGGTAAACCGGTCGCCTTGTCAGCGCTGAGACGATCGAAGTGCAGATAGAGATGCCTGCGGAAGGACCGTCTTTAGGAATAGCACCTTCCGGAATATGGATGTGAATATCGTTTTTTTTGTAAAATTGATTATCAATCATAAGGCATTCGGCGCGTGAACGGACATAGCTTACAGCTGCCTGGGCGGATTCTTTCATAACATCTCCCAGTTTACCTGTGATGGTCAGTTTACCTTTGCCCGGCATGATCAAGGTTTCGACACAAAGCAGCTCACCCCCTACCTGTGTCCAAGCAAGCCCTGTAACAATACCGATTTGATCCTTATCTTCTACCTGACCATGACGGAAAGTCGGCGGTCCCAAATATTTAGCAACCGATTTTTCCGTTATTCTGAATAACTGACTATTTTTATTTTTTACAACTTCACGCGCAATTTTACGGCAAATCGAAGAAATTTCGCGCTCAAGATTTCTGACCCCTGCCTCACGCGTATAGAGGTTTATAATTGTGAGAATCGCATTCTTGGAAAATTGTATATTTTCATCCTTCAACCCATTGCGGCTGATTTGCTTGGGTATTAGGAAATCTTTCGCGATATGATATTTTTCATATTCAGTATAGCCGGGTAGGCGAATAATTTCCATTCTGTCCTGTAATGGAATCGGAATATCGGGCAATGTATTAGCTGTTGTGATAAAAAATATATCCGAAAGATCGTAATCAAGATCTAAGTAGTGGTCATTAAAAGCGTAGTTTTGTTCCGGATCAAGAACTTCCAGCAGAGCAGCCGAAGGATCCCCGCGAAAATCCATACTCATTTTATCCACCTCGTCCAGACAAAACACCGGATTGTTCTTACCGATTTTTTTCAGTGACTGGATGATTTTACCCGGCATTGCACCGATATAGGTTCGACGATGCCCGCGAATTTCGGCTTCGTCTCTTACCCCGCCAAGAGAAAGGCGGACAAATTTCCTCCCCGTCGCTCTTGCCACGGATTTGGCCAAAGAAGTCTTGCCGACACCCGGAGGCCCAACAAAACACAAGATGGGGCCTCGAACTTTTTTAATTAAAGATTGAACCGCAAGATACTCCAGAATACGTTCCTTTGGTTTTTCAAGTCCATAGTGATCTTCGTTTAATATTTTTTCGGCTTCTTCAATATTAATAAATGCTTTACTTACGTCAAGCCACGGCAAACTCACAATCCACTCAATGTAGTTACGGACCACTGTTGCTTCGGCTGACATCGGTGTCATCATTTTAAGCTTTTTGAGCTCTTGTTTAACCTTGTCCTCAGCCTCTTTTGGCATTTTTTTATTTTTAATACGATCTTCAAGTTCCTGAAGATCGTCAAGGGATTCCTCCTCGGCTCCCATTTCTTTTTTGATGGCCCGCATCTGTTCGTTAAGGTAATAATTTTTTTGCGTCTTCTCCATTTGCTCTTTAACACGGTCTTTTATCCGGTGATCGAGCTTAAAAATATCGATTTCCATTTTTATCAAAGTTAAAAGAAGAGAGAGACGATCATTTAAAGAAATTGTTTCTAAAAGGGATTGTTTGTCTTCAATTTTAAATGAAAAATGATTTGCAACCGTATCAGCTAACTTTGAAGGGGCTGATATACTGGAAACGGTATTTAAGAGTTCCTTGGAAATATTCTTATTCAAGCCGGCATATTCCTGGAAACTTTCATTGATTGCTCTGCATAGGGCCATACTCTCCGTTGCTGATAATTCTTCTTCAATGATGGGTTCGACTTCTACCTGAAAAAAGTCTTCGTTTTTTTTAAAATTAAGGATTCGACCTCTATGCTTGCCTTCGACGAGAGCTTTTACAGTTCCATCCGGGAGTCGAAGGAGTTGGAGTACGTTTCCGATTGTCCCAACAGCTCGAATATCTTTTTCAGCCGGGTTGTCAACCCCTGCACTCTTCTGAGTGGCAAAAAAAACACTTCTGTCCTTATTCATTGCCTCAGTCAGAGCATTTACGGATTTTGTGCGCCCAACAAATAAGGGAGCAATGATATGCGGAAAGACCACGATATCCCTCAGTGGTAGAAGCGGAAGTAATAATTTTGTTGAGCTAGAATCGTCTTGCTTAAAAATTTTTGGAAAATTGATCATTTTTATATCTATATCCGTTGTCAGGCTATGGATAGTAATTAAAATGTAATCATTTTAATTACTATTATCCTGCTATTTTTACTTGTCTAAAAATCTTATGCTTGTTTTTTTGTTTGTTCATATAGAAGAATCGGATCTTCCTTATTGAGCAGCACGTCTTCGCTGATTACACATTCTTTCACATTTTCCATTGAAGGAATTTCGTACATAATATCAAGCAGACAGGTTTCTAGAATTGCTCGTAGCCCCCTTGCGCCGGATTTTCGTTTTAAGGCTTCTTTTGCAATGCCCGAAAGTGCACTATCAGTGAATCTAAGATTAACGCCCTCAATTTCAAAAAGCTTTTTAAACTGTTTGATCAAAGCATTTTTGGGTTCCGTCAATATTCTGATCAAAGAAGATTCATTTAATTCATCAAGCGTTGCAATGACAGGCAAACGACCGATAAATTCAGGGATCAGACCGAATTTAATGAGATCTTCAGGTTGAACCATTCTAAGTATTTCCCCGATACTTTTATCATTTCGTTTGACAATTTTGGCACCGAATCCCATAACTTTAGATCCTAACCGCCGTTGGATTATTTGATCAAGGCCGGTAAAAGTGCCACCGCAAACAAAGAGAATATTTGAAGTATCGACCTTGACAAAATCCTGTTGGGGATGCTTCCTACCCCCTTTGGGAGGAACGCTTGCCGTTGTTCCCTCAATAATTTTCAATAATGCCTGCTGAACGCCTTCACCTGAGACATCACGTGTAATAGAAGGATTATCGGATTTTCCAGCAATCTTGTCGATTTCATCAATATAAACAATTCCACGTTTTGCCTTTTCTACATCGTATTCCGCATTTTGGAGCAAAGAAAGGATGATATTTTCAACGTCCTCACCGACATAGCCCGCTTCCGTCAGACTCGTAGCATCAGCGATAGTAAAGGGCACATCTAAAAACCTGGCAAGGGTTTGGGCCATCAAAGTTTTACCGCATCCCGTGGGCCCGATGAGAAGGATGTTGCTCTTTTGAATTTCAACATCACCCGTGTTAACAAATGGATTAAGGCGCTTGTAATGATTATGGACTGCAACCGAGAGAATCTTTTTGGCCTGATCCTGCTCGATAATATAGTCATCAAGCATTTCTTTTATTTGTTTGGGCGCAAGAATTTGTTCCTGTTTCTCCGGTTTTTTTTCGTTTTCTTCTTCAATTATTTCACCACAGAGTTGAATGCATTCATCGCATATATAAACTGCTGGGCCTGCGATCAGTTTCTTGACCTCTTTCTGGTTTTTCCCGCAAAATGAGCAGAATAGATTATCATTTATTTCCTCTTTTTTGGTCATTTTACGCCTCCTTTTTCTCTATTTGGTCAAGATCATCTCTATTGATGATAACGTGATCTATGAGCCCATAGGCTTTTGCTTCTTCACCCGACATGAAAAAGTCACGGTCCGTATCCCTTTGGATACTTTCCAAATCTTTTCCGGTATGGCGCACTAGTATACTATTTAAAGTATCCTTCATCCGAAGAATTTCTTTTGCCTGAATTGCGATATCGGAAGCTTGCCCCTGAAATCCTCCCATGGGCTGATGAATCAAAATTCTTGAGTTGGGCAGGGAATAGCGTTTATATTTTGTACCGGCAGCAAGTAGTACGGCTCCCATACTAGCAGCTTGCCCAATGCATACCGTGGCAATGTCCGGTTTTATGTACTGCATTGTATCATAGACAGCCAGCCCGGCTGTAACCACTCCACCCGGAGAATTTATATAAAAGTTTATATCTTTATCGGGATCCTCTGATTCGAGAAAAAGAAATTGTGCAATTAAAAGATTGGCAATATCGTCATTTATGGCTGTTCCTAAGAATATTATTCTATCTTTTAAGAGCCTTGAATATATATCATAAGCACGCTCGCCTCTGCTGCTTTGCTCTATGACTATAGGTATCAACGGCACAAATATTCTCCTTTAGATCAAAATTGTTAATATCTATATTAATACTAATATTTGTTAAATATGTTAATATATCGGAAAAGAACGGGAATTTGCTAAGCTTAAATTTATATCAAATAAATATGAATTAAGACATGGCTTTTAGTTGTTGCTCTTTTCCTTGCTTTCAGCTTCCTCTTTTGGCAAGGGTTTGGTTTCTTCTACATTGCCAGTTTCAATAATAAGCTTGATTGCATGTTTTTCAAGTAGGTTTTGTTTAAAAAAATCGATTCGGTCCGGGTTTTTATCATAAAATTCTTTAACTTTTTCGATGGGTTGATTTAAGGCTGCAGCCATCTCTTTAAAACCATTTTCCAGATCTTCATCAGAAACGGATAGATTTTCTTGTTCAATGATCTTGTTTAAAATCAGGTGTTGTCGAACCTTTTTTTCGGCTGTCGGACGATATTTCTCCGACAAATTTTTTCTGGTAAATCCAAGGGATTCCATCGTTGTAGTATTAGAAACAAAAGATCTTTCAAAATCTGCAATAATGCTCTCAAGCTCATAATTAATCATGAGTTCAGGTACTTCAAAATCAACTTTAGGTGTCAAGGCCGCAAATATTTGTTCGTGCAGCTCTTGCTCCTGCCTTTTTTTATAACCATCGATCAGGTTTTCTTTTATTTTACTTTTCAATTCTTCTAACGTTTCAAAGTCGCCCAGATCCTTGGCAAATTGATCATTGATGTCAGGAAGTTCTTCTTCTTTGATCTCTTTTAACGTCACCTGAAAGTCTATTTTACGTTTAGCTAGTTTATCATTAAAATAATCGTCGGGAAAATCAACTTTTATTTCAGCAGTAGTGCCCGGATTCATACCAATTAATTGTGTGTCGAAATTTTTTAAAATATTCCCTTCACCGATTTTCAGAGTAAAATTTTCCGTCTTGCGAGTTTCCGGAAATGGTTCCCCATTTACAAATCCTTCATAATCAATCAGAACAATATCCCCTTCCCGGGCGGGTCGATCTTCGGTTATCTTCGTTTGTTTTGCCAGGTTTTTTTGAAATATTTTCAATTGGGTATCTACTTCTTCATCGGTAACCGTATAAACGGTCTTTTTTAAAGCTAAGCCCTTAAAGTCAATTTCGGCAATTTCCGGATGTATTTCGATGATAGCATCATATTTAAAAGACCCTTTTACATCCAATTCATTGGGATCAATCTGTGGATGGCCGATAATATTAAAATTTGTTTGTTTGATTGCATCGAATAAGGAATTCTGAATTAATTCGGAAGATACATCTGCATGCACATCCTTTTTGAATAACCTTTCCAAAACCGCTCGAGGTGCTTTTCCGGGGCGGAAACCCTTAATTTTTGCTGTTTTTTTGAGCTTATTGTAAGCTTTGTCCAGTTCACGGGCAACTTCAGCTTCAGGTATCTCAATATGTAACTTCTTTTTGACAGTGCTCAGATCTTCTACACTAACTTGCATCTCATTCCTTTCTAATAAATCAAGTGCCTGAAGTGAAATACTGAATCCAGGCACTTTGATTTAATTGACACTTGGTGCGAGAGGGGAGACTTGAACTCCCACTCTGTCACCAGAGCTGGATCCTAAGTCCAGTGCGTCTACCAATTCCGCCACTCTCGCATAAAATTTTTAAGAATAATATAGTATATCAAACAAAACAGGTTAAAAATTTTTAATTGTATAATAATCCCTAAATATTTTACAGTTCAAATCTTAAATGGTATCTAATACTAAAATAAATTAAATATTGAAAGAAAAAAACGCTATTAATTAAATAATATTAAACACCATGAGTGTCAAGCAAAATTGAGGGAACATACTGTTATGTCAACATGTTTCATAGTATATCCAATAAGGTCCGATCCTATCAAACAATTCTATCCGATTTTATATCGGGCCGTTTTTTTGTTACTGCTTTTCACTTTGATTGCTGTAACTATACCTGTAAAAGCAGGCGCAAAAAAAAATATTTTTAATCCGAAAAATAAGAGGCTAATTGTTTTAGATCCCGGTCACGGAGGATATGATAAGGGAGCGCAGGGAGCAGCTGGAACATTTGAAAAAACAATTGCGCTCACCCTTGCACAATTGATTGTTGATGAACTTGAAAATGAGTTTGAGATGATTTTGACACGCACCGATGATTATGGGTTAGATATCCCCAGCCGTATAAATTTAACCCATCATCATAAAGCAGAACTGTTTATTAGTTTGCACACGGGTGGAAGCTTTCTGCATCAAACCAACGGCATTGATATATTTTATTTTGAAAGGATGTCTCAATATGCTATCGACTACGAAGAAACGCCACATTCAACCAATAGCCGCTTTTTGGCGGAATTGATCCAAAAACGTTTTTTTGAGGGTGAAAAAAAGTCGAAAGTTCAGCTGCGAGGTGCACCACTTTTGATTCTTGAAGGCCTTGATATGCCGGCGATACTAATAGAGGTAGGACACTTAACTCATCCGGCCGAAGAGAAAAAATTGACTGATAAAGAATTTTTAGCGGATTTGGCAAAAAAAATCAGTCAAGGGATAATCGATTTTTTTCAAAAAATAAATGAATAAAGGCTATCAATAAACTTGCATAGAGAGAAAAATCATGGTAATAAAATTTTTTTTATTATATTCTAATAAATAACTGAATCGGGGCGTGGCGCAGTCTGGAAGCGCGCCTGCTTTGGGAGCAGGAAGTCGGAGGTTCAAATCCTCTCGCCCCGACCAATTGGATCAAGCCCACTCGAATAAGCCAGTATATCAATACATTCTTTTCTATAGATTGTTCTCTTTTTTTTATCCCCCCTCTGTTTAAAGTTTCTTAACAAAACGCCGATCTAAATCAAGTGTAAATAAAATTTTTAATCACATTTTTACGTCTTTGCATTAAATTTATTTACTTGCTTTCACAATTTAAATTTTTTCTGATCATATTATTCCTTTAGTTCAGATACGTATTCATGCATATGAGTTAGAGAAGGGGTGGACAATGCATTTTTTTCAAAGAAAAAAATGTTTGAAAGTTAAATTTTTATTTATTCCGATTGTTATCGTATTTGTTTTTTTTGCCGAAATTTCATATTCTATTTCTTGGTTAAGTAATATTGAAAAAAGGCCATTGACCGATACGGATTTAACGGAATTGAGTCTCGAAGATCTTATGAACATCGAGATTACGTCCGTGAGTAAAAAATCTCAGAAATTATCCGAAGCGGCAGCGGCAATATTTGTCATTACACAGGATGATATTCGCCAAAGTGGTGTAACTAGTATTCCTGAAGCACTTCGATTGGTACCTGGAATACATGTTACTCGAATCAACGCCAGCAAATGGGCTATTACAGATAGGGGTTTTAACGGTCAGTTTGCAAATAAACTTTTAGTTCTCATGGATGGGCGTACCATTTATGATCCTTTATTTTCAGGAGTGTATTGGGATGTTCAGGATACAGTTTTAGAGGATATAGAAAGAATCGAAGTCATTCGCGGACCCGGTGCCACGCTTTGGGGAGCAAATGCTGTTAATGGGGTGATAAACATTATCACTAAAGATGCCTGTAATACACAAGGTGGCCTAATATCGGCCGGAATGGGAACCGAAGACCGAGAATTTTGCAGCCTTCGGTATGGTGACAAATTCGGTGATAAAACCGCGTATCGAATTTATGCTAAAACATTTGAACGGGACAAAGCCGAAGATGATGAAGGAAATCCGACTTCGGATGATTGGCGTATGATTCGATTTGGATTTCGAGCAGATGGAGAAGCTTCAAACCGTGGATATTATACTCTGCAGGGAGATATTTATGATGGTAAAATCGGCCAGAGTGTTTCTTTGCCGATCCTCACTCCACCATTCCAAGAAACATTGACTGACGATTTTCCCGTTTTCGGTGCAAATCTATTGACCCGTTGGCAGCAAGAGTTATCGAATGAATCGGATCTAACCCTCCAATTTTACTATGACCATACGGAGCGAGAGGAAACGGTAGGATCCATAGAACGAGATACAATCGATATTGATTTGCAATATAGATTTAATCTCGTCAAACGACAGGAAATTATATGTGGATTAGGCTACCGCTACACAACCGACAAAATTAATACCGATTTTCCGATGATTTTCGATCCGAATAAAAGGGACGATAATTTGGTTAGCGGTTTTGTTCAGGATGATATCACCTTGGTGCCGGATGTTTTATCCCTTATATTAGGTTCCAAGTTTGAATATAATGATTATACGGGATTTGAAATTCAACCCAACAGCCGCTTTCGGTGGACGCCGCGAGACAATCATACTCTCTGGGCGGCTGTCTCGCGAGCGGTTCGGACACCTAGCCGATATGAAGATGATGCTACACTTACACTTATCAGCAGCATTGATGTGCCTTCTTCATCCACAACAATAGAAGCTATAGTAAATGGTTTCGGCAATTCAAGTGTGAAGGCTGAAGATCTACTGGCTCTTGAACTGGGTTATCGATTTTATCCGAATGAAAGACTGTCATTTGATTTAGCAACTTTCTATAATTTCTATAATAATCTGATTGCATTTGAGTTCAAAGGAATTTCGCCCGGTCCACTGCCGATTATTCCATTTATAATTACAAATGATGCCGATGCAGAGACTTACGGCATCGAGATTGCTGCCGATTGGCAGGCATTAGACTGGTGGCGATTTCAGACGGCTTATACCTTTTTTAAAATGGATTTTGATATGCCGGATGGTTCCGTCTCTACCACCGGTACAGAAGCAGATAGCCCGAATCATCAGGTTTCATTGAGGTCTGATATGGAATTGCCGAAGAATCTGGAGCTCAATCTATGGTTTAGATACATTGATAATATCCCGGGTCGTAATATTTCAGCTTATAATACGATGGATATTTGTTTGGGCTGGAAACCTATCGAATACATAGAATTTTCTCTTGTTGGGCAGAATCTTTTCGCTCCTCGGCATTTAGAATTTGTTGATAATATTTTTTTTAACGAAGCCGCGGAATTAGAACGTAGCCTGTATGGTAAAGTGACCTGGAAATTTTAAAATATAGCCCACGAATAAAAATCCGATCGCGCTGATTAATTTTTTTTATCAAATTTAAATACACCAACATCAATTTCTCCGAATAAGCTGACCTTTCATTTTTAATTGACATCCAAGCAGATTGAATTTATATTAAATTAAAGTGTTTTAAAATTCGGTACTTGCAAATTAACCGGGAAGTGTATCCCGACTAAAAAGCGGATTTCACTTCATTGAAATTATCCTCAAACTGTTTATGATCATCTTAACAGTAATGGTTTTTCTATTCTGTTAACGAGCATTATTTTCTTTGTAGATCAAGATTCATTTAAAATGTTCTACTGAAAAGATCCTTAAATACCACGATAGTTAAATTTCTTCTCAATCTATTAAGTTGTAAAACAGATTCCACCATTGATCATACGTGTGCTTCTTTTCGTGCCGTTATAAGAATTTATTATAACAGAAAAAAATGAACCACCCGAAACTAACCGAATAAATAAGACGCGATAAAGGGAAAAATGATGAATAAAAATAATGTAACGCTTGAAAATCATTTGGTTTTGGTAAGGGAAGGAAGGCGCGGCTTTGAAAACGCATTCCAGGCAGTCTCCCGAATGATTCTAAGCGAAAAAATTGAAAAAGTCGTCGTGAACGGAAAAACTACATATGATTTCGGGATATTCCGTACGGGGAAAAAGCATATTATCGGCATGTATGACGAGATTAACAGCTTTGTTTCTTTTGTCAAAGATGCTGCAGAAGGGGGATCATCTAAAGAAATGGCTTATGTTCTTGTCGGTGAGCCGGGAAATGGAAAAACTTTCTTTGTGGAATTTCTTTGCAGTAAGTATCGAAAATTTTTGAGTGAAAATAAGAATCGCAAATACACTTTTAAGTTTCTCAATATGGACAAGATCGGCAGCTATGGCAGAATTACTACAATTGAGTCCCAGACTTATGAAGATCCCATGATATTGGCGATGAATCTGTTTGAAAACCCCGATGAAAATATGACTTTTCTTGGGCAACAGATCGGATTTTCAGATAGCGAAATAGAAGCATTATATCAAAACTATCGTCCCTTGGGAGCATGTAGCGGATACATTTGGAACGATATTCGAAATTTTACAGGCGGAGATATTGAAGCAATGCTTGGGTTTGTTGAAATTGTACCGGTTCCCCTTATAGAGAGTCTAGGAACGGTAACCGGAAAATATCCGGCCAAAGATAAAATTACATCTTCTGCCGTTGATTTGTTGGGTGAAGAATCTATTCAGCGTTTACTCCACATCACGGATACCAATAACCCCTATCGTTTTGATCTAAGACGCGGGGCTTTAGCGCGTATCGCCGGTGGCGGTATCCATTTCAGCGACGAAATATTCAAAAACAAAAAAGATTTGGTCCAGGTTTATTTAGGAGTGATCCAAAACCGGAATATCGAAATTGACGGCTATAAATGGCCAATTGATAGCCTAATCGTTGCGACCAGCAATAATTCGGAATTTAACCGCTTTTTATCTGAAAAAGAAGAAGCGCCGATCGTAGATAGATGTAGGATTTGCTATGTTTCACACAATACGAACTACAAGCTGCAGAAAGAGCTTACCCAGTATGCCATCGGCTACGAAGCCAAGTCTACATTTACCAAAGAAGATCTGCACCAGGATCCCAATTTGAACTATGCGGCTTCAGTGGCGATCATTTTATCGCGGTTGCCTCGCTCAGAAAAGCTGACGCCGATAGAGGCGATGAAACTCGCTGCCGGTGAGGTGGCGGGTGAAAAGAGCATTAAAACCTTGGCTGAAGTTATTGATACGTTGAATCAAGATCCGGATATTACCAGGCGTTTCGGCCAGAAGGGACTTGGGCAACGGAACCTTGGCCGAGCCATTCAGTTGATGGTCGAAAGTTCGGAAACCAATGAAGGCCGGTGTATGTTTGCCCACGATGTTTTCAAGACCATCGAAAGGATCGTTTTGGACTATGTATCCGATACCAATGACAGAGCCAAGTACTTGGAAGATCTCAAAATAGCTCGAGGATTATATCGTGAACGCATTATGACGGAGATGTTTAACGCTTACATGGATGAGCCTTTTGCCATCCGTAAAGATGTATTGAACTATGTCAATATGATCATTGGAATTGACGCCGAAAGCTTGGGTCCGGATAGAATGTGGAAATACAAAGATCCGCAGACCGGTGAACTCAAGGCTCTGAAAATTGACGAACGTTATGTTAAAGGTGTTGAAGAAAGATTAGGTATTAAGACCGAAGAACAGCGTGAGACTTTTAGAACCTCCATTCGAAAAATATACGGACAGAAGATTACCGTTGATCCCAATTATGATTTTATGGACAATCTGGAGTTAGTTAAGGCAGTAACCGATGTTCGGCTTAAGTCCGATATAGCAGGTGCCGGTAGTCTCATCGGTGCATTGGCCAACCGAACGAATGAGGAAAATCAAAAACTTTATGATCGTATGATTGGTACCATGCTTAATAAGCTCAATTATTGCAGAACCTGTGCCCAGAAAACCATCGAGTATTTCTGTACTCAAGAGGATGAAATGTAGTTATGATAAACTCTAGTGATTTATTCGCATTGCAATCAATGATGACCCCTCAAGCAAATTATTATGCCGGCATTCGTTCCATTGACGAGTTGCTCGAAAGGGATAAACAAAGAGAAAAAGATGGATTTCCACGTAAGATTCGCGTCAGCCGCTTTATCAAACCGGGTAAAGGTGATAAAGATAAGGTTGTAGTCGTTCCGACGACCGTGGAGGAAAAATTTATCCACGATACATCTTTTCAAGAAGAGGAAGAAGCTTCATCAGGCGGTACCGGAGAAGGCCAAGAAGGAGACGTCATTGCCGAACAACCGGTTCGTACACCGGATATGCCGGAAGACGCCGGGGCGGGTAAAGGAAAAGATGGGCTGCACGAAGTGGAGTCCAGCGCCTACGATTTGGGGAAAATTCTCACCGAAAAATTTGAACTGCCCAACCTCAAAGATAAAGGCAAGAAACGCAGTCTCGTCCATTATACCTATGATCTAACGGATCGACACCGTGGCTTTGGACAAATTCTCGATAAAAAAGCAACCTTGCGAAAAATTATCGAAACCAACATTAGCTTGGGAAATCTTCCTGATTTAGACCGGATCGATACCACTCGTTTTTTGATTTCCCCTCAAGATAAAATTTATCGGATCCTTTCACGTGAATTAGACTATGAATCCCAAGCCATGATTTTTTTCCTGAGAGATTACTCCGGATCCATGATCGGTAAATCTTCGCAATTAGTGGTGGGGCAGCACGTATTAATTTATAGCTGGCTTTTATATCAATATGCTAGACATGTGGAATCCCGCTTTATCTTACACGATACGGATGCCATAGAAGTCCCTGATTTTTATACATATTACAATTCTAAGGTTGCCGGTGGCACAAAGCTATCGGCTGCGTATCGTTTGGTGAACGAAATCGTAGAAAAAGAAAATTTGGTCCAGGATTACAATATATATGTTTTCCATGGCACCGACGGTGATGATTGGGATACGGATGGAAAAGAAGCAATTCCCGAGCTGGAAAAAATGTTGGTTTATGTTAATCGGATCGGGATTACTATCGCTGAACGCAGGATTGCGGCGGGTCGAACGAGCGAGGTGGAAAAATACCTCAAAAAGTCGCGTCTACTCGCTGAAAAGGCGAATTTGATTCGATTGGATGTCATATCGGAAGATGCGGATGAACCGCGCTTGATCGAAGGTATAAAAAAGCTCATCTCATAATAAGTTCATATAATACGTATATAAAACAATGGAATTAATCGATCTGCATACAAAAAAGATAATGGAAGGATGCAAGGCAAGAGCCCGAGAAGTCGGCTTGTGTTTCCATGATGAAACATTGGAGTATATTGTAACTAACCGGGATCTGTTGGAGCTTTCACCCAAAATGATGATTCCGACGCTTTATGATTATTGGGTACATGACGTCGAAGTACTAAAAGAAAAAGGTAAGTATGAGCTTTACCCTGTAAATCCTTATGAAACCGTGATTAATACTCGGCCGGCCATTTCATTTTACAATGACAATAACCCGGACTGGCTGAATGTGATGATCTTCTACCACGTCTTGGCGCATATCGATTTTTTTCAAAATAATTTGTTTTATCGTCATACCTGGGATTATGATTTCACCGGGCAGGCTCTTTCAGATAAGCGGCTAATCGCCGGGCTTCGATCGGAAAGGGGTCGATGGGTGGATTATGTCATTGAATTTTCGCGCAGTATCGATAATATAGTAGGATATCATGATGAACTTTTAAACATAGATCGCCCTGTCTTGACACGCCGCAAAAAACTTCTGGATTTTTATTTCGATAAGTTTCTACAACTGATTAAAAGAGTAAAGACTAATGAATATCTCAAGGAAATCGAACGTTACAATGATTGTATGCGGAAATACGGTGACCTGGGTGAACAGACGTTTTTTGCTGAAGTCTTCAAGATGTACCCCGAATTCGAAACCGTTTTTCAGAAGAGTCTTATGGAAAAATCCCAACGGCGACGTGATCTGATTCAATTCCTAATGGAGCATTCTGAATTTTTAAATAAAGAAGAAAATAGGTGGATGAAACCAGTTTTACAGGTTGTCCGCAATACTTCCATATTTTTTCAGCCTCAGATTCGAACCAAGATTATGAATGAAGGCTGGGCGAGTTACTGGCACGAAAAGCTATTTCTACAAGATGACCGGATCAATGGACATGAAGTGGAATTCGCCAGGGTACATGCCGCCGTCACTGCAATGCCGCATATCGGCCTAAATCCTTATGCATTAGGAATGCTTCTCTTTTATTCTATCGAAGAAAAAGCCCATAAAGGAAAATATTCTTATGAATTCCAGCGAGTTCTAGATGCAGAGCAACGTAAAAAATTTGATGCAGCTACCGGCCAAGGGCAAGTGTATGTTTTTGAGATCCGTAAAACACTTTCCGATTCCATGTTTATCAACAAATTTGTAGACCAGGATTTTATAAACCAACATAAACTTTTTGTTTCCGGTAAAAGATTGAACAAGAAGCGAATGGTTTGGGAATACTATGTTAAAAGTCGCAAAGCCGATGACTATCGCCGCATGTTACAGAATATGTTGTATCATCCGCCATATATAGAAATAGACCTTGAAAAAAGTAAGGATGGCAGCCTGTATTTGGTGCATCATTTTGAAGGCAAACCGCTAGTAAGAGAATTTATTTCGAATACCATGATCGGTATTGAATATCTCTGGGGCGGACCGGTTTATTTAGAGACCTCGGAGGTCGAGCGGATTTTGCCTTTCGAAGAAGATTCGGGAGATTTTCTTGCAGGGCTTTTGAAGCAGCCTGAGGAAGAAAAGGAGCCTCAAATTAAATGGCAGAGAGTATTATATTCTATGGAAAATCGAAAACTTTCCAAAAAAGCGATTTAATGAGCTAAATATATGGTTGACATCAAAAAAGCAGTCCAACATCTAAATCTCACTATGAACGAGCAAGGGAAACAGATTCCGATCCCTTTTAGTGAATTTATCAAAATACTCGCAGTAAAACCTCATATCGTAATACGCAATATTTTTCAGTTGTTTTATGATATGCTCAAGACATATATGGGCGAAGGCATTGATGAGTATCCCGATGATCCCGAGTCCGTACATTTTGTCTCTTACGATTGCAGCAAACTTTTTGTAGAAGGAGTAGACCATCCTTTTTTCGCCGACCGACTTTTTGCGAATCGGCTCGTCAATCTTGTTGAGGCGCTGAAATTGGGTGCTCAACAAAACAAAATCTATATTTTTGAAGGTCCGCATGGATGTGGAAAAAGCACGTTTTTAAATAATCTTTTGTTGAAATTTGAAGAATATGCCAATTCGCAAGATGGTCTGCGTTACGAAACGGTCTGGAGATTAAATCATGAAAAATTGGTTAATATCCGCCAATATCCTACTGATCCTTTTTATGAGGAAATATCTAAATTTTTAGAAAAATCCGATCACGCCTGGTACGAACCTTCAAATAAATATGAAGATTTTTATTTAACCGATGACACCATTGAAATTCCTTGCCCCAGCCATGATAATCCCATTTTAATGATTCCCAAAGCTTATCGCCGGTCATTTTTTGAAGAACTTTACAGCGATGTTGAATTCGGGTCCGAGCTTTTCAATGAAAAAGAATATGAATGGGTATTTAGGGACAATCCTTGTACTGTTTGCAGTTCTTTGTATCATGCACTTGTCGGCAGGCTTGGGAACCCCTTAAAAGTTTTTGAAATGCTGTATGCCCGACCTTACTACTTCAGCCGGCGACTGGGTGAAGGCATTAGTGTTTTTAATCCCGGTGACAAGCGATTGAAAGAAACTGTTCTAAGAAACGAAATGCTGCAGGAACGAATAAATGATTTTCTCAAAGACAGTAACTTGGTTAGATATATATTTTCCCGCTATGCCAAGACCAACAATGGAGTCTATGCCCTTATGGATATCAAGGCCTGCAATACGGAACGGTTGATTGAATTGCATAACATCATCAGTGAAGGGGTCCATAAGGTCGAGCATATAGAGGAAAATGTGAATTCACTTTTTTTAGCTCTAATGAATCCGGAGGATAAGAAAAATATTAAGGATTATCAGTCTTTTTTGGATCGTATCGAATATATTAGTATGTCCTATATTATGGATATGAATACGGAGGTGGAAATCTACCGCAATGTTTTTGGAAAAAATATCGAAGCCGGCTTTCTGCCAAGAGTATTGCATAATTTTGCAAGGGTAATCATTTCAACGCGCTTAAAAAGCAAATCGGAAGCCTTAGAGGAATGGATTAAAGATCCTGAAAAATATCGCCTTTATTGTGATGAAAATTTACTACTGCTTAAAATGGAAATCTATTCCGGTTATATTCCTGTATGGCTTTCTGAAGAGGATCGAAAGCGACTAACGGCCAAACGAAGGCAGAAAATTATTGCCGAATCTGAAATTGAAGGCAAGCAAGGGTTTTCAGAGCGAGATTCCATAAAAATATTCAATGAATTTTATTCTGCGTATGCAAAAAAAGACAAATTGATCAATATGTCGATGTTATGTAATTTTTTTACCAAATCCCGCAGGGAATTAAATGCTATGATTCCCAAAGGGTTTTTAGAATCCTTGCTGCGAATGTATGATTATTCGATTCTACAGACTGTAAAAGAATCCCTTTATTATTATAATGAAGAACAGATCGCCAGAGATGTACAGAACTACATTTTTGCGGTTAACTTTGAGATTGGAGCTAGTGAATTTTGCAAATTCACTGGAGAAAAAATTGAAATCAAAGAAGATTTTTTTAATTTGATAGAAAACCGCCTGCTGGGTGCCAAAATAGAAAAAAATCAGCGAATGTCTTATCGCAAAGACTGTCAAAAGGTTTATACTACCCAAACGCTTCCTCAGGAAATTCTTCTTGAAGGCAAACCGCTTAAGCAGACAGAACTTTATCGCTTGATGTACGGGCAGTACGTACACAATTTGAAGGAAAACGTGCTTGATCCATTTATAGGAAATGAAAACTTTCGAAGGGCAATTAAGGATTTTGGCGAGGATGGTTTTAATACCTATGAAAAAAGGATTAGAGAAGATGTCAGGTTCTTGATCAACAACCTATGTAACAAGTACCGATATACCAAACAAGGAGCTAAGGAAGTTTGTATTTACGTCATTGACAATGATTTGGCCGACAAATATGCAAATTCTTAAATATTGATAGAATTTATTGACAAGTTTTACAAAAACTTCTAAAAACAAAAATGTTTAAGGTGCTGTTAGGCTTAATAGGGAATCCCGTGAAAATCGGGAGCGGTCCCGCCGCTGTAATCGGTGACGAAATCTGCAAATTGCCACTGCCGGGCTTTAGCCTTGTGGGAAGGCGTGGAGATTAGAATGAACTGAGAGTCAGAAGACCTACCTTAAATAAATGCCATTTTTTTGCGGTCTCTCAAAACATATGGCAAAAAAATTACCGGGCCAAGTAAACTGGGTGCAGCCCTTCAGGCAATATTAGCTTGAAGGGCTTTTTTAGTTTAGAACTATTTATCAACGAGGGGATAAAAGCAATGATAAAGAGAGCTATCGGATTCTTAATAGTAGTAACGATGATATTTTTTTCGGCCGATTTGATGGCGGAAGAACAAAAAACTGAAAAAAAAGCCATCGTTTTGGCCGGTTTTGGAACGTCTTATCCACAAGCGCTGTCGTCGGTCCTAAAAATAAAGGATAAGATGACGAAAGAATTTCCCAATATACCGGTTCAAATAGCGTTTACTTCCAAAATAATCCGATCAATTTGGGCGGAAAGAGCAGATGACCCAAAATGGCGGAAAGAGCATCCGGATATTCCTTTGCAGCTGTATTCCGTGAAAAATCCGTTGGCTACGATTGCCGACTTGCAAGACCAAGGTTATCAATACATTGCTGTTCAGTCCACCCATATTTTTGCTGGCGAGGAATATGAAAATCTCAAAGCAGAAATAAAAGCCTTAGATTCTATACAAACATTAAGATATCGCGATAAGCCTTTTAAAAAGATTTTTCTAGGACGTCCGGCTTTAGGTGAAGCCGGCGACCAGCATCCTTATCAGGAGGATATTCTGCGTGCTGCTGGTGTCCTTGGCAGAGATGTAGAACCGGCAAAGAAAAATAAGTCTGCCTTGGTCTACATGGGGCATGGAAATGAAATTTTTTCTACCGGCGTTTACCTTGAGTTGGAGGCAAAATTACGTGATTCTAATCCGAATGTGCCTATTTTTATTGGAAATGTAGAGGGATTTCCTGGTCCGGAGCAGGTGCTTCAGGGATTAAAACATGCAGGAATCAAAAAAGTCACATTGATACCTTTTATGGTTGTAGCTGGAGACCATGCTGTAAATGACATGGCGGGTGAAGATAAAGAATCGTGGAAATCCCTTATGGAAAAAGACGGCATTGAGGTTATAACGATCCTTAGGGGTCTTGGCGAGGTGGATGAATGGGTAGATATCTATGTCCAAAATCTCAAAGATGCAATGAGGGATAACGAATTTTAATGACTTATTGAATACTTATGATGAATAAAATTGAATTTAACCACACATATTGAAAAATTTGTTGACAGAATTTTTTTTATTTTAGATTATTAATGGATTATTGTCGAGGACGCTTTGCGCCCTCGACAATGAGCTGCGGATTGTCACAGCTTATTATGCTTTTAACTGATCAACCTGCGCCGTGCTGGTGTGGGTTTTTTTGTCTTTTGAGATAAAGTTGAAAAATACTGAGATTCAGTTAGATAAAATTTTTTTTTCCGTATTAAGCGGTTTATTGCTCAGTGCCTCTTTTCCGAAGATTGGTTTCAACTGGTTTGCCTGGATCGCTCTGGTTCCGCTGTTGATTTCGATAAACGAAGTTTCACTGAGAAATAGTTTTTGTTTAGGGCTGTTGGCTGGATTTACCCATTATATTACACTCTTATACTGGCTTGTGTACACAATGCAAGTATATGGACATATTCCGCTTTATTTGAGTGTAATGATTCTTGTCCTTTTGTGTGCCTATCTCTCCCTTTACTTTGGGCTTTTTTCAGCAGTTTTAACGTGGCTTTCTTTCAAACCGATCATTTGTTTTTTAATAATACCGGTCTTATGGACCTCATTAGAATACGTTCGTTCTTTTCTTTTTTCCGGCTTTCCATGGGGATTAATTGGATATACACAATTTAACTTATTGCATTTAATACAGATATCGGATATATTAGGTATTTATGGAATATCCTTTATTATCGCTTTGGCCAATGCAACGCTATATTTTGGACTCCTTTATCTATCAGGAAAAGACCGGCCGGGAAAAAGAATAAGCGGAGGCATTTGTTTGGGTACAATCGTTATGTTTGTACTTATTTTTAGCCTGGTCTGGTTTTATGGAAGCCGACGAATTCAATCTATTGATAAGCTGGCCTCTGCCGCTTCTACCCAACGGATTAATATTGTTCAAGGAAACATTGATCAGGCCAAAAAATGGGACATCGCCTTTCAAAGTGAAACAATACGAAAATACATCGATTTGTCTCAACTATCGCAAGCCGATAAGCCTGACCTAATCGTATGGCCTGAAACTGCCGCTCCTTTTTATTTCCTTTATGATCTTGAGCTTTCCCAAATGGTTCAGGAAGCGGTTAAGGATATTGGAGCGAATTTTCTGATCGGCAGCCCGTCTTTTACCCATCGGGACAAGGGAAAGACGGTCGAATTTTATAACAGTGCTTACCTAATTGATTCCAAGGGGCAGGTAAAAAGCAAGTATGACAAGGTCCATCTGGTACCATTTGGTGAATATGTTCCTTTCCATCAGTGGTTGCCTTTTCTTGGCAAACTTGTCGCTGAGGTAGGGGATTTCAGGTCGGGTAAAAAAGGAAATGTAATTCAATGGGGTGGGGATGATTTAGGAATACAGATATGTTTTGAAATAATTTTCCCGAACCTCTCCAGGTTAATGGTCGAAAACCAGGCGGCATTACTGATTAATATGACTAATGATGCCTGGTTTGGTAAAACCAGTGCTCCGTTTCAACATTTTTCGATAGCTATATTTCGAGCTGTCGAAAATAGACGAGCCCTGATAAGATCGGCCAATACAGGTATTAGTGGATTTATCGATCCCGTCGGAAGAATTGTTGCTTCAACACCTCTTTTTGAAGAAGCAACAATGACACAAACAGTGCCTCTAATGAAAACAACGACTTTCTATACCCGTTTTGGAGATCTTTTTGCCATGGTTTGTTTGACTATAACTATGACGGCTTTATTGATAAGATTTATTTTATTTCGAAAACATTCTCACTAAAAAATAAAGAATTTTATGATTTGATTTTTAAAATTGAATTTGAATACAGGAGGTAAAAAATGAATTTAGAAATTAAACAGACCCTTAAACAGATTCATCAAAAATTGGAACAATTGAAAGGCTATCTTTGACCTGCCTGAAAAGGAAATAAGGCTGGAAGAAATTGAAGCGCAAATGGCCAAAGAAAACTTTTGGGATCATCCTGAGAAAACAAAAAATATTTTAAAAGAACGAACATTACTTGTGGGGAAGATCGAAAGTTTCAAAAAAATCCGTAGAGATCTGGAAGAAAACGAAATGCTTTTGGATTTGGCCATTGAAGAATCCGATGAGGATATTATTACTGAAGTTGTACAACAGATTCATGATATAAAAGAAAAAATAACAAAACTTTCCCTTGATATGATGCTTGATGATGTGGATGATACGAGAAACGCTATTGTATCCATCAATGCCGGCGCTGGAGGTACTGAGGCTCAGGATTGGGCTGAAATGCTTTTTAGAATGTATCTGCGTTGGATTGAACGGAAAGGCTTTAAAAGTGATTTGATTGATTTTCAGCCTGGCGATGAAGCCGGAATCAAAAGCGTTACATTGACCGTAACAGGTGAATATGCTTACGGATACTTGAAAGCTGAAAATGGTGTGCATCGGTTGGTAAGAATTTCGCCTTTTAATTCAGGTGGCAAACGGCACACCTCTTTTGCTTCTGTATTTGTTTATCCTGAGCTGGATAATGAAATCATCATAGAGGTCGATGATAAGGACCTCCGTGTTGATGTTTTCAGGGCTAGCGGCGCCGGTGGGCAACATGTAAATAAAACGAGCAGTGCGGTTCGTATTACACATCTTCCGACGGGAATTGTTGTTCAATGTCAACAGGAGAAGTCGCAGCACAGAAACAAAGATTTGGCAATGAAAGTGCTGAAGTCCAGACTTTATCAGAATGAAAGGCAAAAGCAGGATGCAAAGCTTCAGGAAATTCACAACAGTAAGGATGAAATCGCCTGGGGCAGCCAAATCCGATCCTATGTCTTACACCCCTATCAGATGGTCAAAGATCATCGTGTAAATTTTGATATCGGTAATGTCAATGATGTATTGGATGGAGGAATTGATCCCTTCATAGAAGCCGTGTTGCTTGCAGGCAAAGCTTAGCCCAAATTCGCCGAAAATGGGTGTCGCAAAGGTTAAGTTTGGGTTAAATTCGACCTATTTAATTTCGTAACCTGTTGTCGGACGGCTCGTATCTCCGGTCAGTGAACGACATACTTGGCAATGGGCGGAGATACGAGCCGCAATCTATGAATTGAGCGGAACACCTCTTCGACTTTCACTCAATGCTTTGTATCGTGCCGGTGACAGTCTGTTTGATTGCAAAGATGCATTGGAAACCCATCTTGCCCGATAAGAAAAAGAGCTGTTTTCGCTGCCGGAACGAATGCTTTATTTTTTAAATGAATCTTTTCGGTATCAAAAATGATAGTTTAAGACCATTTTGAGTACCAATTTTAACTACATATCTCCTTATTTCTATTGTTTACCACGGCCCGACCCCCATTCCCGAGATAAATTGATTCATGATTATTTCGGTGTTAATCTCACAATTGTATGGAAAACCGCAACTGAAGACCTTCCTAAAATAGAGCCGTTAATTCGACAAATGCTGTCAAATAAATAAAATGCTCAATGCTTTTTGCACTTTCTTGGTTGATACATAGATTAGGTTCCCACCAGTCCCTAAAAATAAGACCGGAATCTTCCCTTTAGGTCATTTTCCCATTCATAACCTATTGAAAACAATTAAAAAAATAATTTAATTAGTGTAGTGA
>JAFGES010000056.1 GCA_016931455.1 Desulfobacterales bacterium | reverse complement strand
GGCATCGAGGAGATTTTCAATGGGTTTGAGGATAAATACGGATTCATCCGGCTGAAACAATGACATCTCCCCAAAAAACACTTTATTCCCCGTGATCAAAAAAAGATATTTTCATATATAGAGTCACCACCACCGGGCTTGTTCAACCTTCGGATAAGATTGTGGTTCGATGCGCTCTCACAATCTATCCTTGTTCGTTTGTTCGTTCGCTGTTAAGTGGTACGTGAGAGTGAAGCATGTGCAATGGAATTGGTTTAACTTTTTGCCATTCTTTTGAAGCCGTTTCAGCCTGCCATAAATCATAATTTTTCTGCAAATTAAGCCAAAAATTAGGAGTAGTATCGAACGCACGGGATAAGCGCAAAGCCATATCAGGAGTTATGGCTCCTCTTTCATTTATGATTTTAGACAATGTTTTTCTGGAAACACCGAGACTATCAGCCATATCCTTGATTGTTATCGACAGAGGTAAAAGATAGTCTTCTTTTATGATGTTGCCCGGGTGTGTCGGACGTCTGATCATTTTTCTCATTATCATCGCTCCTAATGGTAATCATCGTAATTGACGATATAGGCATCGCCGTCAATAAACTTAAAAAAAACTCGCCAGTTTCCGGATACTTTTACAGCATGAAGTCCCTTTTTATCACCGCTCAATTGATGAAGAAAAGAACCTGGATAATTCATATCTTTTATTTCGTTTGCGGCATTAAGCCGGTCAAGAATTCTGGAGAGCCTGTTTACATGATCGGGCTTAATCCCTTTCTTGCTACCTGTATAGAAAAAGTCCTCCAATCCTTTATGCCTGAAAGATTTAATCATTGTTTATTTATGTAACCCATTGGGTTCCGTTTGTCAACTTTATTTTTCACCGAACAAAATGGTCAGGCGCGGCGATTTTTCGTCGCCTGCACTGAAATGTTCGGCGATCCAAAGCATCGTAAGCGTCTCAGAAGAAATAAGCCTTCAAGAAGTCATCTCTTGAAATTTTGGACTGAGTTAGAATTGTTCGTAAAGTAGAACTTTTTAGGACCGGATGATTCGGAATCGTGAGCGGTGTACGTGTGCCATCAGGATTTTCCCTCAACATCGCAATGTGATTCCTTTCTCGGACCAACCGAAATCCAAGTTGCTCCAGAGCGCTTATGACTTTCCTAAGAGGAGCATCTGTTGGAAATTTCGCCATTAAACGGCCACCTGAGCCTCGGCAATGAACGCCTCAATTACAGGCGGATCGGAATCGATTTCATCAATGCCGAAAGTTTCGATATGGAATTTGATGGCAGATTTCACATCTTCCAAGGCGGATTCATAGGAATCGCCCTGTCCTATGACAACCCCTTTCAAGCCAAGCGGGTAGGCAACGTATGTATCGGGATGCCTTTCGACAACTATCTTAAATTGTCTCATATCCTATGCTCCAATGCTCTGATGATTTTTTATGTTTTGCATTATATCACAAATTTGTAAGTTTGCGAACAAATGATATTTTGTGCCGCCGAACGATGAAATCAGTTGCCCAAAAACTCCTGCCATGCTTTTCGGCAGGTGGTTTTGGGTCAATCTGAATCGACAGGTTATGGCATCATGCATTTATAAACAAATGCTTCTGCACTTTCTACTATATTTCCAAAATCAGGAAGATCAATTTCAAATTCAACCTTTTGCTTACCATAACGATCGTCTTTGAAATTAAATAAAAGATCCCCATCATTTCTTATCTTGCCATCTGAATTTTTATTCAAGAGACTATATTTACAATGAGCTATTGAGTTTCTTAACCGTCGTTTAATATATTTACATTTATCATATTCTGATTTCTTTTGATATTCTTTATCATCGATGTTATTTGCATGTGTGACTTTAAATTTACTTAAAAACACTAATGTATCATCTGGATAATTATTTAAAAACCCTTTTTCTTGTCCAAATACAAAATAAGAATATGCAGATGCCAAGATCATGCCAGGATTTATTATTGACCAACGACGTTTATTGGCAGTCTTTAGAAAAAGATTTTGTACTGATGACTTGTTATTATCTTTATTTGTTGATGCTTCATGGCAGTTTTTCAATTGCATCACAAATCAACGATGACGAGGCCAAGAAAACCATAATCAAAAGCGCCACTTGAATTGTCGGTACGGTTCTATCCGAAAAGCACCCGGAGAATGTGAAATCAGCCGCCGTAGTATGTAAATCTCATGTGTCGGCTGATTTACAGGTGCAGGGCCTTTTCAAAAGAGAAGGGGGACAAATCAAAATCGGACTTATAAATAACTAAACAAGTTATTTGCTCCAACAGGGGCGCGAAGCGCCTTTAATTAGCTTTTTACGATGCCTTTAATAGTGAATTGCCAGCCAGATGGTTTCCGTGTCCGGGTCGGTCTCGATCACTTTGTGTCTGCAGTGGGCGGCAATATTGATGTAATCGCCGGCCCTCATTTCAACTATTTCACCACTTATTTCGAATTGAAGCTTAGCGCGGCCTTTGAGTATCAGCACCCATTCATGATTTTCCTGGTCGTACCAACCTTCTGAGGGTGAAGCATGTCCCTTGGAAACGATTCTTTCGATCCGGCAATGAGGGTGGATAATGATGTTTTCAAAAATTTCATCCGGCAGTTGTGACGGAATATTTGTAAAAAGATTACCGACATCCATTTTTTTACTATCCCTGTTCGCTTCTCTCACCTGAAACCTGAAATTTTTTCATGAACGTGGTGTCGATAAAATTTTTCAGGATAAATGCCGACCGACCCCGCCAGACCAGCGAATTACGGACAAAAATTCCCGTCCCATCACCCATATTGAAAATCAGTAAATATGTTTTTTGCGGTACAAAGCGCTGATAAGCTCCACCTTGCAAGGCAGTTTGAAGATTATTGAAGAGAATCGAATTTTGTCGGACCGCATAGACCCCGACTTTTGTCAATGGACGGGGTTTGAAACTGATACAGTCTCCGCCGCCGAATATTTCAGGATACGAGACGCACTG
>JAFGES010000055.1 GCA_016931455.1 Desulfobacterales bacterium | reverse complement strand
CTGATTTCTCTTTCTTGCCAGAATATAAAAACTTTCTACTTGCCGCTCAAAAGCAATTATTAGAACTACCCTTAATTTTGAGCAAGGGATGTCACAGGTAGAACGACGCCTTTTGGTATTTGCCGAGGATACAAGGGGCGCTGCTCTCGTGCCTTGCGGGCTTTAGCGGGCCTCGATCGACATGATGCAGCAGCGTCTTTTGTGTCCTTTTTTATCATAATACCCCACCCTCCCTGATCGATAAGCTTTTCGCTTTATGCTATCCAATAAAAAACGACCCGCGAATGCTGATTACTGCCGCCATAAAACCTGCTTAGCATTAACCAATCAGTATGTTGTCGATCCCCGTAAATAAATGCAGACTCCGGTTTTATTTGTCTTGAATGCTTATTTCAAGTAGTTACCATATTATATAAAATGAAGATAAAACAAAAATTAACTTTAGGGTTTTTAACAGTTGCCATCCTGATAGCGATCGTCGGATTTTTGTCAATAACCGTCAGCCAAAAAATACTAAAGAAAAAGATCGGAGAAAGCAATGCCACCTTGGCCTCCAAAATATTAGAGGCCATCGACAAAAACATTTATGCAAGGATCGAAACCTTTCAGGAATATTCCAGCCACATAGAATTACAGCAGCCCATTTTAAGATCAAACAGTACGTTTGAAAAACTGGATAACATACAGGCTTATATTGATAAACATGATTTGGTATGGAATTCGATGCCAAATGAAGAAACAGTATCCTTTATACGGAAATTACTAAATAACGAACTGTCAGAAGATCTGAGAGAAAAAATAGCTTTCTATGAAAGAACGCACGGTTACAAAGTTTTCGTTGAGATTTTTGTCACAAACAAATACGGCGCCAATACCGCTCAAAGCCAGAAAACTACCGATTATTACCAGGCGGATGAGGATTGGTGGCAGATAGCAAAAAAAGATGGTCTGTACGTCGGCAACATCACATATGATGAAAGTGCCGATATTTATTCTACTGATATTTGCGTAAGGGTTGATGATAAATCCGGCAAGTTCCTTGGTGTCATAAAAGCTGTCTTGAATATTGAAGACAGTTTACACCTCATCAAAGAAGAAGAAACAGAGTCCATTGGGTTTAAATTGCTTACCAAAGACGGCAGGATTATCTTTGCAACAGAAGGTTTTGAGTTCCTTGAGCGCCTGCCCGACAAATTGATGTCTCATATTATGCAGAAGCAACATAAATCCTCTTATTATATCACAGAAAGTGAAAAACCGGGTGCAAGCAAAAAACTGACTGTCTCCGCCAATTCAAAGGGTTACAACGGCTATAAGAGTTTAGGCTGGATTTTATTGGTTGAACAAGACACGGCAGAATTGTTTGCACCAGTTGTTATGTTAAGGAACTGGATACTGGCCATCTCGCTTGCGATCACGGTATTGGCAATTATCATTGGCCTGTCAATTTCCAAGTCAATTTCTGTTCCCATTGAGAAACTAACCGATGCTGTTGCGGAAATCAGCGGGGGCAATCTTTCGGCAAAGGCGCAGGTTAACTCGAAAGATGAGGTCGGTCAATTAGCAAATTCCTTTAACAAAATGGTCAAAAAACGAAAACAAACCGAAGAAGAACTCGCGTCAACTACGACATTTCTAAACACAGTGGTTGATATGAGTCCATTCGCAATGTGGGTTTCCGATTCAAATGGAATGGTCATAAGAACAAACCGTTCTTTGCGTGAAACCCTGAACCTGGCAGATGAGCAGATTGTCGGCAAATACAACGTGTTTGCGGACACAAACCTGGAAACACAGGGCTTTATGCCCATAGTAAGGGGTGTTTTTGAAAAATACGAACCCACACGCTTTAGTATGCCATGGAAGGCAACAGAAGCTGGAGATGTCAATTTTGAAGGCGGGCGAGATCTTTACATCGACGTATCGTTATTCCCAATATTGAACACCGAAGGCAAACTAACACATGTAGTATGTCAATGGGTAGACATCACCGACCGCAAGCAGGCAGAAAAGGCAATGCAGGAAAGTGAGGAACGTTATAGATTGTTGTTTGAATCTGCCAATGACGCAATTTTCATCATGGAGGGCAACATATTTACTGAGTGCAATCAAAAAACCTGTGAGGTCTTTGGTTGTACACGAGAACAGATAGTAGGTAAAAGCCCTATTCTTTTTTCGCCAGAGATTCAACCAGATGGTAGATCTTCTGAAGAGAAAGCCATTGAGAAAATTACAGCCGCCCAAAAGGGCGAATCGCAATTCTTCGAATGGAGACACATTAAATACGATGGTACTCCATTTGACGCGGAAGTTTCATTGAACCGTGTGGATATCTTTGGGAAAATCCATCTGCAGGCAATAGTCCGTGATATAACCGATCGTAAGCAGGCAGAAAAAGAACGAGAAAAGCTCCTGAAAAATCTTTCTGCCAAAAACAAGGAGCTTCAGAGCGTTGTTTATATTGCCTCACACGATCTTAAAAGCCCCTTGGTAAATTTGACCGGCTTTAGTGCAATGCTTAATAAAAGCTGTCAGCAGATTAGTAATATACTGAAAGATTTTAATCTGAGCGAT
>JAFGES010000054.1 GCA_016931455.1 Desulfobacterales bacterium | reverse complement strand
ATCCGGATCAAAGCTTCTTGAAGCAGAAAAATCAACATGCGCAGTCCCACCCGAATTTATCGTTAAGTTGAGCGTATCGTTCTCATACGCTGTCTTGCCTTGCGAGATCATAGTAAATTTCGATTCCGGCGACTGGTTGGGAGGAGCTGGATTATAGATGTAAACGGTCTGATTCGAAGAAAGATTCCCATGGATGCCGCAATCCTCTCCAGAATAATAATTATAACAGCCATCAATCCATATTATTCGAGCTGTACTTGTTATAGCGGCGCCATTATTCGTATTTGTTCCCCAATATCTGGCTCGAAAGTCGTATTCATATTTCCCATAGGCTGGAACCAAAATATTATCTATATCATATGGGGCACTCGGATCAGCACTATAAAACTGACCATCACCGAGATCATCAGTAGCATGAACAAGGACACTACTATTTCCAGTATTTCTAATGGTAATGTGGAATACTACATCCCGAGATCCATCGTTCGGATTACTGGTTGTTAAATCAATTATATTATCAAAGTCAGACCGAATGGTTTTAGATATAGAAATATTAGAAGAAGCTATAACAATATTAGATAGTGAGAAAAGAAAAAAAGTGGCTAAAATAAAACTGGCAATGCTGGATTTTACCGTTACCATTGATAACCTCCGCGTTCTATGTTATTTGTGCTAACCTCTAAGTTCAAAGATTGTCTTTTTTCATCAAATGAATAAAAAACAATTCAGAATGAATAGATAATATACTGATAATATGATATTTTTTTTATTTATTTTCCTTAAAAAATTCTATTAACCATTCATTTTAACTCTTAAGCCCCGTCCCTTAAACCGGAACCTATGAAACCCCTTTGTAGAATCTTCCGAAAAATCATCAACAATCTGGGTTGAAATATAATGGGACTGATTTTCCATAAACACTTTCTTCTGGGGATCCACGTTTTTCCAGACTCCATCGTGAAATATCTCTGCCCAGTTATGGAACCCCGAAGGTTTCAGGATTGAATTCCCCGGACAGATGTAACCGCCGACACATCGAGCAGGAATATTATTTGCCCTGCATAATGCTGCAAATAGATACATATATTCAGTGCAGTCACCTTTTTTATGCTTCAATGCATACAAGGCCCCCCGGCTTTTTCCTGAATAACCTGAATAGACCATATTTCTGGAAACCCATTCAAAAGTTTTTCTGACAATCTCAAGCGTGTCTGCTGTTTTAAGTTTTTCTGCTGCTTTGATAATATCCGGGTGATTGATTTCGATATATTTTTCGGGCTTGAGAAATGATTTAGGATCACCTGTTTTAATTTTATTGGATTTATTTGAAAGCTTTAAATCAGCCGTGATGGTAATTATTTTTGATCCATAGGGAGGTATTAAATTAAATATATAATGAAGTATTTGATTGCCAAGGGAATCGGTTATCAGGTCGTACTCGTGAGAAGATTTTATTTTTCGGCACACTTGAGTAGCTGTCTGTTTAACAGGAGCATAAGCCCAAAATTCTGCTTTTTCAATCACCCTGTTCGTCGTGTTTTTTATTGTAAACGAATAACTTACCTGGCGGTCGATCGGATACATTTGCTCAGGTTGTGGGGAAAACCATAAATTTTTATATAGTTTGAAAAATAAAATAAAAAGAATACAAATAATAAGACAACCGGCAACTAAACAAGGCATCCGTAATTTTTTATTTTCCATCAAAATATAGACTCCAATGATTAAACCGGCATTCTTTCAGGGGCAGCTGGCGCATTTCTTTACTGCGATTTTAGCCTTTTTATCTTTATTCCAGATTAAGACTTGCTTTCTAAGAAACTCCCGGTACCCGTTTAATCCATTTTCAAGAAAGAAAATATTTTGAATATCTGATAATGAATTTTCAATTTTTTCATAATCCTTGCCTTTTTCATTAAAAATTAAAATGGAAGAAAATGGGTTGTTAGGGTGAGCGGTTGTTCTGATCTGTTTTGAAAATAACTTTTGATCTGTTTTAAAGGGTATGTGAATAGATCCAGGAAGCAAGTTGCTTCCATCCGGATCGCGGATTTCGGACACATCTATAAGTATCCAGTTTGTATAATCTTTTTCCTGATTCAATATCCCGGCAGACATCCTGTTTATTTTCTTGCCGGCAAAAAAATCTCCCTCAAGTCCGCCTTTATTTTTCCTCCAGGAATTTAGTCCTCCATACATAATTTTTGCTTTGAAGCCCAAGTCGTTCAGCTTACGACACTCCTTCATCAAAAGGCTGTTGTTACAGCCTTCATTAAATAAAATTGCCGGTCTTGTTTTGAGTATGATTTTTGTTTTTATCGAATATAAAGGAAGGTTCAGAGATCCGGGAATTCTGATTTTTTCAAAATCAGTCCTTGATCTTACATCAATCAAAAAAGGAGGATTTTTTGACTTTATTGATTTTTGAGCTTCACCTTCCGTGACAAAAATGGCCGGATCAATCTTAATTTTTTTTAAAAGTACAAGTGTATCCGGAAACTCGGATTTCTCATTTTCATCGGAAAAGGCTACATTCAGTAACATGATCATACCTATTAAAATCACATAAAATATAAAATTTAAAATTTTCATTTATCCCTCAACTACAGCATTAACTCACTATTTCAATTAATAATATTCCTATACTAATCTCTACAAATCTCACTCGGTCAGGGTCTGAATCCAACTACCGCCTGCTTCAAATAAAAAAACCGAATTGCCTTGTTTAGGCAACCCGGCTTTCCAATGTCAGTGGACCCGTGGCTTTCCGTCCCCTAGTCACCCAGGGTTTGGCTTTATCTTGATGCAAATAAACTTATTGAAACATGTTCCTGAATTTCAACTGCATGCACTTTTTTTAGTAATAAAAGTAACTCAACGAAAATGCACCATGATACACAATGCATAAATCATTCCACTATTGAATATATTCCCCCAAAATTGCTTAGATTCCTTTAGCTTGACTAGTTAAGCGGTTTTCCGCGACACATTTTCAGCATCATTTGATAGGTATTTTCATTTTTGCAGTTGTATCTGAATTCACATTCTTTTAGATGTAAATTAAAAGTCGATCGAGAAACTCCGTTGAATTTCAGCAGTCTTTTCCGGGAAAAAGATGTAAAGGATTCTATGACGTTTTCCTTGCTGCAGGTATACTCCAAATGCTTCTTGTTTGCATCCAGCAAATAGAGATGTTTGAAGCTGCGATCGACGAACGCATGAAAACGGCGAAGATTTAAATTAATTTCAATGCATTGTTGAGAAAATCCATTTCGTGCCAACTGATCCAACTGGTCTTTTGTGCAGCTTGTAATTATTTCACTGAAAATCTTTTTATTCTTGTTAATTATTCCCACCACTAAAGGATGAGTATTATTTGTATTTTTGGCAGGTTGATTTGGGGAATAAGATGAATCGATGTTCTGATTTGTAAGCTGAAAAGGATATTCTTGATTGCAGTAAAAAGCAATCCGTTCACGCAGCAGGTGCGAATATCGGTTGACGGTATTTCGGTTCAGGTGAGTCAGGTCGGCGATTCTTTTCGCTTCCAGATCTAGGCTGAAAAATTTTACAAATTCCCGAAATTTTGCTTCAGATATTTTTGAACGGTATATGTATTTATTTTTCCTTTTCATTACTGATGCTTAACTTCAATCCAGAATCTTGTAACTGGTCAAGATCATTTTGGGAAGCTTACCATCTGCTTTGGGAAAATACCGTTTTGGGGTTTATAAAAATACTTTTATGTATTTTATTGCACAATTACTATGAAATAATGGTTATTGTATATGTTAAACATTCCCTATATTTTTATAAAAGCTACCTTTTTCCTTTTCATACTTAATGTTCTTAGTCAAGCAGGAATCGATTTTTCTCACACTAATAACACTTGAACATTTAAATATAATCTGTCATATATTTGTATCATATATTCAGATTCTTCCTTAAATGACACTAATTTTTAAGCTTAAAATCAGTTTAGATGCCCGAACTACCGGAAGTACAAACCATCGTCAATGATCTCAAATCAGCCGATCTCATCGGCGCGACCATCACGAGAGCCCGGATATTCTGGCCGCGCATTATTTCCGGGCTTGAACCTCATCTGTTCTGTAAACGGATTAAAAACCGAATATTGGCAAATGTTTGGAGACGAGCAAAATACATTATTTTCGACTTTAGCCAAGGAGGGCACCTATTGATACACCTCCGAATGTCCGGGCGTCTTCATTTGGCTGAATCGAATCAAAATCGATCAAAACATGACCATGTGATTCTAAATTTTGAAGATCAACGCCAATTGCGTTTTCACGACACCAGAAAATTCGGACGTTTTTATCTTGTAGATAATTTTGAAGCCGTAGTGGGTCACTTAGGCCCGGAACCGTTGGACCCGGCCTTTAATGCAAACTTTTTGACCGAACGTTTACGGTCACGAAAACGTTTATTAAAGCCTTTACTTTTAGATCAAACCTTCATCGCCGGTCTTGGAAATATTTATGTCGATGAGGCACTATGGGAGGCTGGAATTCATCCCCGCCGTATTTCCAATTCACTTTTGAAACCGGAAATCAAGGCATTACACAAAGCCATCACCAAGGTACTAAAAAGAGGCTTGAAAAATTTCGGAACAACTTTGGGAAATGGGAAACCTAATTTTCATTCCATTCGTCTATCCCGAGGTTACAACCAGAATGAATTAATGGTGTTTCGACGTTCAAACTTGCCCTGTCCCCGCTGCAACACAACCATTGAACGTATTCTTGTGGGACAACGCGGTACGCATATATGTCCGGCATGTCAAAAAATTTAAAGGAAATATAATGAGTTAGCAGCAGCGCGTTTTCAAGAAAAACATCCGGCAATAATCGCCTCCAAGCTTAAAAAATAAATATCGTGTGAAAAGTGAGAAAATAAAGAGGCTTTTAGAACCCCTTATGGGCACATCGATATCATATACAATTTACAGATAAGGTTAATTCGAAATGGTTGATAAGGCTTTTTCATCAGGCGTATTTCGGTGGATTCGGTATTTGGTTTTAATTATTTTAGATTGCTTTTTCTTACTTTTCGGAATTCATCTGCTCATTTCCGCTTACTATTTAAAAGACCCCTTCTCCTTTATTTTAACTTTTTTTGCTTCCAATTTGATTATACTTATCAGTATTGCCCTTCTAATCGGTTTTATTTATCGAATAAAAGCATTGAATAAGATTACAGTGAACAAAAAAGAAAATTGATGCCGCCGTCAGCAATGAAAAAACACCTGATTTGTTAGATAAAATTGGGTAATACTTTTCACAGGCTATATATTGCTTTACACAATTTTATCTGCCTTTCTTTCAGCATCTTAACATCAAATTCTACTCAACATTGATATAATTATTTGAATATTATATATAATAAACAATTTTATAAAAAGAGGTATGATGTTTGCAGAAAAAGATTATCTCAATTGAATTACGGAACAACTTTTTAAAAACCAAGATAAGAGGGAGAACCATGAAGAAAGAAATCATTTACAGCATGAGAATGTCACGAATTGTGCGTGATGCCCTGAAAAAGGCTGCAAAAAAAGAATGCCGAACCGTCGCATCCTTATTGGATAAAATCATTACCGATTATTTAGTCAAGGAAGGAATATTATTGAATTCACATCAAGATAAAGATCGGCGATGGTTTGCTAGAAAGAATATTTCCAAACCGGCCGATATTTGTATTCATGAGGCTTCAGATATCATGACATTTCCCAGCATGCTGTTAAATATATCGATAGCGGGAGTGCTGCTGTCGTATCCAAAGGAATACGAACCTCGGATAGAAATGAAAGCATTGCCAAAATTCGAACTTTTCTTAGAGCTTACACAAGCCGGCGAAAAGGTATGCTTCAACTGTGAAACCCGTCGTATGCTTGATTCAGGACACGAAATTCTTGTCGGAGCAACTTTTAGAGAAATCAATGAAAAGAATCTTCAATTGCTGAAAACTTATATCGATTAATCAAAAAAAGTATCCACTCTCTAATCCCTTACCTTTAAATTATCTTATCACTTGATTTAACCCATGATTTTTAAGCGGAAAATAAATTTAATAAAATCTTTTACTTATAATTTTACCGTCAAAGAATTCTTTCTTATTTTATTAATTTTCTTTATAGCTTGCGGTATTTTGATTTTTATTGAGCTTGCGGGCGAAGTGGTTGAGGGAGAGGTTCAACATTTCGATGAATGGATCCTTAAGTCATTGAGGAACCCGGTGGATTTAACAAAACCGAAAGGGCCGCAATGGTTATACCCGGCAATGCGGGATATTACCGCCTTAGGCGGGTTGCCGATCATATCTTTATTAACGGCTGTGGTTTTAGGATTTTTGTATCTGCAAAAAGACTATCGATCCATAAAACTTGTTTTGGCTGCTACTCTGGGGGGAATGCTCATTGTTATTGCGCTCAAATATGGATTCGGGCGTGAACGCCCAACGGTTGTACCTCACCTGATGATCGAAAAAACGCCGAGTTTCCCTAGCGCACACTCCACCATGTCAGCGGTATTTTACTTGCCCTTAGCCGCCCTATTCGCTTGTATGCAGACTGAACTAAAAATTCGAATTTACATCATCAGCATGGGTCTGTTTTTCACTTTTTTAATCGGGATAAGTAGAATATATTTAGGCGTTCATTATCCGACGGATGTTTTGGCCGGCTGGGCTGTCGGATCGGCCTGGGCATCTTTATGTTGGTTTACGGCTTCATATTATAATACAAATCGTGTTTGAAAACCGAAAAATATATACTTTTTATTGCATTCGATCTCAAAGGAGGAGCTTTTATGAGTGTCATCATTGATTTGGCCGTTTTTCCCATGGACAAGGGGACAAGTCTGAGTCCGTATGTTGCCGAAATGGTAAATATTATTAAAAAAAGCAATCTTCCCTATAAGTTCGGTCCAATGGGTACCAGCATCGAAGGGGAATGGAACGAGGTTATGGCTTTGGTTAATCAATGCTTTGAGGGACTTAAAAAAGATTGTGACCGCATCTACATGACGATCAAGGCCGATTACCGCAAAGGAGTTTCCGGCCGCATTGAAGGAAAATTAAAATCGGTAGAAAATAAATTAGGCGAATAATATATATTCGTCTAATTTATTGGAACCGGCACCTTTCAGCGTATCGAATCATGGTTATTTCGCGAAGGCTTTTTCTTTGTAGAGCGAAAAATACGTGATCGGAACAATGACCAGCGAAAAAACGGTCGATGCGAAAAGACCGAAAATAAGGGTCCATGCCAGACCCGAAAAGATGGGATCAAAGGTTATGGGCCAGACGCCGAGGGCGGTCGTGGCGGCTGTGAGCAGGATAGGACGCATTCGGATGGCTCCGCTCTGAAGGATGGCCTCTTTCAAAGGCGTCCCTTTTTTTAGGGCATCCTGAATAAACTCTATTAGAACCAGAGAATTGCGTATGACAATCCCGCCTAAAGCGATCATTCCGATCATACTGGTTGCAGTAAAAAAAACAGGATTTTCAAATCCGCCGATCGGTTGACCGATTAAAAGGTTTAACAACCAAAAACCGGGCAGGGCGCCAATGAGTGTCAGAGGTATGGCCATCATGATCAAAACGGGCATAAAAAAAGAATTGGTTTCAATGATCAGTAGAATATAGATTCCCACCAAGGCTGCGGCAAAAGCAATCCCCATATCCCGAAAAACCCGAAGTGTAATTTTCCATTCCCCTTCGCCGGCCCATTCAACCCTCAGACCGGCCGGCAAGGAATTGGATTTTAGTTTCTTTTGCATATCGATAACCGCCTCTGCAGGTGCCCTGCCGGCCATCTCACCCATCACATAAACAACCGGTTGCAAATTCTTATGATAAATCGGTTGATTTTCCGGGGTATCGACAATATGCACCAACTCGGCTAAAGGAATGTTTCGGCCCGTGGCTGTCTTGAGCGGAATTTGAGATAAACTTGCCATAGCGGATCTTTTTTCCCGCGGTAAAATCATTTTGATGTTTAAAGATTGCCGCTCCCCCACTTCATGGACCGTGGCCGGTATAACACCCCCGACGGCTATACGCAGGGTCTCCATAACAACTTGTGTCGAAATACCGTGCAAAGCTGCTTTTTCTTTGCCCAAAATAAAATCAATCTTAATTCGTTTGGCCTCAACCGTATCATCGATATCGACAACAAAAGGCTCGCTTTCCATTAAATTTTTTATATACTCGGAGCCTTTGACAAGCCCTGCATAAGATTGTTCGGGTTCACCATAGATTTCCGCTACAATAGTTGAAAGTACCGGCGGACCCGGGGGAACTTCAACGATTTTAATATTTGCGTTATAAGCCCCGGCAATATGCTCCAGGTCCTTTCTCAACCTAAGAACAATTTCGTGGCATTGATGCCGTCGCCGGTTTTTATTGACCAAATTAATGCGAATATCTGCTAAATGGCTTCCTTTCCTCAGATAATAATGGCGGACAAGACCATTAAAATCAATCGGAGAAGACGTGCCCACATAAGATACAAAGTTTGTAATTTCAGGCACCGTTCGTAAGTAATCTTCAAAAGACCCCACAACCCTATCGGTGGTTTCAAGAGAAGTTCCTTCCGGCATATCCACAACAATCTGAAATTCATTTTTATTGTCAAAAGGAAGCATTTTAAGCGGTACCGCCCGGAAAAGCACCAGGAACATGGAGAGAGCGAAAAGGCAAACAATCACAAAAAAAAGCAGATTCCTTTTATTTTTCGATTCAAGCAACGGCGATACCATGCGGCGATAAATTTGGGTAATCCATCTCTTTTTTGAATTGTCCGGGCTTGAGGAAGATATCCGTGTTTGTACTTTAATTTTTTTGAGCAGCAAATGGGTCAGCCAAGGTACAATCGTCAGCGCACAGATTGTGGAAAAAATTACCGTAACAGGCACATTGGCCGCCATGGGTGCCATGTAAGGCCCCATCATGCCGGTTATGAAAAAAAGCGGAGAAAAAGATGCAATGATCGCAAGCGTAGACATTATGACCGGCGGCAGCACCTCTTTGACGGCGAACAAGGTTGCTCTATCAGGGGGTTCTTTACCCCTCAGAATATGCCGCTGAATATTGTCCACATTGGTAATGGGGTCATCGACCACCAATCCCAGTGAAAGGATAAGTGCAAAAAGAGTCACCCGATTGATCGTATAGCCGAAAAGAAAATTGACAAATAGGGCCAGTGAAAAACTAATCGGAACAGCCAGCGCCACAACAAGGGCTTCACGCCATCCCAAGGCAAAAGCCAAAAGTAAGACGACGGTTATAATCGCAAAAACAAGTGAGCTTAAAAGTTCATTGACCTTCTGCTGAGCGGTTTGGCCGTAGTTACGCGTAATATCTACATGCACCTCTTCCGGAATAACACTTTTTTGCAGCTCTTTTAGTTTGTGTTGAATATCGCGGGAAACAGCAACGGCATTGGTTCCTTTTTTTTTGGCAAGGGCCAGCGTTACGGCAGGTGAAACCAACGGTTCATGTTCCATATTGCGCTGCTTACGATCGTAATGTGAATAGCCGATTCTAGAATAGCAAATTGCTTCTTCCGGACCGTCGATGACTTCGGCAATATCGCTCAAATATATCGGCCGGCCTCCGTCGACGCCGACTAAAAGAGATGAAACCTGCTTTGCAGACGAGAAAAAAGCATTGGCGGCGACCGTAAATTCGCGGTTAAAACGTGTAAATTTACCGGCCGTTACCGAGGCATCCGCGCCCTGGAGGGCTTGATAAACCTCAAGTAATGTCAAGCCGAAGCCGGCCATGCACTCGGGCAATATTTCAACACGGATTTCCCGCTGAAGACCGCCGACAATCTCGGTTCGCGAAATATCTTTAACACCTGCCAGGTGGGATAAAATTTCCTCTCCGATTCTGCGAAGTTCATGATCATTATATCGATTTGAATGCAGTGTCAGATTGACTATGGGAACATCATCGATCTCTACCGGTTTGATCACCCATCCTTTGACAATCGGAGGTGCGGCATCGATATTCATTGAAATTTTGTTGTGGAGTTTTACCAGTGAATTTTCTCGGTCTTCTCCCACAAAAAACCGGACGGTTACAATTGCCGCATCCTGTCCGGAGACTGAATAGACATCTTCAACCCCGTCAATTTGCCACAGCAGCCGCTCTAATGGTGTTGCCACCAATTTTTCAATTTCAGAAGGACTTGCACCCGGTGCCTGCACATATACATCGGCCAAAGGAACCACTATTTGGGGATCTTCTTCTCGAGGAGTTAAAAATACGGCGGACACACCCACACATAATGAAAATACAATCAAAATTATGGAAAGTTGTGAGGAAAGAAACCGGCGGACAATGCCGACAATAAAACCACCCGGAACCGTTTGGTTTTCAGGCATTAATTATCTCCCCAGAGCGATGAGTTCATTTCCATCCAGGCCGGACAAAACTTCCACCTCATCTTTGAACTTTTGACCGGTCTTGATATACCGAATTTTCCAGGAATCTTTCTCTTTTACGGTCACCAGTTCGAGTTGACCCACCCGGCGGACCGCTTGTCGAGGGATCAAAACAACCTGAAGCTGCCCGACGGGTATCTTCAGTTTTCCATACATCCCGGGATAGAGCCCCGCGATAGGCGGCAGCAAAGCTTTAACCAAGAAGGTTCTGGTTTGAGAATCCGCATAGGGTATGATTTCTTCAATGGTTGTATCTGTAGTTTGGTTCAAGGCTTGTATGACAACCGGCAACGTCTGACCGATTTTGAGCTGATTGATCAGTCCTTCGCGAACATGAGCTTCAAACCTTAACCGGTCTGCTGTTTGCAAAACAAATAGAGGCTTGCCCGGCATTGCAAGGTCTCCCGGTTCAACCAGGCGCCTTAAGACCTTTCCTGCTGCAGGAGATCCGACGCTTGTATATCCAAGAGCGATTTCCGCGTCTTTGACGATTTCTTCGGCCTGTTTGATCCCTGCTTCCGCTCCTTTTACCGTTTTGCGCGTCCTTTCCGCCCCTGCCTCTGCCTGTTGGTAGACCGATTCCGCTCGTTCCAGATCCTTTAAGGTCGCTGCCTGTGATTGAAAATAAACTTTCGTCCGTTTAAGCGATAGTTCAGCCTCCTTCAATGCAGCTTGTGCCGCAATTTGGGCCTGCTGCATTTGTTCTTTCGCCGCAATGGCGGTTTCCAAAGCCTGTTTGGTCTGATTCAGCCGTGATAAAAATTGCCGATCATCCAAAGATGCAAGAATTTGATTTTCAGCGACCCGATCACCCGGAGTCACCTTGATGTCCAACAGCCGCGCACTGACCTGAGCTTGGATACTCACTTCGGTTTGAGGCCGCACGGTTCCGACGGCTTCATACCATTGGGTAATATTTTGTATGGATGCTTTTCCAACAGCTTTCGGTTGCGCCTGATTTTGGGCTTCAATCCGAATCATATCCGGGGCAATTTTTTGATGGGAATAGAATTTATAAGATATGACGGCCATTGTCAAAATGATGAAAATTATAAAAGTAATTTTTTTTTTATTTTCCATAGCCTCTGATCACTTTGTTTCATCATGGCGCGTAATTATGTCCCGCCCCCAATAACCGATGGCTCGACCGATTTCCGCATAAGCCTTTTGGCGGTCATAAAAAGCGGTGGTTGCATCTATTTCAGCTTTATTGCGATCCAATTCCGCTTCAAGATAACGGGTGATCGTTGCAGACCCACCTTCGTACTGAAGCTTGACAAGTTCCAAGCAAGTCTCGGCATCGGCGACTCGGGCTTGGGCAACTTTAATTCTTTCTTTTGCCTCCGACAATTTCAAAAAAGCGATTTTAACATCTAATTTGATACCTGATATCGTCTTGCGGTCAGCCGCCAAAGTCTCTTCAATGACGGCAACTGCTTTTTTTTCGGCCGCAGAAGTGCTCAAACCGCTAAAAATATCCCAACTCAATACAATCGCCGTCATCCAATTTTCACGATCCATATGATAGCGCATCTGCGGATCATCAAAATAATAGACGGTCTGCAAATCCACTCGCGGCAGATAATCGGCCTTTGACATGTCCAAAACCGCTTTTGACTGTTTAACTTGCTGTTTTACCTTCAGCAGTTCAGGTCGATGGTTAAGCGCATATGTGATTCCCGCCTCATAATTTTCCGGAAAATCGACAAATTCGCTATCTGCTTCAGATAAAACTATCGGTTCATCAGGACTTATACCGAGAATATGGGCCAATGCAGTCAAGGAGATTTCAAAATTGCTTTTACTTTGAACAACATCTTCCATAGCCTGGGCGAGGCGGACTTCCAATGAAAGTATATCGGATTTTAACGCATCACCGGCTGAAAACCGGATCTTCATCACCCGCAGTTGATCTTTGACCGTTGCAACCGAATCCTGCGAAATTTTAATGTATTCTTTTGCCGATAGGCATTGGTAATAAGCATGAATGACGGAGGCAATCAGAGAATTGACGATATCTTGCCGATCGAGTCTGGAAATAGCAAGGTTTGTTTCCGCCATTTGTTTATTGATCACATCACGTCCGGCATTATAAAGATTAAATTGCGCCCGGATTCCAGTCTCAAAATTTTCAAACCAGCCCGGATCATTAAAATTTACTTCAACCGGCAATTTCCTTTGATCGATTCTCTTGAACAGATAAGAAGAAGGCGCATCGCCTTGCAAATATTCCACGTATGCTCCGATACGCGGATAAAAAGCGGCATTGGCTTGGCTGATCATTGCCTCGGCCTGCTTGATACGGGTCAGGGCCATCTGATTATCAGGATTTTCGGCAAGGGCAATTTTAACGGCAGCCTTGAGCGAAATAGCTTTAGCAGTTGTATTTTCATCTTGGCCGGCCAAGCTTTCCGAAATCATAAAAGCCAAAAATGTAAAAATGCATAACAGACTACGAAAAAAAATTCTTTTCAATTGCATATATTCTGCTATCTGAAAAAGCTTTTGTCCAAATTTTCATAGAAAATATCTATCGGCTTACGGCTTTGGCGATTTTCTTTCCAAACTGAAAACATGCATCCATAGCTTCGTTATCGGGAACATACTGAATCTTGAGACCTGGATCAAGAATTTCAAGTTTCATGGATTCAAATTCCTTATTGATCAAGTCAACCGCTTCGCCGCTCCAGCCATAAGATCCAAAGGCGGCTGCAATCTTATTTTGAGGCTTTAAACCTTTCATGTAAGTTAAAAAATCGCTCACGGTTGGAAACAAACCGTTGTTTAGGGTTGGAGATCCCACAATGACGGCCTTGGCGTCTAATACTGCGGTAACGATATCGCTGCGATGAGAATTTCTAATATTTATAGGGCAGGCCGCAACGCCTTCTTCGGCAATACTTGAGGAAATTGCCTCTGCCATGGTTTCGGTGCTGTGCCACATGGTGTCATAAACAACAACGGCCTTTTTTTCACCTTCTTGCCGACTCCATTTCACATAGGCATCAATAATTTCCGAAGGATTATTTCGCCAGAGCACACCATGATCGGGGCAGATCATTTCAAATTTCAATCCGAGTTCGGCAATTTGATCGACCAACTTTAAAATCCTCGGCGCGTATAAGAGAAGTATGTTGGCAAAGTATTTTTTCGCATGCGGCATAATCGCTTCACCCACCTGATCATTGAAGATTTCATAGCCGGCATAATGCTGGCCGAAGGCATCACTGGAAAAAAGTATTTTATCCTCCTTCAAATAGCTGAACATGCTGTCGGGCCAGTGAAGCATCTTGGTTTCTATAAATTGGAGGGTCTTGTTACCTAAACAAAGTTCTTCACCATTTTCAACCGCATGAAAATTCCACTTTTGAGGAAAGTGCCTCTGGATATTTTTAAGCCCCATCTTCGAGCAATATAAAGGTTTATTTTCACCTATTGCCCGCATCACCGGCGGCAATGAACCGCTATGATCCATTTCAGTATGGTTGCTGATCAAATAATCGATTTTTTTAGGATCAATAATATCGCAGATATTCTTGATAAGCTGATCCGCAAATTCTTTCTTGACCGTGTCTATCAGGGCTATTTTCTCATCTATAATCAAAAAAGCATTGTAGCTTGATCCCCGGTCGGTTGAATATCCATGAAAGTCTCTGATATTCCAATCAATAACTCCAACAGAATAAATTCCCTCCGCTATTTTAGTCGGTCTCATATTTTCTCCCTGATTTGAAATTCAGAATACATCCCATAATCTACCATTGCTTGAAGTGTTTATCGTTTAAAAAAATACATGCAGAATATCAAAAAGGAAAGGTCGAACAACATGATGTGCTTGTTTAGGAATTAAAAAATGTGCCCTTTTTATTACTCAAATAAATTTATGGGCAATCGAAAAGGGCACCGGGTATCGTCTTATGCTTGCTTTTCAAAATCGTCTTTGGACGCCCCGCAAATGGGGCACTGCCAATCATCGGGTAAGTCTTTAAATTTTGTACCGGGATCAATACCGTTATCCGGATCGCCTTTCGCCGGATCATAAACATATCCACAAAGCGTGCAAACATATTTGTCCATGTTATTAGACCTCCTTTATAAGATTAAGAACTCTTTTTTCGATTTCATCACGCACGTTACGCATAAAATCAATGGATTTGCCCGCAGGATCCGGCAGGTTCCAATTCTGACGTTTTATGTCGGGAATAAATGCACATTGTTCCTCACAGCCCATCGTTATCATCATGTCCGGCCGGTCCGTCTCCATAACCTCGGCGATCGATTTGGGCTTTCGAAATGCCATATCCATCCCCTTTTCCTGCATAACTTCCACCATAAGGGGATTAATTCGGTTTGCAGGACTGCTCCCGCCGGATAAGGTTTCAACCTTATCACCGGCAACGTATTGAACAAATGCGGCGGCCATCTGGCTACGGCATGCATTTTCTCGGCATGCAAATAGAATTTTTTTTCTATTTATAAAAGGTTCTAAAAGATCTTTAACTGTTTTCTCGACGTCTTCATGTACAGTCGGGTGTTTTTCCATATCTCCCGGATTTTCAATTTGCCGGTACGTCAGGCTTCCCTCATAACCGGCACCCACGGCATCAAAAAAATATTTGGCTGTCAGGCTGACGCCTTGAAAAAGATTTTGTCCTTTGGTCGCTCCGAGCGCCAGTAGAAAACCCCGCCGCCATTTACGGCCGGGATCATTGAGTTTCAGTTTATATCTTCTTGCCCAGAGAGCTTGACCCCGGTCAATCAGCGCCTTGAGTTGAGCAGTGGTGCCGTAAAAAAATATCGGCGTTGCAGCCACAATGAGGTCCGCCTGTCGAAGCAAAGAATAAATTTCTTTATTCATGTCATCGTCAATAGGGCAAAATCCATCTTTCTCACAAATATAATATTCTTTGCATGGTATGATGTTTTTTTTATCGACTTCGACGATAATCGTCCGTGCCCCTAATTTTTCAGCCTCATTCATAAAGCTTGAAAGTAAAAAATGAGTATTTCCATTTTTTCGCGGGCTTCCTTGTAAACCCAATACCAGCAAGATCCAAATCTCCTCTATTTGATTAACTCGGCACACGTTCCAGGCGTTTGCCCCTTTTTTTAGCTGACTATGCAGCCCAGAGGCCGTGAAGATTGCAAAACTCGCGAACTTTGATTTGTTTGGCCTCAACTAGAAAAGTTGCTTCAGGAGCTTCTCCCGGGTTTAAAAACTGTCGATATGCCTTTCCGTCGGCAATAATTTCAATCCATTCAATATAGTGTTTTTCTTCCATCGGATGGGGCACACTGCCGACCTTAACTTTTACACCACCGGAAATCTTTTCCATGACGGGCACATGTTTTTCTTTGGCCGCATCAACCGTATTTTCCGTCATCAATTTCATCGGATCACCGCAGCATACCAATTCACCTGCTCCACCATGAAGGACTTCAACGATATTTCCACAATGTTCACATTTATAGACTTCCAATTTTTTGGCCATTTTTTATCTCCCTTTCTAATCGCGTTATCCTATCCCTTTGAATCAAGCATAAATCCCCTCTTTCAATGAGCCGAAAGAGGGGATTTGCGAAAATAAACCTAAGATAAAAAAATCGATTCTATAGCGGCTTTAGATATCCAACCAAATATCGGCCTCATTTCCACAGTGCTCACAATGCACGTGTCCTTTTAATTTTTCTTCGGTTTTCTTGCCTTTTGGTGCTTCAGGAGGCAATTCACAGGTAATTGTCATGTTAGCCTCATCACCACAATTTTCACATATACATTGCTTTTTGATAACGCCTTCTGCCATTTTTTCCTCCTTTTTCAATGGGTGTAAAATTTTTAATTTTATGGAAGTGAAATAAAAAAAACGGTTGTCGAACGAATTAATCTTCGTTTCTAAATGCTTTATTAAAAAATGAGTCAAATATGAATAAATGTCAAGAGGGAATTGAATGATTGACTGAAATTAAGTTTGTTATCTGTTATTGGTTATTTTGAATTTTACTGTTTTTTTGGGATGTGATCTTTATGACCACAACGAGTCCGGTAAGCCGTGAAGTAAAATATTTTGAATGGTAGTATCATTGACTTCAAGAGATGTTTGCCCGTCATAGAAAACATATCCGCCAAGGGTTCGATCCTTAGTCAGCTCCTGAAAAAGGGAGATATTTTTTATAAATGTTTTATTGAAAGTAGCGGCTGATTTAATTTCCACCGGGATCAATCGCCGCCGGCGACGAATGATCAGATCGACCTCATTGCCGTGGGTATCACGATAAAAGAAGAGTTCCGGCCTTTTTCCTCGATTCACTATTGATTTAAGTATTTCGAGGATAACGAAATTCTCATATAAATTTCCACGTAAAGGATCACGGGATGCTTGGTTTGCTGTTTCAATTCCTAGTAAATGGGACACCAAGCCGGTGTCTGTAAAAAAAATTTTAGGAGATTTAACGAGCCGCTTTTTAATGTTCTCAAAAAATGGCTGTAGTTCAAAAACAACATAAGATGCCTTTAGAACACTAATCCAGTTTTTGACCGCCGTGCCGGACAATCCAATATCATTGCTCAGAGAAGTATAATTGACGATTTGCCCGATTCGGCCGGCAAGCAAAGTTAAAAAACGTTGAAACTGATCCAGATCCTTTACATTAATAAGTGTTCTCACATCCCGCTCCACATAGGTTTGAATATACCCATTGTAAAAACGCGCAGGCGTAAGCTTCTCATCATGAATACGCGGAAAAGCTCCGGTTACAATCAACTTATAAGTTTCCCACGACCTTTTATATTTAAACAACTCCGTCATAGAAAAGGGAAGCAATTGTAATATAGCAGTTCTTCCAGCCAGAGTTTGACTTACAGCCTGATGAACATCGGGTTGATGACTCCCCGTTAAAATAAACATGCCTTTTTCTTTTCGTTCATCTACAATTCCCTGAATGTAAGAAAGCAGTATCGGTAATCGTTGAATTTCATCGAGAATGGCCCCTTGTGGGACATTTCCCAGAAAACCTCTGGGATCGGCCTCCGCGGCCAAACGAATGTCAGGATCTTCCAATGAAAAATAGGGCTTATCCGGAAGGGTCATTTTTACCAGTGTGGTTTTACCCGATTGACGCGGCCCTAAAACCGTCACAACAGGATACTCTTTTAAAGATTCTTTAAATTCTTTTGTGATTTCACGTGTGATCATAATGTTCAAGATACTCAATAATGTGAAAATGTCAAGTGTAACTTGGGTTTTTCACATCAGCTATTCAACCTCTTGAGGATACAAGGATATTGAAGTATTGGAGAACGGAATCTCGAACCTGCAAGTTCATAGGTCTATTTCAGATCGATCATCTAAAGCAGTTATTTGTTATTTGTTATCAGTTATCAGTTAATCGGAAAAAGAACATGAATGAGGAAGGGATTAAGTGATAAAACACAAAGGTTAAAAATGACGAAGTAAGGATTATCCGTGTAAAAATTCGGAAACTTTTTTTATGCAAAAAAAATAGGCGGAGAGATTTGCCGATCTCATCCGCCTAAAACAACCAATAACAATTAACTGATAACCAATAACAGATAACCAACAACCAATCAGTAAGGAATCTTCTCCAAAGGCCTTCTTTCAGGAACGTAATCGTGAGAAATTTCCTTTTCTTTCCATTCTTTTGAGACGTAAAGATTACAATAACAACTTCCATATTCCTCAACATCAGGCACACGATAAACGCAAGGACAAGTGATATCCTTGTCTTTCTCTTTGTCGCCCGATGCCAGCCGGCACGGGCAACACATATACCCGTAACGCTCTTTATTGATCAGTAAAGATTCCAATAAATCCAGAACCCGCTCTTTGTCCTGATTAAAAAAATAACCCTTTGGTTCTTGTATTTTTTTCAACTTTTCATAGAGTTCTTCAGCTTCCATTACAATCCCAATGCCTCCTTTATTTCTTCTTCTTTGTATCCCACTATGATTTTGTCACCGATAATAATGGTCGGAAATGTGCATTTAGGGTTAAATGTTTTAACTTCTTCCACGATGGCGGCTCTTTCTTCACCGGACAGAAGATCCACATCGACAAAATCGTACTTGATTACACATTCGGTTAGAAGCTGTTTGGTGGCCTTGCAATGACTGCACGTGCTGAGGGTATAAATTTTAACGGGTAGATTAGACATATCTTTTCTCCTTTCAATATTTAACGGCATCGTAAAAATTCCATTTTCTGCATTAGGCATCATTTCATGAAATTCGCGAGGCCTTGAATTTGTTTTAAATAATTCAGCGTGCTTGTTGCAATAAACGGATTTAAAGCTCTTACCGCATTTACAAAAGCATGTGAGGAGAATATTGTTGAGAAAAAAGCTCTGCTACTTTTAAAAATCTATCAAAAAAGATTTTCTTCTTCAATACTTTAATTTTTATTTCCGTTTTAGAATGATGGACTTTATTGGAGTAAATTTAGTAAAGGGTTTAAGCACACCTCATTTTAAGAAATTTGCGACGACTCGAGCTTGAACCTTATACTTTGCCGTCTCAATTTTGAATTTTTACGAATTTATCAAACTGAATTTTGCATAAAAATTTTAGTTGAATATTTTGAAAAGATGTAAGAAGATAAAAGCTTTTTTCGGTTAAAAATTTTTATTTAAAAATTAAATTTTGTATTCAGGGAGAAACGTGATGAAAGTTTTAGTCAGCGATAATCTCGGCGAAGTCGGCATAAAGATGTTTCAAGAAGCGGAAGGGATTGAAGTTGATGTTCGGACCGGTTTGCCTCCGGAGCAGCTGAAAGAAATCATAGGCGGCTATGATGCCTTAGTGATTCGCAGCGCCACAAAAGTAACCGAGGATCTATTGAATGCAGCAAAAAAGTTAAAAGTTGTCGGTCGGGCAGGAATCGGCTTAGACAATGTCGATATACCGGCAGCTACGAAACGGGGCGTAATTGTCATGAATACTCCGGGCGGAAATGTTGTCACGACTGCAGAACACGCAATTTCCATGATGCTGGCCCTCTCGCGCAACATACCCCAAGGAACATCCTCAATGAAAGCCGGGCGTTGGGATAAAAAGAAATTTCAAGGGCGAGAAATTTATAATAAGGTTCTGGGCGTCATCGGTTTCGGGAAAGTAGGCTCCATTGTCGCCGATCGTGCTAGAGGCCTTAAAATGAGAGTCATTGTTCATGACCCCTATGTAACTGCGGATCGGATTGAAAAAGCGGGCTTTGAAAGTGTCTCTTTAGATGATTTATGTATGAAATCCGATTACATAACAATCCATGTCCCCAAACTTAAAGATACCCTCGGGCTTATTAAAAAAGACGTTTTCAGCCGGATGAAAGACGGTGTGATGATTATCAATTGCGCCCGCGGTGGTATTATTGACGAAGCCGATCTTTATGATGCGCTCGTATCGGGAAAAGTCGCCGGTGCGGCTTTGGATGTTTTTGAAGTCGAACCTCCCGGTAACTCCAAACTCTTAGAGTTGGATCATGTGATCTGCACACCTCATCTTGGAGCTTCTACCTTGGAAGCGCAGACCAATGTCGCGGTTGCGGTGGCCAATCAAATAATTGACTATCTGACAAACGGTACCATCATCAATGCGGTCAATGTTCCTTCCGTTACAGGCGACCTTCTAAAAAAAATCGGCCCATTCTTAGACCTTGCCGATCGAATGGGTTGCTTGCTGGCACAACTGACCAAAGGACCTTTAAAAGAAGTTATTATCGAATATACGGGTGATTTCCAAGGGCTGGACTTGTCTCCGGTTTCAACCGCAGCTTTAAAAGGCCTGCTGACCCCCGTGGTTCCGGATGATGTCAATTTTGTCAATGCGCATATCATTGCGCAGGAAAGAGGTATAAAAGTCACGGAAACAGCCAGCGCCGAGTCTGAAGACTATTTAAATCTAATTACGATCAAAGCCGTCACTCCCGAAAGAACATGTACCGTATCCGGAACAATCTTCGGCAAAAAAGATGCTCGGGTGATAAAAATTAATAGTTTCCGCGTTGAAATGACACCGGTCGGCCATCTCGCACTGATAAATAATGTCGATAAACCGGGTGCCATCGGCAGCATCGGTGCCACGCTAGGTAAACATAAAATCAACATTGGACGGATGCAAGTCGGCCAGGAGAAAGAAGGTGAGAGAAATATCATTTTTCTGCGAACCGATACTTCGATCCCCGACAACGTCATTGAAGATTTGCGGGCTTTGCCGCTTGTAAAAAGTGTGATACCGCTTGAACTTTAAGTATGATTTAAAAAAATTTTCGACACTGCAAAGAAAACAATGTCTGCCTCTGCACCCATATGGACACGGAGGCAGACGGTTCGATAAAGCATACGGCTTTCAAACAAACGATCTCCATCAAAGGGCGATGCCCCGAACCCCATCATGCATCCCGCTATAATCTCTTGATTTATAAATATAATTCGGATAAAATACGTTGATCCGTTTAGATGGATGAAATTTGATTGAAAGCCCTTTATACAATTCAATTTGAGTAATATATTTAAAAATTATCAAAGATAGACGATTTTCAAAAAGAGAAATTTTGGAGGTATCAAACATGCCGGAAGAAAAAAAAGACTTTGTTATAAAAGACAGACGATTTTTTGCTGAAGAAAACCAAGAAAAGAGAAAAGAAGAAGAGGCTCAACCGGATAAAAGTGAAGCCGAGAAACAGCCGGCCCAAGATACGGCTTCGGTCGATCAATTCGAAGAAATGTCGCCGCTGCCGGAGATTAATTTCGCCACCTTTATTTTTTCACTGAACTCATCGGCTTTAGTACAGTTAGGAATCCTAGAAGATCCGGCTACCAATCGAAAAACAAAAAATTTGCCCATTGCAAAACAAACGATTGATATTTTAGGAATGCTTGAAGAAAAAACCAAGGGGAATTTGTCACAAGATGAAGCCAATCTTTTGAAAAATATTTTGTATGACCTACGATTAATGTATGTTAAAGAAAAATCATAAGCGACCCTTAGGTTCCGAGTTGTTATTACCACTCAAAAATTTGAATGCAAATTAAGGAGTGTTTAAATGAAAATGCATAAAAATAAATTGAAGTATACGGCTGGAAAAAAATTCTTTCTGATGTTCTTTCTTACGATGGGACTTTGGATAGCTTCAAATATTACTTTACCGACAATTATTGACGCAAAAAAGATCGACAATTTCACGGCTCCTGAAAATTTCAGCAGCTTAACTGAAATGGTTAGCCCTTCAGTCGTCAACATAAGAACGGAAAAAATCATCAAAGGCGGTGGACCTGTTTTTAGGCATTTCTTCAGAGGTCCAAACGGCGGTGAAGATCCCTTCCAAGATTTTTTCGATAAATTTTTTGGTGAAGACAATCAAAGAGAATTTAAACAAAGAAGTCTAGGATCGGGATTCATTATTGATAAGGAAGGCCATATTGTTACCAATAATCATGTCGTCGAAAATGCGGACAAAATCAAAGTAAAATTAAAAGACGGTGAAGAATTTGATGCGGAAATCATCGGACGAGACCCTAATACCGATCTTGCACTCATTAAGATAAGCCCTGAACACAACCTTCCCGAATTAAAGTTAGGTGATTCAAATGAACTAAAAGTCGGTCAGTGGGTTGTAGCCATCGGCAGCCCTTTCGGCTTGGAACATACCGTAACTGCCGGGATTGTCAGCGCAAAAGGCCGTGTTATCGGATCCGGCCCTTATGATGATTTTATTCAGACCGATGCTTCAATCAATCCCGGCAACAGCGGAGGCCCTCTTATCAACATGAAGGGTGAAGTTGTCGGCATTAACACGGCAATCATTGCCGGAGGACAAGGAATTGGTTTTGCAATTCCAATCAACTTAGCCAAAGGAATTGTCGACCAGTTAAAAAAATATGGTGATGTTACCCGCGGATGGCTTGGGGTTGCCATTCAGGATATCAGCGGAGAAATCGCTGAATACTATGGGCTTAAAAATCGAAAAGGTGTACTCGTAACGGAAGTTTTTCCTAATGATCCTGCCGATCAAGCTGGGATTAAGGCCAAAGATATTATCCTTGACGTGGATGGAATAAATGTTGAAACAAGTCGTGAGCTCACCGGCATAATTGCCGATAAACCCGTCGGAGAAAAAGTTAAAATATCGGTATTTCGTAACGGCCAAAAAAAGGTATTTACCGTCGAGATTGCCAAACGAGAGGAAACAAGAATTTCGGCTAAGCAAAATAAAAAAGTACATGAAGATGAACTGGGTGTGCGTGTCGCAGACATAACCCGCGAAATGGCAAGCCGATTCAATATAACGGAATCCGGAGGCGTTATTGTGATCGGCGTGGAGCCGAACAGCAAAGGTTCGGAAGCTGGAATGATAGTCGGAGACATCATCAAGGAAATCAATCATAAAGCAATAACGAATGTAAATGATTATAAAAAAATAATTGCGGATATTAAAACCGGAGAAACGATCCAAATGTTTATAAGGCGTATGAATTCCGGTTTTATTGTTATAAAATTGACTAAATAATTTTCTTATAATTGTTACTTATGATGAAAAACACCCCTTCAAGCCTTGAAATTTTATCACCGGCAAAGATTAATTTATTCCTGCACGTCACGGGAAAAAGACCGGATGGATATCATGATCTTATTTCCCTGATGTGCCGTATCGGACTTTATGATAAGATTTCCATTGTATTTGGGGCACAAAAAACAACAGTTTCATGCAACAATGCAAAAATTCCGCCTGATGAAACAAACCTTGCCTACAAAGCAGCAAGCCTATTTTTAAACACTTTAAATAAAAATGAAAAAATCAATATTTTCATCGAAAAAAACATACCGGTTGCTGCCGGACTCGGTGGCGGAAGCAGTAATGCTGCATCTGTATTTTTAGGATTGAATCAACATTACGGTCTGCCTTTTACAAAAAATGAACTGATGGCACTGGGCCTTCAACTCGGTGCCGATGTTCCTTTTTTTATTTTTCAAAAACCGGCAATTGCAACCGGTGTCGGTGAAAAACTAGATGCTTACCTTGGTCTTGAACCTTTTCATCTTTTAGTCGTTTATCCCGGATTCAGTGTTTCTACTGCAGATGTTTACAAAAATTTAAATTTACAATTGACAAAATGTAAAAAAAAAATTAAACAATCCAAACTTAGAAGTTATAATTTTGATGCAAAACGTGATATGTGCAACGATCTTGAAATCGTAACTGCATCAAAACATCCCGATATTGATTTAATAAAAGGAGAACTCTTGGAAAATGGCGCATTAGGAGCTCTCATGTCGGGAAGCGGGCCGTCTACCTTCGGCATTTTTACTGATGAAAAAAAGGCAAGAGAAGCTGAAGAGAGGCTTTCAAAAAACAAAAATCGGCAAGTATTTCTTACCCATTTAATTACTTGATTTTTTTAATGGTGCTGATCTTTTTTACTTGTCTGTGTTCTCTTTTAGAAAATTGTAACGGTTTTTGGGGCGTCGTCAAGCGGTAAGACACAGGATTTTGGTTCCTGCATTCGGAGGTTCGAATCCTCCCGCCCCAGCCACTTAACAGATTTTTGGTAATCAAATTAAAAAGCAGATATAATTTAACTAATAATCGTACCAAAAAAATTAAAATCCTCATCCCTCCGGCCTAAATAATGCCAAAATCCTCCATAACAAATTACTTGGTTAACGGTTATAAATTCATAATGGAAAGCTAAATGAACAAAATTGCTATTTTCTCCGGAAATTCAAACCGCAGCCTTGCCCAAGACATCTGTAATTATCTCGACAAACCATTGGGAGGGGCTAAGGTAACTACATTTAGTGACGGCGAAATCAGAATTGAAATCGATGAAAATGTGAGATCAAAAGATGTTTTCGTCATTCAGTCGACGTGTGCGCCGGTCAATGATAATCTTGTTGAACTTCTGCTGATGATTGATGCTTTCAAGCGATCTTCTGCAAGCAGAATCACTGCTGTAATCCCCTATTACGGCTACGCGCGGCAAGATAAAAAAGTCGCGCCACGCGTTCCAATCAGCGCTAAACTAGTTGCGGATCTGCTGACTACCGCCGGTGCAAACCGAATCATCACGATGGATCTACATGCAGGTCAAATTCAAGGCTTTTTTAATATTCCGGTTGACAATATTTTTGCCGCTCCGGTTTTACTAGAACATATTAAAAAAAATTTCAGCGAAGATGTTATCATCGTTTCACCGGATGCCGGAGGAGTCGAACGGGCCAGAGCGTTTGCAAAACGCATTCAAGCCGGTCTTGCTATCATCGATAAGCGCAGAGATGCGCCGAATGAGGCCAAAGCCATGGCCGTCATCGGTGATGTTGCCGACAAAATCGTTATAATGCTCGATGATATGACCGATACCGCCGGTACACTTATCGAGGCTGCCGGAGCGATCATTGAAAAAGGTGCTAAGGAAGTCCATGCATGTTGTACTCATGCCGTGCTCTCCGGTCCCGCCGTTAATCGCATTACGGATTCTAAATTAAAAACACTTGTCGTTACCGATACGATACCCTTGAGTAAAAAAGCGGCTGAATGCCGAAAAATTTCTGTTTTATCTATTTCAAAACTGATCGGGGAAGCTATAATTCGTAGTCATCGAGGCAATTCTCTAACCTCGCTTTTTGTATAAACGAATTTTCATTTTAAAAATATTTAAGACTTACTAAGGAGGTTTTTTTGGAGTTAATCGAACTTAATTCGAATTTGAGAACATCTGCAGGCAAAGGACAGTCTAGAAGCTTAAGGCGAGATGGCCGATTACCTGCAGTTTTATATGGCCCACAGGTTGATCCGACTTTATTATCCGTCAATCTCATTGATTTTAAAAATGCTATAAAAAAAAGCCGGAGCAACCAACTTTTATTTAACTTAATATTTCAAGATGGAGATATAAAATCTAATAAATCCGTTATGATCAAAGAGTTACAGATCGATCCGGTTTCACGAAATTATCTGCATGTAGATTTTTTTGAAATCGCTATGGATCGAAAACTGACATTTAATATTCCGGTTGTACCAAAAGGTATTTCAAAAGGAGTGAAAAAAGGAGGTATTTTTCAACTTATTCGACGCGAACTTGAAGTGCTTTGCCTACCGCAAGAAATACCCCAAGAAATCGAGGTCGATGTTTCAGATTTGGATATCGGAGACTCAATCCATTTACAAGAAATTTCTTTACCCGGTAATATTGAATTTCCTACCGATTCCAACTTCACGGTTATAACGATTCTTGGTCCAAAGGCCGCTGAAACAACATCTGAAGAAGCGGAGGAAGCAGAGGAGAGCATCGGAGAAGAAAAAGCATCTGATATCACTTAAGATTATTAATCTTCTTTTGTTTTTTCCTTTCCATATTGCCTTCTTTTTTATTCATATAATAAAGAAGTTTTTTAATTCAAGGCAACAAATAGGACTGTCTCTGGAAAGGAATAAATGACTCAAAATAAATTGCGTCTTATTGTCGGATTGGGAAACCCGGGTACCTCTTATAAAATGACTCGACATAACGCCGGTTTTATGGTTATCGAAGAACTTTCCAAAGCATTCAATATTTCGCTCAACCAAAGAAAGTTTGATACCCTTTTCGGTCGCGGCATCATAAGAGGTATCGCCGTCATTTTAGCCAAACCTATAGCCTATATGAACCGTAGCGGTCCTCCGGTACAAAAACTGGCGCAATACTTTAAAATTCCATCCGGAGATTTATTGGTTATTCATGATGATATTGATCTCGCGTTTGGACGTTTAAAAATTAAAGACAAGGGGGGACATGGGGGGCATAACGGGTTAAAATCCATTATCGAAACTTTCGGTGATAATTGCTTTCCACGTCTTCGCATCGGTATCGGCCGTTCAAATTTTGAAGATAGTGTTGTAGATCATGTCTTAAGCAAATTTAATTCTGCTGAAACAAAGATTCTCGACCAAATATTAGCGCAGGCTCATAATGCCGTCGTTGAAATACTTACCAACGGTACTTCGGAAGCAATGAATTTTTTTAACGATAGGAGAATTATTATTTCACGCTAACTATTCAAATGGAGGAAAGAATGGAACCCGAATTCAGTAACATTCCCCTATACTGTTCACTTATTGGGATCATTGGAGTGCTTTTTTCAGTTATCACAGCAAGAATAATCAAAAATGCTCCGGCTGGAAACGATAAAATGCTGGAAATTGCCGGTGCAATCAAAGAGGGCGCCATCGCTTATCTTAATCGGCAGCTAAAAACAATGTCAATTGCCGGAGCTGTAATATTTTTTATTATCCTACTCACTTTAGGTTTTAAAACTGCAATCGGCTTCCTTATTGGTGCTGCTGCATCTTTTATTGCCGGCTATGTTGGAATGAGAGTCTCTGTTATTGCCAATGTCCGGACTGCCGAAGCAGCTAGAAACGGCTTGGCGTCCGGATTAGGACTTGCCTTTAAGGGAGGCTCGGTAACCGGAATGATGGTTGCCGGTCTTGCGCTTACCTCCGTTGCCGGATTCTATGCACTTACTCATGACGTTATTTCTCTTGTTGCCCTTGGATTCGGCGGTAGTCTTATTTCTATTTTCGCCCGTTTAGGTGGTGGTATTTTCACAAAGGGCGCAGATGTCGGGGCGGATCTTGTCGGCAAGGTAGAAGCCGGCATCCCGGAAGATGATCCTAGAAACCCTGCCGTTATTGCAGACAATGTCGGCGACAATGTCGGTGACTGTGCCGGCATGGCAGCCGATCTTTTTGAAACTTACGCTATCACCGCCGTAGCCGCAATGCTTCTTGGGCATCTTATTTTTCCGAACAATGCAATTGCTACCGAATTTCCTCTTGTTTTAGGTGCCGTTTCCATTATTGCATCTATTATCGCGGTCTTTTTCGTAAGGCTCGGCAAAAGTCAATATATTATGGGCGCCTTGTATAAAGGAATGTTTGGCGCTGCTATTATCTCAGCAATCACTTTTTTCTTTTTCACGAATAAAATGATGGTCGGCTTACCGGATCTAAAACCGACTTCAATTTATTATGCAACGCTCGTCGGGCTCGTTCTTACCGTTCTTATTGTTATTATCACTGAATACTATACCGGCATCTATGCGCCTGTTAAATTCATCGCACAAGCCTCAACAACAGGGCATGCAACCAACATTATTGCCGGTCTTTCAGTTAGTATGCGATCAACGGCCGCTCCGGTACTGGCGATATGTCTCGGTATTCTCATTGCTTATTATTTTGCCGGTCTTTACGGCATTGCGATGGCAGCCATGTCTATGCTTTCAATGACGGGAATGGTCATTGCCATTGATGCTTATGGACCCATTACTGACAATGCCGGTGGTATCGCCGAGATGGCTGAGATGGAAGAAAGCGTTCGCGCTGTTACCGATCCTCTCGATGCAGTTGGAAATACCACCAAAGCGGTCACCAAAGGATACGCTATCGGCTCTGCCGGTTTGGCTGCTCTCGTTCTCTTTGCATCCTATGTACAAGAATTTACCATCCAAGGATCACAATCTTCAATTAGATTCGATTTAGGTGATGTAAAAGTTATTATCGGCCTTTTCATTGGCGGCTTACTTCCCTATTTGTTTGCTTCCATTGCTATGAATGCTGTCGGCAAAGCCGGCTCTGCCGTTGTTGAAGAAGTCAGACGCCAATTTAGAGAAATTCCCGGTATTATGGAATATAAAGCAAAACCGGATTATGGAACCTGTGTCGATATCGTAACCAAGTTCGCGCTCAAAGAGATGCTTTTACCCTCTCTTTTACCGGTTGTTGCACCTATTCTTGTCGGTTTTGTGCTTGGTAAAGTGGCCCTGGGCGGTTTGCTTATTGGAAGCATCGTCACCGGACTTTTCGTCGCGATCTCTATGACAACCGGTGGTGCTGCATGGGATAATGCAAAAAAATATATTGAAGATGGCCATTTAGGCGGTAAAGGCAGCGATGCTCATAAAGCTGCCGTAACCGGAGACACGGTTGGCGATCCATATAAAGATACCGCCGGACCCGCAATTAACCCAATGATTAAGATATTAAATGTTGTCGCTTTATTGATGGTTCCTTTCCTTTTGTAGACTATTCTTCGATAATTTTTCTCTCATTAAAAGGGTTGCCGGCTCAATCGCCGCAACCCTTTTTTGTTATTGATTGTTTTTTTTAGTAATGCTATATATGAACTGTAAATATGACATTTATTTAAACCCTTTTTTAAAATTATGTTGGTGTTAATATGAATGAAAAATTATTTTCAGAAGATAGCTCAAACTCTTCCAAACGTGAATTTCAGGCCGGCGATCTCGCCGTCTATCCGGCCCACGGAGTTGGTAGAATTGAATCAATCGAAAGTAAAGTGATTAATGGAGAAAAACACGATTTCTATATAATGAAAGTACTTGAAAACAATATGGTAATTATGATTCCTACCTGGAATGTTCAGTCCGTCGGATTACGGGATCTTATTACCAATGAAGAGATTCCAAAAGTTTATGAAATTATGAAGCAAAAACGCGAAACAACTGCTGACAATCAAACCTGGAATCGACGATATAGAGAATATATGGATAAGATAAAAACCGGATCCTTATTTGAAGTCGCAGAGGTTTTTCGTGATCTTTACCTTCTTAAACTCACCAAAGATCTTTCATTCGGTGAACGTAAACTTTATGATACTGCCCAAGTTTTGCTCGTTAAAGAGCTTTCAACTGCTAGAAATACAGATGAAGCTACAATCATCTCCGAAATTGAATCTATTTTTTCCATCGAAAATTAATTAATTTAATTAAATGTACGACAAAAAATATTTTTCTCTTTTTGTCGACGAATTAACTTCAGGCAAGCGACTTGATTTATACATTTCATCGCAACTGCATGTATCCAGATCATATGCGTCTAATATTATTCAACAAAATTATATACTCGTTCAAGGCAAAAATAAAAAAGCCGGCTACCGAGTTAAAACCGGTGAAAATATCACTGGTTTTATTCCGGAATCAGAACCAGTTCTTCTTAACCCTGAATCCATTCCGCTTGAAATACTTTTCGAAGATCGGCATATTATCGTCATTAACAAGCCGCCGGGTTTGGTAGTTCATCCAGCGCCCGGCCACCCATCCGGCACCTTAGTGAATGCCTTATTATATCATTTCCCGGAGGTTACAAAATCCGGAATACAAACGGAGAGACCTGGAATTGTTCATCGTTTAGATAAAGATACTTCCGGAACAATGGTCATTGCAAAAACCTCTTCGGCCCATCAAAATTTATCCCTTCAATTTAAGCAAAGGAAGGTTTCTAAACGCTACATCGCCCTTGTTCACGGCAAGGTCGAACCGGTTTCAGGTGTAGTTTCATTTTCAATCGGTAGACATCCTATTGATCGAAAAAAAATGTCTACAAATAGTAGAAAAAGTCGTGAAGCCATCACCACTTGGAAAGTAGTTGAATACTTTGATCACGCCACTTTATTGAGGTTAAACATTAAAACGGGTAGAACTCACCAAATTCGTGTTCATTGTGCAGCAATTGGTCATCCTATTGTTGGAGATCCTTTATATTGCAAAAGCAAACTTGATAAACTTCTTTTTGATACAATAACAATAAATTTACCCGATGCGGAAAATCTGCTTTACAGACAAATGCTTCATGCATGCTGTCTTGATTTTAAGCATCCTCTCTACAATATCAATTTCCATTTTCAATCCGTCATACCGTCGGATATGCACCAATTAATAAATTATTTAGGAAAAAAATAGCTAAAACGATTCAATCTTTCTGCTTTGTTTTTAAGGCATAAAAAAAGGGGTGTTTCTACCTTCTCTTTCTTTTCTTTAAGAAGGCATTACACCCCTAATTTTTATTAATCCCTTTGTTCCTAAAAAAAGTTGACCTTTAGGACCTTTTAAGCAACATCCTTATCATAACATGTTCTGCAGCAATTTAAGCAACGATTTGCTTCGTAGATCGCATCTTCTTCGGTTATAACAAGATCACTTTCAACAAAGGATTGGATTCTTTCTTCCACCGGAAGTTCAGGCATTGGTGTTCGAGCTTTCGGAGTAATTCCTTCCACACTTTCAAAAATCGATTCCGGAATATGTTCCTTATACAAAGATTTTGGAGGTGCCGTAACCTCTTGACCGGTTAAATAAAGATGAATGGATCTAGCTGCTCTTCGACCGCCACCGATTGCTTCAACAACTAATGAAGCCCCGGTATAAGCATCACCGGCTGCAAATACGTAAGGAATATTGGTCTGAAGTGTTTCCGGATTTAAAGCATCGATTGTACTCCATTTCGTAATCTTCAGGTCATCCAAACGTTTCCCGTCTTTTACGAATGCGGTGTCGGGTCCCTGTCCGATTGCAGTAATCAGCATGTCAATATCCATCAAGGTTTCAGATCCGGCAATCGGTACCGGTCTTCTTCTACCACTTGCATCCGGTTCGCCTAATTCCATCTTCAAATATTCAAGCTGTTTTACATGTCCATTTTCATCACCGATAACCTTAGTCGGTGCGGCAAGAAAATGAAATTTAATTCCTTCATGCTCTGCAGCTTCGATTTCAACCATGTTTGCGGGCATTTCATTTCTCGTTCTTCTATAAACGATAGAAACTTCTTTTGCCCCTAATCTTACCAGAGTTCTAACACAGTCAATCGCTGTATTACCACCACCGATTACTACACATTTGTCACCGATGGGAATAGCTTCTTCCAGAGGTGCATCACCTTGTTGCTTTTTGGCAAACCGAGTAAGGAAATTAATTCCAGTATAACATCCGTTTAAATTTTCACCTTCAACACCGAGATCGTAATCTTTCCAGGCACCAATGCCCATAAATACAGCATCATACCCAGCTGCAACAAGAGAGCCGAGTTCGAAATCGCGCCCGAGTTTAACATTCGTATGCGCATCGACACCCAGTTTTAGGATGCCGTCGATTTCCCATTGTAATACTTCTTTCGGCAATCGATATTCAGGAATACCATAACGAATCATTCCGCCCAACTTAGGCATCATCTCGAAAATCGTCACACTGTGCCCCAGTCTTCTTAAGAAAAACGCACAGCTTAGACCCGCCGGCCCGGCACCTACGATGGCAACCTTTTTTCCCGTATCCGGTGCACAGCTAATTGGAAGACGCTTTCCGGAATTCATTTCGTAGTCAGCGACAAAACGTTTCAATTGGTTGATTGAAACCGCTTCATCTTCAATTCCTCTACGACAATAGTCTTCACAGGGATGCGGACATACACGCCCGCAGGCCAGAAGAAGCGGATTTCTTTCTCTAATAGTATTGACAGCCCCTTCATAATCGCCTTTTCGGATCTGTTCGATATATTTGGGTATATCGATCTGAGCCGGACATGTCTGTGTACAAGGCGCAATTCGATCATCTTGTTGGTTGAAATGTAAAAGCTTATCCGACATTTTCTTTACTTCGAGAATGTTCTTCGGACAAGCTTCAGCACAAGCTCCACAACCCACACATTTTAATTCATCGATAACCGGAAAACCGTCCTCGCCAAGCGCAATCGCATCAAACTGACATGCTTTAACACAATCGCCCATCCCAAGACATCCGATTTCACATTCTCGTTTTCCACCGTACAGCATTGACAACGCACGACATGAATTGATGCCCATGTATTGGTATTTATCGTCGGCGCGCTCACCACCACGGCACAGATTATATGATCGCAAGGGTTCTGCAGCTCCAGCTTCCATGCCCATCACTGCGGCAACATTTGCAGCGGATTCCGCTCCAGCAACAATGCACACTGAAGGCGGTGCTTCTCCTGCAACAACCGCAACCGCTGCCGCCGAACATCCGGCATATCCACAGCCGCCGCAATTAGCACCCGCCAAGCAATTTTCAACTTCGGCTATTCGCGGGTCTTCATAGACATAGAAGACTTTAGAAGCAGCACTCAGTATTGCCCCGGACGCTGCCCCTAAACCTAGCATAAAAAGAATGGCTTCTACCACGACTACCTCCTTGGTACGAATTTATAGTCATTAATGGTTTTATTACCATTAATAATTTGTTTTTAAAATATCTTTTATTTTGTTTTATTTCAAGAATGTCAATCTTCCAAGTCGTCTTCTCTTTATACCATCCCTTTAAATGCGTAGAATACGAGTGCGAGCATTCCGGCTGTCACCAATCCAATTGAAGTATCCTGAAGTGGTTTTGGAACTCTTGCAAGAAGAATTCTTTCTCTAACGCCGGCAAATAGAATGAGAGCAAGCCCGAAGCCGACAGCGTAGGAAAAGGATGTAACAAGGGCCTGAATAAAAGTATATTCCTCATTGACATTAATGAGACAAACACCCATTACTGCACAGTTAGTTGTAATCAAGGGTAAAAATATTCCTAATCCCGCATATAGCGCTGGAATACTTTTCTTTAGAAACATCTCGACGAATTGCACTAAAGCTGCAATAACTAGAATAAAACCGATGGTTCTAAGATATTCGATCCCAAACGGGACTAAGAAGTAGGTATTGAGAATCCATGTAATAACACCGGCCATAACTAATACAAATACAACCGCCATGGCCATACCGACAGCTGTCTCCATCTTTTTGGATGTCCCCAAAAAAGGACAGTTACCCAAAAATTGGCCCAGCAAAATATTATTTACAAAGATGCAACTTATTGCAAGGACTATATAGTCGCCCATCTTTTTCTCCTATTTTTTTGCAAGGTTCATAACTGCAAGCATTAGACCCAGGCAAACGAATGCACCCGGCGCTTCAACCATAAAATTAAAGGGTTGGAAAGAAGGTCCAAACACATTAATTCCTAAGATTGTTCCAGCTCCAAATAATTCTCTGATCGCACCAAGCGCCGCAAGCGCAATCGTAAATCCAACACCAATTCCTAAGCCATCTGCCAGAGAAGGTGCAATCGGGTTTTTGAAAGCAAACGCTTCAGCACGTCCCAATACAATACAGTTAACAACAATTAGAGGAATAAATATTCCCAGCTTCAAAAATAGAGGATAGGTATAAGCTTGCATCAGAAGTTCAACGACCGTAACAAAGGTTGCAATGACAACTATGAAACATGCAATTCTAACTTTGCTGGGTATCATATTTCTTAATGCTGATACAAGTATATTGGAGCAAACAAGAACAAAAGTAGTTGCCAGACCCATACCAATTCCATTCTCGACAGTTTTTGTTACCGCCAGCGTGGGGCAAAGACCGAGAACGAGTCTAAACGGCGGTATTTCATCCCACAAGCCTTTGGTAAATTCTTGGACGATAGACTTTGCCATCTTTATCTCCTACTTGTTAAATTCCTTAATTTTATCAGAAATTTGAGGTTTTAACCGGCTGTATATACTAGCCACGTCGGTAACAGCAGCGCAAACCGCTCGGGACGTAATTGTTGCTCCGCTTATTGCATCAATCTTACCCCCGTCTGTTGTGACTTTGTAAGCATCTTTCACATCGACGCCTTTGAATTGTGATACAAAAGCGGGATCTTCTTTTGCGCGGGCACCCATTCCCGGCGTTTCAGCATGGGTTGTTACACCTGCACCGATGAGTTTATTTTCATCGATATTGATACCCACCATCACACCGACATCGCCGCCGTAGCCTTTACCATAGCTCTCTAAAGCGATACAATTAGCTTTTCCATCAAATGCACCGACAAAAAAACTTCTTTCAATATCACCATCTTTTAGTTTAAATCGATCCGCTATGGGATCATTCGATGCACCTTCAAGTATAGATCTTATTGCGGGTCCTTTTACAAATTGAAGCTGCTGATTTTCAATTTTGTCTTTAGTTCCAGTACGAATGGCTGCCAGCAATCCGCCTGAAAAAGTACTTAAAATTGCAAGAACTAGGATCATCTTTATTATGTCACGCATTTTAAACAACCTTTCCAATAGCTTTAGGCCTGATCATGTCCAGAAGCGGACTTACAAGATTCATAGCCAGTATTGCAAAAACTACCCCATCCACATAGACACCGATATTTCTGATCAATACGGTCAGCACTCCTGCACCGGCTCCATAAATAAGCATCGGAATAAAATTAACCGGCGATGATGAATCCTCCGTTGCCAGGAAAAAAATGCCTATCAACGTGTATCCGGTAAAAAGATGGACCAACGGACCTGCAAAACGTGCTGAATCTGAAAGATTAAATAACATGGCGGTAATAAACATACCGACTATAAAAGATGCTGAAATCTCCCAACGAATGTAGCCGCGAATAATCAGATAAGCACCGCCGATTATGAGACCCAGCCCAAACCCGGTTCCGATGCCGCCGATCTGTTGGCCCATTAGAAGATCACCCATATTAAAAGACTCAATACCGGAAACACCGAAATGTTTCAGGGCCGCAAGCGGATAGACTGCAAGAAAGTTGAAATCATAATTCAATAGCATTCCATCAAAATTGAATACATATTTCCAGGACAGCATGAGGATTGCAATTGCTACAAGCACCGGGTTAAAAGCATTAGCCCCGATTCCGCCATAAATCTGTTTTCCTATTATAACTGCGATAAAGGTTCCAATGATAACAAACCACCATGGAGCCGTCGCCGGTAAAAGCATACCAAACAATAGACCTATAACTGCAGCATTTCCATCTCCGATGGTAACGGCTTGTTTGGTTATAACATCCCAAAGATATTCCCATATAATGGCGGAAGAAATCGCTAATGTTATAACACCGATTGCGGGCATACCATACTGAGCGATACCGAACAATAATGCCGGCAGCGCTGCTATCATTAAATTATAGCTTCGAATGGATATCCTGCTCCCGTCAAGCCAGAATGGAGCATGTGACACTATAAATTTTTTCTGATTACTCATTCGTTGCCTCCGCTGTCTTAATTCTGGCAAGTTCTTTTTTTGCCATTCTTATGTATTGAAAAATGGGGATTCTCGAAACACAGACATAACTGCAAAGACCACATTCAACACATGAATCCAGATCATAATTGTCTACCGCTTCTTCATATTGACTTGCTTCAAGCAGCCGTACAAGCATATTGACCGGCATATTTGCAGGACAAATTCGTATGCAATCACCGCAATTGATACAGGGATAATCCGTAGTCAGCGGAATCTCCTCACTATCCTGAATGATAATTGCGTCGGTATCGGATTTAACCGGTAATTCCTCAGAGTAAGCACTGGAACCGGTCATTATCCCACCGAAAATTATTCTATCATTGTCTTTTACGGCTATGTTACAAGCATCAAAAACATCTTTAACCGACGTTCCAATCCTTGCCGATACCAAAATCTTACCGCCATCCTTTTTAATCAGGGTAAAGGTCTTGGAAATCGGCAATTGTCCGCTTTCATAAGCGCTACCGATTGAAGCAACCGCTTCGGCGCTCAAAAAACATACCCCCAAATCTTCACAGGTTTTTCCTGCCGGAACGACCTGACCCAGAACATCTTTCATCACCATAAGGGGCAAGGCTGCAGGATATTGGGAATCAACTACCTTGACCTGAACACCTGTTGCACCTGCTGCTTGCATTAAAGACTGGGGTACGACGATGACGATGTTAGCGACACCGGTTAATTCCTTTAATACTCGAATACCTGATTTAATAGCATCAGTTTTTGATTTTACAAAATACTGATTGGTGACAGGCAGCAAATCCTTATCAGCGCCTAGTATTGCTATAGTGCCTATCGTTTTTTCGGTACCGCTGAAAAACTTTAAATTCGGATTTCCAGGCGCACCTTCGAGGAACGCTAATAGATTCTTAATACCGGGTTGTTTGCTTTGATTAGCGAACGTTTCATCAATCGCTTCTTCAGTAGCCGCCTCAATTGAAATGGCGGTCTGTTTCCGACCTAAATCAGATATAAAAGATGTAATCGATGATATCGTTCCGGTCACAGTTGAAATGACATATGCTCCACTATCCCCGGTAAGTTGAAGCTTCTGACCTGTTTTTACCTTATCGCCTATTTTAAGTAAATCATTTTCCCTTTTTATGTATGGATCAAAAGGGCTGTCCAAAAACAGGGTTACCTTTTTTGCAGTTGGAACCCTTACAAGCTCCGGTTGAATATCCTCAAGTAATTCATACTCCAGCCGGGGCTTTGCCAATCCGATAAATGATCTTTTTATCATAGTTCAACCTTTTTGTTTGCCGCATTAACGTGAAAGGTCACAAAAAAAGCCGGTAGCATTTAGGCTACTGGCTTACATGACATGACATCCCGAACATTCTTGAGGGCCGGCATCACCTTCTTTATGACAGCCGATACACTGTAAGTGAAATGCATCCGAACGTTTGGGAACATCTTCATCGCCACTCTCAATTTCATGACATGCTCCACAAGATTCCGGATTCGTTTCACCCGCTTCGAGGTTATGATGGCAATCTTGACATGCTATCCCATAACCCGAATCTACAGTATGCGTTTTGTGGTCAAACAAAACATTTCCTGCAACTCCCTCGAACATCAGCCTTACCGGCTGATCAGGGGCTTTTGCAGGAAAGGCCGCATAACTTAAGATGCCGACAACTAAAAAAATAATTGCCAGGCCGTATGCCACCTGCAGTTCTTTTTTTGAAGTCATTTTACACACATTCCTTTCAAACTTTAGTCAAAAAAAAGTGGGCCCTAGAACAAAAATCAAAATGTGGAACTACCATCATGCACATCCGATTTCAAGTATTTTTTTAATAATTGAAGAAAAAAACTTAATTCGGTTTTTTATTTATCCCTGCACTTATTTTGGTTTAAATTCTAATTTTTAGAGTATTTTCTCGTCCATTAATCCTTTCCTAATGATTCAATCGATGATCAACTATTATCGGCTACTTTTAATTTCACTCCATTTATCGGGATAAACCCCTATTAGATAGGATTTTTTCTCATAAAAATAATGCCTTATACCTATAGACAAAGTAAGCAAAGAATGTCATTAAAAATTAAGACTGATTTTTTACTTCATTAACTTTAATTGCGGTGCAGCCGCAACCCCGGATAAAGGTTGGTAAAAAGGCCGATACTTTATAAAGATTTCTTACCCATTCAAACCTCTATTCAAACTGAATTCTTATTAACGGTTGGCCGCTGAACCTTCAACTAACGCTGCCGAGCGCTATCGCCGATATATTTTTGAAAATGATTCTAACTGTCCTAGAATTTCTATAGTTATTGCCGACCGTATTTTTATGTACCATTAACAGCAAATTCAGTTTTATGTATCTGCACTCATTTATTAATTTTATCGCAGGTAACCCTTAAACTAGGAGGTAAAGCTTATGAATGTAACAAGAAGAGAATTTATCCAAATCACGGGGGCAACGGCCGCCGGTCTTGCAGTGAGCGGTTTGGGAATCGGTCTCTCGCCGGTTAAGTCTCATGCTCAGATGCTTAAGACCAAGTATGCCAAAGAAACCAGCACAATCTGCTGTTATTGTGCGGTGGGTTGCGGGGCTATCGTGCACACGAGCCAAAAAGGTGATGGTCGCGTCATTAACATCGAAGGGGACCCGGACCATATAATTAATAAGGGATCGCTTTGTCCCAAGGGTGCCGCGCTTTCTCAGTTAACAGAGAATTCCAATCGCTTGCTCGATCCAATGTACCGTGCTCCATATGCCAAAGAATGGAAACCGGTTTCTTGGGAATGGGCTCTAAGTGAAATTGCAAAAAGAATTCAAGAAACCAGGGATTCTAGCTTTCAGCATAAAAATGAGAAAAAACAAATTGTTAATCGGGCCATGGGAATTGCTTCAGTCGGCAGCGCCGCCATGGATAATGAAGAGTGCTGGATCTACCAGGCACTCATGCGTGCGCTGGGGTTGGTATATATCGAACATCAGGCTCGTATCTGACATAGCGCAACTGTAGCGGCTCTGGCAGAGTCGTTCGGACGCGGTGCAATGACAAACCATTGGATCGACATTAGAAATAGTGACTGTATCTTAATTATGGGCAGCAACGCCGCCAGCAATCATCCCATTTCTTTCAAATATGTAACGGAAGCTCAAAAACGAGGCGCCAAACTCATTAGTGTTGATCCCAGATTTACTCAGACATCGGCCAAGGCTGATATTTACGCTCCTTTACGTTCCGGGACGGATATTGCTTTTCTGGGCGGCATGATCAATTACATCCTCGATAAAAAACTCTATAATGAAGAATATGTAAAAAACTATACCAATGCTCCGTTTATCGTGGGGAAGGATTATAGTTTTAAAAACGGCCTTTTTTCAGGCTATCGTAAAAATCCCCCCGCATCAGTGACGGCTGGAGGATACGACAAAAGCAAATGGGCGTTTGAGTTGGACAATAATGGGGTTCCCAAAATGGATCGCAATTTATCAAATTCCCGATGCGTGTTCCAACTTTTAAAGAAACATTACAGCCGTTATAATACCAAACTAGTATCCAAAATTACGGGTACACCGGAACAGGATTTGCTTACAGTATACAAAACCTATGCCGCCACCGGGGCCAAGGGCAAGGCGGGTACGTCGATGTACGCCATGGGCTGGACTCAACATACGGTCGGCGTTCAAAATATCCGTACCATGGCTATCATTCAACTACTGCTGGGAAATATGGGAGTCGCCGGCGGCGGTATTAATGCGTTGCGCGGAGAATCAAACGTACAGGGCTCCACGGACCATTGCCTCCTTTGGCACATTTGGCCCGGCTATCTGAAGACGCCCAGATCATCGGACGATACATTGGATGCCTACCTCAAACGATGGACGCCTGCCAGCAAGGATCCTATGAGCGCCAACTGGTGGCAAAATACGCCCAAGTATATGGTCAGCCTTTTAAAATCGTACTTTGGCGATAAGGCAACCAAAGAAAACGAATTCGGATATCAGTGGATGCCGAAAGTCGATGACGGAAAGGATTATTCATGGTTAACCCTTTTCGATGAAATGTACAAGGGCACTTTCAAAGGTTTCATGGCCTGGGGCCAAAACCCGGCCTGCAGTGGTTCCAATGCCAATAAGAATCGAAAAGCCATGGCCAAACTGGACTGGATGGTTAATGTCAATATTTTTGATAACGAGACCGGATCGTTCTGGCGCGGGCCGGGCATGAATCCCTCCACCATAAAAACGGAAGTCTTCATGCTCCCCTGTTGCGTATCGGTTGAAAAAGAAGGCAGTATCACCAACAGCGGACGATGGATGCAGTGGCGATATCAGGGGCCGAAACCGCTTGGCAATAGTCTGTCCGACGGTCATATTATCATGCAGTTGGGTCATAAAATTAAAGAGCTTTACAAAAAACAAGGTGCACTTCCGGAACCTATTCTCAACCTTAAGTGGGACTATGAAACCCATGGTCATTTCGATTCTCATAAAGTGGCCAAGGAAATTAACGGTTATTTTCATGAAGATGTCGAGATCCAAGGCGTCCTGTACAAAAAAGGAACCCTTGTGCCGAATTTTACCAAACTGCAAGCTGACGGTTCGACCTCATCCGCAAACTGGCTTTATTGTAACAGCTATACGGAAAAAGGGAATATGGCGGCCCGCAAAGGCTTGGAAGATGCTCCCAACAAGATCGGTTTATACCCTGATTTTGCCTGGTGTTGGCCGTTGAATCGCCGAATCATTTACAACCGTGCTTCCGTCGATCCAAAAGGTCAACCTTATGATACCCAGGATTGGGTCATTCGCTGGACAGGTAATAAATGGATCGGAGATGTACCCGATGGAGGTTGGCCGCCGTTACAGAATCTAGATGGAACATTAAACCCCAAGAGTAAGTATCCCTTTATTATGCGCAAGCACGGATATGGTCAAATTTTTGGGCCGGGCCTCACTGACGGACCTTTTCCGGAGCATTACGAACCGCTTGAATGCCCGGTTGAAACAAATTACATGAATCCAAAACAAAAGATAAGCCCGGTTGCTCCGGTTTACTTGACGGAAGCGGATTTGACGACGGAAGGAACCTGTGATCCGAGATTTCCGTATGTCTGCTCAACTTACCGAGTGACTGAACATTGGCAGACCGGTCTGATGACCCGTCCGCAACCGTGGCTCCTTGAACTCCAGCCGCAAGTATTTGTGGAAATGAGTGAGGAATTATCCAAGCTCAGAGGAATCAAAAACGGTGAACGCGTCATGGTATCGTCGGCTCGTGGCACCTTGGAATGTACCGCAATTGTTACCCAGCGCTTTAAACCTTTTAAAATCGGCGGTACCATTGTCCATGAGGTGGGTGTTCCGTGGCATTTTGGATGGCGCTGGCCTGAGAAAGGAACTGAGGACAGCATTAACTTGTTGACACCGCCCACCGGAGATCCCAACACCCGTATCCCTGAAACCAAGGCCTTTATGGTCAACATTACAAAACTTTAGGAGGAGGTGATCTATATGAGTAACTCATTTTTCATAGATACGACATTGTGCACGGCGTGCAGAGCATGTCAGGTGGCCTGCAAGCAGTGGCATGACCTCCCGGCGGAGATCACCCAAAATCGCGGCACATACGAAAATCCGCCGGATGTCTCCTTTAACACGTATAAGGTTGTCAGAATGCGTGAAAATGTCATCGACGGCAAACTGAACTGGCTCTTTTTCCCGGAACAGTGTCGTCATTGTATCGAGCCACCTTGCCAAGATATTGCGGGCGATGAAAACGCTATATATACGGATGCTAAAACCGGTGCCGTAATTTATACGGCTAACACGAAGTATCTGAATTTTGAGGAAATCCGAGAAGCATGTCCGTATAATATTCCCCGCAAGAGTTCGGATGGAACCATGGCGAAATGCGATATGTGCAACGACCGCGTTCACAATGGACTGCTTCCGGCCTGTGTGCAGACCTGTCCGACAGGTGCTATGAATTTCGGCAAACGAGAAGAAATGCTGGATCTTGCCCAAAAACGTCTATTAGAAGTTAAAGCTAAATATCCAAAAGCTGAACTCATTGATCCGAATGACGTCAGGGTGATTTATTTGGTTGCTTATGAGCCGACACTGTATCATGAGTTCGCCATTGCTTCAAATGCCGCTTTTGATATGACACGGCAGGTAGCCCTGCGGAAAATTTTTCGTCCTCTGAAAAACATAGCTTCTCACCTATTTTAAAATGGCGGGAACAATCAATTTAAGAAGGGGAGAAGATCCATATCTTCTCCCCTTCTTTTAAAATAATTTTGACGGCGTCGTAAAAAGCTTTTTACGAGTTCATCAATCTTGCAAAAACTAATGAGTTTGAAAGGGATTTTATGGCAGTGAATATGGACTTCACCTCTGATCAGATCAAAAAGGCAGCTGCAACACTAAAGGGTTTGAGACCCGTTTACAAAGAATTAATAGATTTTTATGAAAAAATCTTTGTCATGCAGGAAGATTCGAAAAGGCAATTACATATAAATCCAATAAAGATAACCGCCGAAATGATCGCTGTTAAAGTAAAAGATAATTTCCCCTTGATTAACCTATCGGACTTTACAATCGACAGCCAAGCTGCAGGCCGGCTTTTTCAAAAAATATGTAATATCTCGCAACAGTCGGACGGTATTTTAGCCGTGTCTGCCGGAATTCTTATCAAAGCCGTCACCAATGAAAAAATCGATCTTGACTCTGTTTTTAAAAGCCTTCTGGGTGGTGATGAAGGATTTTTTGAAAAAATTGCATCTGAATTTGAAATTGACAAAAAGGCTTTGGCTTTTATTACATATAACAGCATAAACCCATCGGTAAATTTATGCTCTCAACAGCTTTCAACCTATCTGGATCCAAATCATAAATGGGAAAAGGGTTACTGCCCGGTTTGCGGAAGTCTGCCGGGACTTTCGATATTTGAAGGTGAAGGCGAGCGGTTTTTCATCTGCAGCTTCTGCCGTCACAAATGGTCGACCCGAAGGTTGTACTGTCCCTTTTGTGACAACAAAGACACCAAGACCCTAAACTATTTTTACAGCGAAGCGGAACCGGAATATCGGGTTGATGTTTGTGAAAGCTGTAAAAAATATATCAAAACAGTGGATACCAGAAAATTAGACCGTATTATTTACCCACCCCTGGAACAGGTCGCAACATTGCACTTTGATATAAAGGCCGAAGAAATGGGACTTAAAAGTGCTTTACCACTTGATTTGCAGGCCTGACAAGCACGGAAAATGGAAAGATGTCAATGAAACGCAGCCAAATTTTTCAGATGTGTGATGGTTTTCCATGAAAAGCTTTGTGTCCGGCAGGGCCAAATCGCATTGTTGGTGAATATCGGATCTGATTCAAGATCGTAGCGAGAGCAGGCAACCGCTCGTTTCCATAAAGCGGTTTGCGGAATCGGTGTATAATATGCCAACACGGGCGTAATGCCGCTCTGTTTAACCGTTTTGATAGAATCCTCAATGGAGACAAGCGTCTGATCCGGTAAACCTGCAAGCAGATAAGCGCCGATCATATTTTTATTAAATCCCGCATCTTTCAGAAAGACTACCGCCTGCTCAAATTCGTCTTGGGTAACCTTTTGGTCTAAGTCCTTCCTGCTTTCAAATCCGGTTGTTTCAAGGCCCAACCGAATGGTTTTAAAACCTGATCGATACATCAAGTGTGCGATTTTTTTCGAAATTCGGCGAACATGAACAGCATTTGGTGTGTGTAAACGAAGTTTAAGACCGGTATTGATGATTCCTTCAAGGATGGGTATCACATGCTGCCGGGCATTAACAAGAAGGGCATCATCGTAAAAAGCAAATTCTTCAATATTGTATTTTTTATACCAATATATGATCTCGGAGACGACTGCTTCAGGATTTCGAAGCATTCTTTTCGGATTCAAAAACCGTGAAGCGCAATAAGAACAATCAAAAGGGCAACCTCGTGATGTCAAAATGGGAATATAAGCAAATTTTCTCTGGAGATCAAAGGCCGGGTATGGATAAGTATCGAAATCATCCGGATCAAATTTTGGATGAACAGCAAAACCGGTGTAATCTTCGAGAAGCTTTAAGATGTTTGACTCTCCACTTCCCGTCACGACTTTATCGGCACCTGAATAAACTTTTGCGTGATCGGGACAAAGGCTTGCATAAATACCCCCCAGAACAATGGGAGTATTCGGAAAAGCTTCTTTTAAAACGGTGATGGTTTCTTGAACACCCGGATACCAGTAAGTCATTAAGGAGGTTACAAGGATAAGGTTAGGTTCGGAAATGGAATGTAAATCTTCCTTGAACCACTCCGGCTTGATTCCATACCTTGAAAAATTTCGCGGCACATCTTCCAACCCCTTTGGTTTAGGAAGAAATGTTTTAATATAAGGGCCGCGACCATTTCGCGCATAGGGGTCCGCTTTGCATGCCCGAGGATGAAAACGGTCAAGGCAATCCATATAGGAAACGTTGAACTCATGCTGGACGAGTATTGCTGCCAGGCTTAGCAATCCCAACGGCTTAGCCCAGAAGTCATAAGCAGCGAAATCATGGATCCATGGATTGACAAGCAGAATATGCGGTGCGTCGTGTTTCACGAAGTGAATTTCAAATTAACCAATAACTAATTCGGTGTGGTAAAATATTTCATTGAGGTCTTTTTCAACTCGCGACGGCTAAAAAGCAGAACATAGGTAGAAACGGAAGTCTCCAGAGACAGCTTCCGCGCAATTTTCCGGCAGGCCTCTTCACTCTCGGCATGGACCATGGTATAAAGATTGTATGGCCATTTATCGGTGGGATTACGTCGATAACAGTGCGAAATTTGCCGGCAGGCCGCCATTTTATTACCCACCTCATTAATCCGATCTTCATCAACCTGCCATGCAACCATAGCATTAGACTTAAAGCCGGACTTCTGATGCCGAAGGGTGGCTCCAAATCGTCGGATGACACCGCTTTCACAAAGCACTTTTAAATTTTCCAGTAAGGCTTCTTCCGAAATACCCAACCGATCGGCAATTTCAAGGTATGGGCGCTCTGTGACGGGAATATCATCTTGAATCGAAGCAAGAATTCTTTTTTCCAGTTCTGAAAGCATGCAGCATTTAAAAGAGAATACCGGCAAAAGTCAAGATTTTTTAGCACAAACCACCCATAAGTTATTTAATTTTATTCGTTTGGTCTTTGAATTAGTTTTGCCTCTTCGATGACTCTAGTGGCAGTTGCAACGAAACCGGCTACATCGGTCAGGTTGGAGGGAATGATCATGGAGTTGTTCTTCCGGGCCAAATTGCCGAACTCTTTAATATATTGTTCTGCAATTCGCAAATTGACCGCTTCCTTACCACCTTCTTTATTGATGGCCATCGCAATTCTTATGATTCCGCGCGCAGTGGCTTCCGCAACTTTTTCAATCTCAGCCGCCTGACCTTCGGCCTCATTGATTCTTTTTTGTTTTTCACCCTCAGACTCCGCAATCATAGATTGACGCTTGCCTTCAGCCCGATTGATTGCAGCTTGTTTTTCGCCTTCCGATTCGGCAATCGTAGCCCGCTTATCACGTTCAGCCTTCATTTGCTTTTCCATAGCTTCAATAATGGTCTGAGGTGGATTGATATCTTTGACCTCATACCTTGTTACTTTAACTCCCCAGGGTTCACTGGCTTCATCAACGGCCTGAACGACCCTGGCATTGATGATATCACGAGCTTCAAACGTTTGATCGAGGTCAAATGTTCCGAAAACACTTCGCATGGTCGTTTGCGCAATTTGCGCTGTCGCAAATTTATAATCTTCGATGCCGTAAGCCGATTTTTGAGCGTCAATGACTTGAATATACAAAATACCATCTACTCCGATGGACACATTATCTTTTGTGATACAAATTTGCTCCTGCACATCGATTGCCTCTTCTTTTAATGAACGTTTATAAGCCACTTTATCCAAGAAGGGAATCAATATGTAAAACCCCGCCTCAAGGGTTTTACTATACTGGCCGAGTCTTTCAATGACATAGGCCGTGCGCTGGGGTACAATTCTGACGGTTTTGAAAAAAATAGTTAAAACCAGGACCAATAAAACAGCAATGATAATAAATTCCATGTATTTTTCCCCTATTCTAATCGTTCAACTTTAAGTACGATACTGTCGTACCCGGTAATTCTAACGTATGTTCCTTCTTCAATGGGCTTATCCGATGTTGTTTCCGCCTTCCAGGATGTCCCTTTGAAAAAAACGCGCCCGAATTCACCTTTTGAAAATCCTTGTTGTACCCGAGCGGTTTTGCCGATAAAATCATCCGTAACATTCACCACCTTGTCTTTCGATACCGTAAATTTCTTTCTCAGCAACAATAGAGATGCAACCGATCCCGCCAGAAAAATGAAAATCTGAAGGAAGAATTTTAAATTAATTGCCAACAAGACCACTGCAACCATCCAGGCACCGATACCGAAAAATATGATGATTAACCCAGGAATGATAAATTCCGAAATCATCAACACCAGTCCAACCAAAAACCAGATCAAAACCGGATCTTTTGTCAGCCATTCCAAATGCAAAATATCACCTCATCTCAAGAAATTCGCGACGCCTTGAATCTGAACTTTTTGCTGTGCCGTTTCAATTTTGACTTCTTACGAGTTCATCCTTATTGACTGCTTAATAAAATATCGGAAACCCGGATTTTTTCTTAACTATTTATTGTTTATTATAGGTAGGCAAGAAATTCAAAATTAAGCAATTAGTTTATTCTATAAATTGCGGGGGACCATTATTTTCAATGGATTTTATTGTCGAATCTTCTTAAGAAAAATTTTTTTTATTCCCGGTAAGGTAACAATAATGGAATCGGTTTGCAAAAGTTTACCTACAATCACTCCACCGGAAGGGGTATGCAGCCAAATTTCGTCATCATGGACTTTCCATTTAAAGGAGACGGTTTCATCATCTACACTCCATGACCCCTTACCATCGGATGTGAGTGAAAGCACCACAAGTACATCTTGATCTAAAGGGTTTTCTTCCTGGTATTTTCCGGCAATATTTCGGCCGGGTTGACAGGAAACAATAATGAGAAAGGTAATAATCGAACTCAATAAAAAAATACGGAAATATTTCATAACTAAAGATCCCTGATCTTCATAAAAAATTTTTTTTCTAAATGAAAAGCCGTATCATAAATGTAAACATGAATCGTCATAGCCAACCAGATGATATCACGGAACAAGGTAACCCAGTTCAACGGTTCCTCTACGCTGCTGAAACAGCCGCAACCGATTGGAGTACCACGAATAAGATTGATTCCAATGGCAATAATAAATACAACCAACATACTTGCAATGAGAAGAGCGGCCGCTTTTGATCGAATCCCGGCTATCAGCAGAAGCCCGCAAATAAGTTCCGTCCAAGGCAGAAAAACAGCCATAATGTTGACCGCCCAAAAAGGAACAAGTTGATAACTAGCAATGCTTTCGGCGAACTCCCCGGCATAATTAATCTTGTACATACTGGCGTAAATAAAGATCCAGCCAATATAAATTCTTAAGATTAATGCAAGATACTTGCTCGTTGGAATCTTTTTAGCGAATTCCCAAAATTTCATGGTTCCAGCGGGTACCCCTCTTTACTCCAGGCTGAAAGACCACCGGCAAGCACTTTGATGTCTTCGTGGTCACGCTGTGTGAGACGGTAGGCCACCTCTTCATCGTAGCGTTTGCTGATATTTCGCCCGTAAACGATAATTTTCTTTTTTGGGTCCAGTTTACTTAACTTCATCATATATATGAAATCAAAAAGTGCCGGCGGCAAATTAATAGCACCCTTGATATGCTCTTGCCTATAAAACTCGTTAGGTCGGGCATCCACCAAAACGCCTGTACCGGTATCTATAATTTTTTTTGCTTCTGCGACATCGATCAAAGCCGGCGATGGTCGAAATATCGATTCAGAAACCAACGGAATACCATTGGGACTGAAAAAATTGAAAACCAAACCCACAAGCATCGCCACGGCAAGGATCAAAACAAAATCCAAGATTCTCACACGTCCGGCTCGTTCCAGCTCTGCTTGAACGATCATCTTGATTTGAGCCTTGGCCTTTTCTAAAGTGGTAATTTTATGCCTCGCCTCGGTCAATTCTGCAATCGTTTTTCTGAGTTGTTCATTTTGCTGCTCAAGGTCTTTGTTCAGGGCCTGAATCATTTCAAAAGATCTAGCGTTTTTTAAAAAAACCATAAAATTGGACACATAATTGACCAAAAGCGTTTTTTCGACTTTGGAAAAATCAGTATCTGAAATTCTCGGACCCAGTCCGATAATTCCCATGAGTTGCGAATCAACGACAAACATAAGGCCATATTCCGTTGCAGGACTCAAGCCGGCCGTCTTGAAAAGATCCGGTGCGGTAAGATTTGTGACACTCATAGGCGCCAAGGTTTTCTCTGCTGAGACATCAAGACATTGGTATAGCAGTTTTTCTGTAAATTCCGGGCTTAATGTAGCTTTATGCTCTAGACCACGATCAGATAGGGCGACAATCTTTTCCCTGCGGTCATAGACCAGGACAAATCCTTGTCCGACGCTGAAGGTGCCTAAAATCATCAGCAGAAATGTATCCAGCAGCTTCTGCGTATCGGTGAGAGGGCTAAGTTCCGCTGTTAAATCATAAATCGCCTGAAGATGAAAAATCCGCTTATCCAGTTCATCCCGGGTCTTTAAGGCCTGTGGGTTGTTATTCAACTGATCCGTCAAATCCCCGTCTCCATTTTATTCTGACAATGTCTGTATTAATTTATAGAGAGAATTTATATCTTTGACGATTCCAAGATGCGTATAGAGGACCTCGCCTCTTTTGTTTACGAGCATGGTAAACGGCGTGCGCGGTTCACCCAGGAGTTTATGAATAGCAAACGATTCATCCGGGACCAATGGAAATTTGTAGCCACCGTTTTCCTGCAAAAATTTAACTTCCATAGGCGCCCCGCCAGCGGTAACTCCAAGCATTTTGACTTTATGATCCAATTTATTTTTTTGGAGACGATTGAAAAGTTTTGTAAACAACGGCACCTGCTCCACGCAATACGGGCAATAAACACCGATAACCTCTATCAGCAATACTTTATAGTGGATATCCTTCAGCTCAAACTTTTCATCTTTCACGCCAAGATATTTCAAATGCTCTTTCAAGGGAGGGGCTATAAATTGAATCGAGGGCAGCACGGTTCCCTTTTGGGGTAAATCCGCTGAAAATACTTTTTCGCAATAGCAATTCATTGCTAAAAAACCGATCGATAAAATAATAATTACGTTCCAAATCATTTTTTTATTCATGGTTCTCACTTACTCATCAATTGTATCCAAAACTTCTACAAGCTTGGAAATTCCAACAATTTCAAAGACTTTCCTGAAATTTTTCGAAAGCCCGGCGATGAATATTTTTCGCCCTTGTTCCCGGCCTTCCAGAAGGATTTGGGTCAAAACGGCAATACCGGCCCCATTGATGGAAGCATTTTCATCAAATCTCAAAAAAATCTTCTCTTTTTCCATGGCCAGTGCATCTTTATAAGCTTTTTGCAAGTAAGATTCGGAGTGAGAAGAAATCCTACCACGAATTTCAATAACCGCATAATTGTCTTTCGACCGAACCCAGACTTGTTTTTCTTGGTTTTCAGCAAGCTGTATTCTTTTTTCAGCTCTTTTCAAAGCCTGCTCAAGAGCCTCACGTTGGACAGGTTTATTTATAAAATCGGTAGCGTCTAGATTCAACGCATTGATGGCCAGATCCATGTCCCCATGACCGGTAACGACAATAACTTCGATGCGAGGGTCCATTTCCTTGATGCGCTTTAAAACCTCTATTCCATCCATGCCCGGCATTTTGATATCGGTCAGAACCAGGGGGCACTTCTCACGTTCAAGTATTTTCAACCCTTCTTCTCCATTTTCAGCTGTAAATACCGAATAGCCATAGGCACTTAATAAAAACCGAAACATCGTTAAAGTCGGTTTCTCATCGTCAATAACAAGTATTTTATTCATCCGCTTTTCCTCACTATTTTAAGAAGCCACAGGAAATATCAATTTAAATGTCGTTCCTGCCCCCTCCTTACTTTTTATCTGAATATCGCCTCCAAAGTCTTTTACGATACCATATGCAATGGCTAGACCCAGTCCCATACCCGCACCGGCCTCCTTAGTCGTAAAAAAAGGGTGGAAAATCTTTTCGCGAACGTCCTCCGGTATGCCGGTACCATTGTCCTGCACCTCCACCAAAACCCGTTGATCTTCCTGATAGGAACGAATGGTAATCACACCTCCCGCCGTAGTACCTTGAGCCTTGTTCTTTTCCAAAATGGCATCCCGGGCATTTGTAGCCAGGTTGAGAAAAACTTGCAAAAGTTGATTCTCATGGGCCAGGATAGAAGATATGCCTTCCGAAAGTTCCAAATTTATTTTGATGTTTTCAAGTTCAAACTGACCCCCCACGGTGGTAAACACACCGCGTATCGGCTTATTGATGTCTACCTTTTCTTTAATAAGCCCCGATTTTCGGCCAAAGGACCGCAACGTATCGATAATACCGGCCGCTCGATCGACTTGAGTACTGATTTCTTTGACGACCTGGGCGATCTGTTCCTTAGGCAAGCTTCGATTTTCTTCGATCATCATGGATAGAAATTCACTACCGAGCTTGATCGTATTAAGTGGTTGATTAAGTTCATGTGCGATACCGGCAGACATCTCCCCAAGGGATTTCATTTTGCCGGCCTGAATGAGTTGAGCATCCTTTTCAACGATATTGGTAACATCCATAACTTCTACAATAATAGAGGGCTGCCCCTTGTATGCAATCGGACAAGCGTGAACATTCACATATACCGGCTGACCTTCCTTCTTATAATGAAGCATTTTGGGATAAAACACACACTCCATCGACTTGTTTTCGTCGGAAAAATAGGCCATACATTCCTTGGTTAGATTATCTCCGGCCCCGAGCCTTAGAAATGACATACCGATGAGTTCTTCTCTTGAGTAGCCGTAAAGATTCATTGCTTTAGGGTTGGCATCCAAAATTTCATAGGAACCACGATCGACCACAAAAATCGGCTCAGGACCGCTGTCAAACAGCGAGCGGTATTTTTCTTCCATTTCACGCAATTGTGTTGGAAACGGTTTTATTTTCCAAAACAAATAGTTAAAAGAATCGGCCAGTTGAATAACCTCGTCACCACGCCGCTTAAGTACCGGCGCTTCTCCCAGGCTGCTCAATTCGTCAAAAGCCGGCATCGGATGCTCCGGTTTTTCCTTACCTGTCAAATTCAGGGACTTATCGCTATTTTTAAGATGGATAGAATCCAAATCCATGTCGAAATTACCTTGCCCCAATTCATTGATGATTCTTACCAGCCGGGACATTGGCATCGTGATGTACTTAGCAAGCCTATGGCTTACAAAAAAGATAAGCACCAGAATCAATGAAAGAAAACCCGCAAAGGTAATGCGAAGCTTCTTTATCAGAGAATCAATATGATTCTTGTTCAGCCCGACATGCACCGTGCCGATTCTATAAATCCCTTCATTAATGGCAATGGCGATATCGTAAACCGTTTGATCGTCAAGCGTGATCAGCCGTATACTTTTATTTTTGCCCGGCAAAATGGGATTTGAACGCTCAAGCGCATCCGGAAAAGGACGTGTAAAGGTATGACTGAGAACCTTATCCGCGGGGTCAACGACAAAAATATAGGCCACCAAATGCTTGCGCTCTTTAAGCTGAGCTTCATCAAAGATGAAGCTCAGCAATTTTGGATAGTCTTTATCCAGTATATATCCGCTGACACTGCCGGCAATACTGCGCGCCAAAGCAGTGCCTCTGAGTTCCAATTCGGTACTAAATGTGCTGATAAGCATCCATCGGGTTACAAAAGCGATAAATAGACTAATGACAAGAATCACCGCCATTATGGAAAGAAAAATTTTATTTTTCAGGCTGATATCCGCGAGTCGTTTCACAGAGATCTATCACTTTGTGTAGTTTTTTTTCGCCCTTCGTTTCGATCGATAAAAGCCTTTTTGATCGCTGTCCAATCATCAATTAGAGTAAAGCGACCATTTTTCAATTGGGTAAAATACACTCGATCCATTCCCTGATGATCGGTAGGGCTAAAGGAGATTGTAATGTCGGGCCCTAATGAGAAATCTCTTATCGATTCAATTGCATCGATAAAATTTTCACGCGTGAGATCCCTGCCGGCCGATTTCAAACCCTCGACCAAAACCTTAGCGTTGACATAGCTCTCCAGCCCAACAAAATTAGGTGTATCTTCAGGATAATATTGTTTCAGTAATTGGATATATTCCACTGCACCCCCCAGAAGAGCTTCGGATTCAGGTCCTTCCGGCGGGGGTACGACCTGGGACATAATTAAAATAATGTTATTGAAGGAATCCAGCCGGCGGGCCAGTTCCTCAGCGCCTGCAAAAGACGGGGTATAAAACACGGGCGTAAATCCCCTTTCACCGGCGAGTTTAATAAATCTTGCACAAGGTTCATAAGTTCCGATTAAAACCACGGCTTCAGCACCGGAATTGATAATTTTGTTCAAGCCTTCTTCAACATCCAAGGTTCCTCGAATATAGGAACCGCCGGCAACCGGTACCAAATTATATCTTTTAAGGCCCAGCTCGGTACCACTGAGTCCATCGAAGCCATACGCATCATACTGATATAAAATAGCAATCTTTTCAATATTCAAGTCCTCTACCAGGTGCATTACAGCCGCGCCTGTTTCCTGATAGTAAGATGCCCGTATATTGATCAGATACCGGTTAAAAGGCTCTCGAAGGGCATTTGCCCCGGTAAACATACCCAGAAACGGAATTTTGGCTTCTTCCACCAGCGGCAAAATTTTAACGGTTGTCGGCGTGCCCACATAACAGCAGAGAGAAAAAACCTTATCTTCAATAATCAATTTTTGAGTATTGGCTAAACATTTGGGAGGATCATAACTATCGTCATAAAAAATGATTTTGATGGTACGGCCATGAACCCCGCCGGTTTCGTTAATATGTTTAATATAGGACATCGTCCCGCGCAGGGTTTGAATGCCTAGATAGCTCGCGTGGCCGCTAAACGCCAGCGAAGAGCCGAAAAATACCTCGGTGTCTGTTACACCGGGTGTTTTTTTCAGAGGATTTCCCTCTTGATCAGGTAGGCTGCATGCTTCAAGCGCACAGACAAAAAAAAGAATGGTAAGAAGCAGTTGGAGGGGTCTTTGCACGGACTTCTCCTTAAACATTCAGGCAGCCGGCATATTGTTCATTCGGTTGGACGGAATCGGATATTTTTAATTTACAGCTATAAATATTCTTTCACATGCCGGAAGTCGCCTGCCGTTTATCTTTTTGGGGGATAAGAATAACGGAATTTTTTTTAATCTACTTTAATACTATAATTGCCTCAGTTTAACCTGTCAAGCATATAAATTGTATAAAGGAAGCTCACAACCCATCAAAATTATTAAAATATAAAGCAGAATCCAACACTCGACCGATAGAGATTCGCCAAACCCAGATACAGCTAAACTTTCTCAGGAAACAATTTAATGATATCATCCGCCGTTGCCCTGCAAATCCCCCTTTCGGTGATAAAACCCGTAATAAGTCTTGCGGGCGTCACATCAAATGCGAAATTTGCAGCCGGGCTAGTTGCAGGTGGAATTAAAACACTTTTGATCACTCCCTCGTTCCAGCCTTGCACATATCGAACTTCGTCCGGATCACGCTCTTCGATCGGAATATCCCTTAGACCGTTTTTAAGATGCCAATCAAAGGTACTGGATGGAAGCGCTACATAAAAGGGAACACCGTTGTCTTTGGCGGCAAGTGCTTTAAGATAGGTTCCGATTTTATTTGCCGCATCACCGGTGCAGGTGGCGCGATCGGAACCGACGATTACCAAATCCACCATATTATGCTGCATCAGGTGACCTCCCGCATTATCGGTAATAACCGTATGTTTGACACCATGATTGTTCAGTTCCCAAGCCGTTAGTCTTGCACCCTGGTTCAACGGCCGTGTCTCATCCACCCAAACATGGACATCGATGCCTTTTTCAAATGCCGCATAAATCGGGGCTGTTGCCGTTCCATATTCCACACACGCAAGCCATCCTGCATTGCAATGCGTAAGAATATTAACTGTTTTTCCTTTTTTGCACCGACTTATTCGTGCAATCAGCTCTACGCCGTATTTACCGATCTTTTCGCAGTTTTGCACTTCCTCGGCTTCGATTTTTTGCGCTTCTTTGCGGGCTGTTTCAATTTTTTCGGAAACACTTTTTACCGATCTTACCGCTTTAATTACTCGATCCACTGCCCAAGACAGATTCACGGCAGTGGGCCTGGCGGATTTCAATCGGCTGCATGATTTTATCAGATATTGATCTTCGTTTGTTTTTTCAAAAGAATTCAAAGTTGCCAGATAGACACCATATGCGCCGGTTACCCCGATCAGCGGCGCGCCCCTGACAGTCATCTCTTTTATCGCCCCAATGACGTCTTGAACTGTTTTTAAGTCCACCACCTTGAATTCATGCGGAAGACACCTTTGATCAATGATTTTAACCACCTTCAAATCGGCATCCAACCAAATGGGTCGCATATCCTTTCCGTTAACTTTCATGTTGCAATCCTTTGGGTGAACTGTTTTTCATAAGATAAGAATCACGATACAAATAGCGAAACAATTTCAAACCGGCTAACATCCACAAGCCCTTTATCAGTTAGCTTTAATTCCGGAATTACGGGAAGCGCTAAAAATGAAAGCGTCATAAAAGGATCTTTTAACATCACTCCCAAACTATGGGCAACACGGATAAGATTATCCAACTGATCCCGCACCGATTCAACCGTATCTTCCGACATCAACCCGGCGATCGGAAGTGGCAAGCGAGCCTGAATTTCTTGTCGACACGCTGCCGCCAAACCACCTTTCATTTTTATGACGGCTTCCACCGCCACCTTCATATCGGCATCATTGGTTCCAACAACAATGATATTGTGCGAGTCGTGCGTAACGCTGGACGCCAGCGCTCCCTGCTGCAATCCAAACCCTTTCACAAAGGCTTTCCCGATATTTCCCGAACCTTTGTGCCGTTCAACCACTGCAAGTTTTAGAAGATCAAGCGAAGGATCGGCAACGGCAAAATTTTCTGATATAGAGGCTCTCACGACTTTCTGACGGGTTAGAATTTGTCCTGAAACAATCTCAATCACTCGGATATAATCTTTTTCGGCAGGAATTAAAAAATCCAGCATATTGCCTTTAACATTCATGGACGGCTCAATTTTAACGAGAACCGGCTTTTCAACCTGCGGTAAAATATTTTGGTTCTCAGCCACCTTCAACCCACGACAAAATACTTGTTCGACCTTGAGATTTTTCAAATCGGAAAATACGACCAAATCCGCCCTTCGCCCCGGCGCCACGGCGCCTATATCATGAATACCGAAATACTCCGCCGGATTTATTGTTGCCATTTGAATGGCCGTAACCGGATCGATACCGGCATCGACGGCCTCATGGATAATGGAATCGATATGCCCTTTTTGAAGAAGATCATGCGGATGCCGGTCATCCGTACACCACATGATTCGACGAGCGGTTTGCCGGTTGATGATGGGTAAAAGTGCCTGAAGATTTCTTGCCCCGGTACCTTCCCGAATCATGATGTACATTCCATTGCGAAGTTTTTCCATGGCTTCTTTCGCGGTTGTACACTCATGGTCGCTTGAAATTCCGGCAGCTATATAAGCCGATAAATCTCGGCCGGAAAGACCGGGCGCGTGACCGTCAACCCGTTTTCGTTGCATTCGGGTTTGCTCTATTTTGGTTAAGACCTCAGAGTCCCCATGAATAACCCCCGGGTAGTTCATCATTTCAGCCAAAGCGATAATATGATCTTTATCGATAAAAGCCAACAAGTCGTCAGTGTCCAGGGATGCACCGGCAGTTTCCAGATTTGTAGCCGGAACACAAGAGGGAAACGTAAGGTATATATTTATCGGCTGCCGTATAGCGGATCGAAGCATATAATTGATGCCTTCAGTGCCGAGGACATTTGCTATTTCATGGGGATCGGCGACAACCGTCGTCGTCCCATGGACGACAACGGCACGCACAAACTCGGTAACACCAACCATGGAACTTTCAATATGGACGTGGGCATCGATAAAACCCGGCGCCACAAATCGTCCCTTGAGATCAATCGTTTTTTCGGCGCGATAGGAACCCAATCCCACAATATATCCATTTGCCACCGCAATATTGTCGGAAATGATTTCACCGGAAAAAACATTAATTATTCGGGCATGGGTTAAGAGCAGGTCCACTGGAGTTTCACCGCGTGCGGCTTTTATCATTTTGGAAAGTTTCATCATCTAAATTCTTATATTCTTGCTTATCCGGGTTACTCTTGCAAGGATCTCTTGTATATCCAACGTCAGCAAATTTTTATTTCTGACAATCATTTTCCCGGCAACCATAACGTCGCGCACATCGGAACCGACAGCGGCATAAATAACATGAGAGACTGGATTATACATCGGCACCAGATGCGGTTTGTCGGTATCGATGATGATCAGATCCGCCTGTTTGCCGACCTCCAGAGAACCGATATCTTTTTCCAGGCCAATGGCTTTTGCACCCTCTAGGGTAGCCATTTTCAGTACGGACGGGGCATCCAGAACCGTTGGATTCAGCGTATTTACTTTGTGAAGTTTTGCCGTAGAGTCCATTTCGCGAAAAAGATCAAGGTCATTGTTACTCGCACACCCATCGGTTCCCAGCCCAACGGATATGCCGCAGCGCAAAAAATCAGGAATCGGTGCAATGCCCGATGCTAGTTTCATCTCACTTTCAGTCGTCACGGAAATCTTTGCCCCGCGCCGTGCGATCAAGGCGATATCCTCATCATCAACCCAAATCGTATGTACCAAGAGCGTATTGGGATCGAGTATTCCAATTTGATCAAGATATTTTATGGGAGTTGTCTGATGTTCGGAATAAATCCGATCCCATTCATTCTTTGTTTCGGCAACATGAATCTGAAAGAGCATTGCTTTTGAGTCTGCTGCATCTTTTGCTTTTTTCAATGTTTGCCGACTACAGGTATAAGGCGAATGGCAAAATATGGATGGAACGATGAGCGGCGAAACATTTTGCCATTTTTCTGCAAATTTTAGGACGACTTGAATGTTTTCTTTTGGATCCGGTACCCCCGGAGCCGGAAAGTCAATGACCCCTTGCCCAAGGATGGCCCGCATGCCGGAGTCATAAACTGCTTTAGCAATTTCATCTGCAAAAAAATAACCGTCACAGCAGGTCGTCGTGCCCCCTAAAATCATTTCCACGCATCCCAGTAAAGTTCCATAGCGAACGGTTTCAGCCTGGATATATTTTTGTTCGGCTGGGAAAATATATTCGTGCAGCCATTGAAAGAGTGGAAGGTCATCGGCAAGTCCCCTGAATAGGGTCATCGGAAGATGGGTATGCGTATTGACCAGCCCGGGCATAATGATGCCCCCTTCTGCATCGATGACCTCCTCTGCCGTCGGGACGGTAAAATCATCAGTAAATTTTCCGATTTGTGCAAATTTTCCATTCTTTATGCCGACAAATCCATCTTTGATGATGTCAAAATCCGAATTAACGGTAATAATTGTACCGTTATAAATTACCATATCGAAATTCATATTTTATATCACTTACACACAACTCATATTAGGCAAAAAACACAAATTGCCCCTTTAAATAGGCAAGTTTTTCCCATTTCAAATAAAACGTCTCACCCTAATGACCTATAAGAAGCGCTTCACGGAACATATCCAATTTGGCACACAATATGCAGAACCCTTAGAGTAAAAATCCAAAACATTCAAGGGAAATAAAAAATGATTCAGAAAATTATTCTTTCGGTCGGGGCAATTTTTTTTATTTTTTTATCAAAGTCCGTCGCCGGTGAAATCTCACCCATTGTTAACCTCAAAAGTTGTTTGCTTGTATTAGGTGGGACTTTAATCAGTGCTTTTTTATCTTTTTCCACGGAAACCATCAAGGATCTTATTCACAGCCTCGGCAGAGTTTTTCGAAATGAAAAAAGCGATTATAAAATGCTTTTAAAACAAATTGAAAATCTGGCCCGCCTGAGAAGGTTACACGGAATCAAAGCCTTGGAGTCGGCCGTTGACAAGATTGAAAATGTATTCTTACGCAAGGGCATCGAGATGGTAATCGATGGTTATGATCGTTACGAAATCCACAATACGCTGGAAAAAGAATTAGAGCTCTACTTTACCAATAAGCAATCACAGAAAAACGTTCTCAGTACGATGGCAAAAGTTGCGCCGGTCTTCGGTTTTGTGGGCACAATCATCGGACTCATTAACGTCTTGAATCAGATAGGAGAACCGAGCCAACTCGGTCAGGGCATGTCCATTGCCCTGCTCACCACCTTATATGGCCTGCTTCTGAGTAATTTTATTTTTTCACCATTGGCAAAAAAACTTTCCGAATATACTCAGGCCGATGCCCTCTTGCTCACAATCGTTTTAGAAGGTATCATAGATATTTGCGAGGAAAAAAATTCCAAGTCTATTTTTTATCGTCTCCAGTCTTATTTGGAGGGCTACCGACAAATCCATACCGATATAACCGAATCCCCGGTTCCTTCGAAAACAAAGAATCTCAGCCCCCTGAAAAAATTATTGCCGGGGAAACAAAGTGCCTAAGACAAACGACGAAAAGCTTAAGCGGCAAATCGAATTATTAGAACACAAACGAATTAAGCTGCCGGAAATATTCACTCAGTCAACCGAGGAGGATTTCTATCTCTGGAGTCTTGTAGACCTCATGACTCTTCTTCTTATTTTTTTCATCCTTTTTTATTCTCGTGCGGTTAGCGAAAAAGTTACCCAATTAGATCATTTTGCCCAAAATCAAGCTGTCTTGCAAACAGAAAAGCCCGTCCCATATCAGGAGGGGCAAGTAGAATCCGTATCTTCTTCTGATTCCTCAAGATTTATTGGAACGGATCATGGGGTTAATATTCCTAAATTTCCCAAAGCCGATCCATCGCTGGAGCAGTTGAGGCTCGATATTTTAAGCGCCATCGATCATATCGAATACCATAATTTTTCGGTTCAAATTGACCGGCAGCAGCTTATTTTAACTTTGGGAGAATGCATCACCTTTTTCGTAGGCCAAGCGGACCTGATAGAGGACTTTCAGCCGACGCTTAAACGAATTGCCCGTTTTATCGCCTCCAAGGAAGGCTACCGTGTTTCAGTATCCGGCCACACGGATGATACCCCCATCAATACGCCGGATTTTCCTTCCAACTGGGAACTCTCTGCAGCCCGATCCGTCAACGTTGCAAAATTCTTAATCAAAAACGGCGTTGATTCTCAGCGGGTTTCTATTCAGGGCTACGCAGAGTACCGCCCTCTATTTGACAATAACTCTCCGGAAAACAAGCAAGCCAATCGGCGTGTGGAGATAACACTGATCAAAGAACAGGATGAAGCCGTCAAGGAAGCTTGACGCAGACTTCTTTTCTCCCTTGGTTTCGGTGTCGTTTTTCCCGTATAGTCAAGCATCCGCCTTAAATTAAGCTGCTATTGAGATAAAAATTGGTATAAACCATTATGCTATAGCATCCTGTATAAATTTTTTACAAAAATTACTTGCGGAAATCCTAATTTTTTGTGTTGATAGCGAAGAATGGTCTACGGATGAAACGAATCAGCACAACCAATAGAAAGAAATAGAAAAAACCCTAATAAGAGTGAATCCAAAGAAAGGAACGTACCTATGGAGAAGGATCAGAATATTGCTTTGCTGATAGATTGTGACAATGCGAGTCATCAGGCTATTGATGGCGTCTTGAATGAACTTGCTAAATATGGAGTTACGAATATTAGGCGTGCCTACGGGAATTGGAAAACCCCAAATCTAAAAGGATGGGAAGAGCAACTTCACCCGTTTGCTATTCAACCCATTCAGCAATTTGCGTATACTCAGGGTAAAAATGCTACGGATGCCGCCATGATTATTGATGCGATGGATCTGCTGTATACACAACAGCTTGGTGCCTTTGCGCTTATGACCAGTGATAGTGATTTTACCCCACTGGTCATGCGGATTCTGGCAAATGGCCTCAAGGTGTATGGATTCGGCGAAAAGAAAACTCCGCTCCCCTTTGTCAATGCCTGTTCACAATTTATCTATACAGAAAATCTTATTCCACCAGCTGAAGCGGACGATACACCAGCAGACACCCCTCATGATTTAAAGAAATCCCGTAATGAACTGCGTGGAGACGCTGGACTGGTGAAGTTGCTTCGGAATGCAGCTGAACAGACCGCCGAAGAAGATGGGTGGTCACATCTTGCTCGGGTTGGACAATATATTTCAAACAATACTTCGTTCTCTCCTATCAATTATGGATACAAAAAATTAAGCGATCTGATTCGTGTAAGTGAGTTATTCCAGATTGATATGCGCAAGAATAATTCGGTCATGTATATCAAAGATAGGCGGAAGTAAGGCAATTAGTGATCGTCTTTAGGTTAGCAAAAACATCAACGACAATATCCTAAACGGTTGCCATCTGATCAGTGCCACAAATAACAGCACATATAGATAAAGTTGACCCGTATATCTAAAAATGCTATAAGTTTAATTAAATATAGGGAATTTTGTATTCACAGGGGTATATATTCGGCAGACGAGAAAGGTAACACTATTTTTAAGCCTCATTTAACTGTTGTGGAAAAGGAGCTGAGAACCACTCGGCACTATTTTTTTATAGTTTTATAGATTGACCTATAAAAATTTTAAAAACATTGGCAACAGAAACGAAGGGAGGTATAAAATGAAAGCATTTGCTGATAAGTTAATCGATGTTACCGAGCGCCATGCAGGTGAAATTTCCGAACAATGGTGCAAGGCTGTGAGAACAAATCCCAGGACACCCTCATATCATCTTCTAACCCAGGACCAATGCGTTCTCTCAGCTGTTGAATTCTGCGATAATTTACGAAGAATTTATTTTAGCGAAAAACCCTACACGGAAGTTCATGAGTATTTCAGAAAATATGCTGAGGAAAGAATAAAGGAAAAAATTTCGCTGGATGAAGCCGTATATGCCTTAATCATGATTAGGAGACATATATGGCTTTTTGCTGATTCCCAGGCACTTGTGGTTACCGGCGTCGATCTTCAACAATGTGTGGAAACCATTAATAAAACCATCCGCATTTTTGATTATGGTATTTATGATATTATTCAAACTTATCAAAGAATGAAGTGATCGGTCTCAGTTTATAAATTTTTCCCTGCGGCAAAACGCGGGGAAAAATTTTACACTTTGTTTCTATCCTCTTTTAAAGCCTCAAAACCCGCCACAATATCAAGCAGTTCTTCGGTTATCGACATTTGCCGCTTTTGATGAAACTCGTTATTTAATTCCACCAGGCGATCCCCGATATTTTTTTCAGCGCCTTGCATGGCAACCAATCGGCTCGTATTTTCGCTTGCCAGAGATTCCGCAAAAGCTCGGTATAAGGAAACAAAAAGATACTGTCGAATCAAAGCGGACAAAAGCGCGCTGACATCCATTGTATAGGTGGGAAGCGCACGTGTCGGCCATGGGGCTTTCTGAAGATTGTGAAATGAATCTTGATTAAAGGGTAATAGATGGAGTGCGCGGGGACGATACGAAGCACCAGTCAGTTGCTCATTATAAAAAAGAAAAACTTGATTCACGCCGATTGCCTGATTCCAGTTTTCAATTTCCATTAATATTTGTTGGACCGTGGGAGTTATGCCGGCAACGGAGCTGGGAACGTAAATGGAATCTTTAACCGGTTGGCCGATATCTTCAAGCAGACCTTTGACCCGAACTCCGACGGCAAGAATGGTTCGGCTTTCAGGTTCGATGCCGAGTTCATCGATCGTCTCAACGGCATAGGTGACGACCTGCTCGTTTATTTGACCGCACATGCCCTGGTCGGACCCAAAAATGACGGCACCCAATCGTTTTTTAGCAACCGGTCCTTTTTCATTAAAAAGCGTCGGGTTATTTCTCATAACGATCTGAAAGCCCGTTTCAATCGTTTTATCGTAATTCTTGAGCGATTTTAGCGCCTGCTCATATTGGCGAATGCTGACAGCAGCTAAAGTCTTCATCGTGCGTACAACCGCCTGGAGATCTTCAGTGCTTTGAATTTTTCGCTTTAGGCCCTCAATCGTCTGCATCTTTTTGATCTGTATTTTGTGTTTCCAAGGCGTTCTCAGCTGTTTTTATGATCTCCTCGAGTTCCTTTTCTCCAAGATCCTCACCTTCCTCAATTCGCTTACATAGGTCAGGGAGCTGCGTGATCACCGCACTGCGAACCTTCTGCTCGGCTTCGAGCACCTTTTCAATCGGAAGTGGGTCAAAAACGCCATGATTCACAGCGATCAAGGCAGCCATTTGCTCGGAGACGGATAAAGGATTATACTGAACCTGTTTGAGTACCTGCCGCACTCTACGCCCTCGTTCCAGTTTTTGACGCGTGTCTTCGTCCAAGCGGGTTCCGAAGCGCGAAAAAATTTCCAATTCTTCAAACTGAGAATAGGAAAGACGTAAATCTCCGGCTACGGAGCGATATGCGGGCAGCTGTGTTTTCCCGCCGACACGTGACACGGATTTGCCGACATCGACGGCCGGCAAGTTTCCTTTTTGAAAAAGATCCGGAGAAAGATAAATTTGACCATCCGTGATGGAAATGAGATTGGTTGGGATATAGGCGGACATATTTTGGGCTTCGGTTTCGATAATCGGTAAAGCGGTCAGTGAACCGCCTCCGTATTCATCTCGAAGATGCGTCGAACGTTCCAAGAGCCGAGAATGAATATAAAAGATATCACCGGGAAAGGCTTCCCGGCCGGGAGGCCTGTGCAAAAGCAAAGACAGTTCCCGATAGGCCCGTGCATGTCGCGTCAGATCGTCAAATACGACAATTACGTCCCGACCCTGCTGCATAAAATACTCCCCAATCGTGGTTGCGGCATAAGGCGCGATAAACTGTAGTCCCGGTTGATTGTCTTCCGTAGCGATGACAAAAATACAATAATTCACGGCATTACGTTCGCGTAAGTCCGCAATAAACTTAGCAATAGCGGATGCACGTTTTCCAATACCACAATAAATACAAATAACGTCTTTATCCTTCTGGTTGAGAAAGGTATCTAAAACAATCGCGGTTTTGCCCGTCTGCCGGTCACCCAAAATAAGTTCTCTCTGCCCTCGGCCGATGGGAATCAGGGCATCTACTACTTTAAGGCCGGTCTGCAATGGAACCGTAACCGGTGCCCGATCCATTATGGCGGGCGCGGTTTGCTCAACCGGAAGCCGCTTAGAAATCTTCAGCGGCCCCGAGTTGTCCATAGGGCGGCCCTTTGAATCCAGAACACGGCCCAAAAGGCCGCTGCCGACCGGAATGTCCAGCACCCGGCCGGTACGCTGAACATCACTGCCCGCGGAAATGCCTTCACCTTCATCGAGCAGGATCACACCGATTTCTTCGGGATCAAGATTGAAAACCATTCCGAGACGATCACCCGAAAATACAACAAGTTCTTCGGATCTCACACCGCGCAAACCCCTCACGTGTGCAATACCCTGACCCACAAAAGACACTGTACCGACCTCTTGGATCTGCAACTTTGTCCGGTAACTCTTCAGCACATCACTGAGAACATCTGAGGTATCAGCTAACGCTTTTTCTAGTTCAGGCGGATCCGTCGTCATTGTCTTTCTCACTACCCTCTTTTTCAGTTTTCATTTCAATCGGCGATGCATTTTTTTCATCTATTATACGCCCTTTGCTCTCAAGGGCTTGTCCGGCGGCTTCTTCCAGATTCCGGATATAATCTTCCAGACTCCAGGCGATTTTACGACCAGGGGTTTTTAACTCAATTCCCAGAATCAATTCAGGAGCTGTTTCATATTGGATTTGAATGGCTTCGTTTATGATTTCAGAAAGCGTTTGTGTTAATTCTTTCTGTTTTGGGGGTGAAATTTCAAAAGCACTACGGATAACTAAATCATCTACAGTATTTTTGAATGAAGTGAAAATGTTTTGGCTTTCATCTTGCGGCATTTGTCGGATGTGCTTGATAAAGGCTGTAACGACCTGATCTTCTAAATCTGCATCCGCCAGATCTTTAAAAGCACGACGAGCAATAGCGTAAACTTGGCTACCGGCCATTTCGCGAAGGTTTCGCAGAAAACCCTCCTTTTCCCGCTGAATGGAATCCTGCCAACGGGACTTTAAATCAGCTGCCTCCGTCCGAGCCGCTTCGATCAATTCATTACGCCGATCTTCTGCTTCTTGAACGGCTTGTGAAAAAATTTTTTGACTTTTTGCTTCTATCTCCAAATTCTTTCGGCGAAGTGACTCGGCTGCATTCGTGGCTTCTTTTTTCTGTTCCTCCGCTTCTTCCAGCCTTAATGCAATTTTTTTCTCACGTTCTTCCATCGCTTTAAGGATGCGACCGTAAAGAAAATATTTGAGAAGGGCAACCAGAATCAGAAAATTGATGATTTGAGCAATTACGGTAAACCAGTCGATCAGCACGAATCATCCTCCTGCTTTTGATATTACATAATCCCAGAATGGATTTGCAAACAGCAGAATCATGGAGACGACAAAACAATAAATCGCAGTGGATTCGACCATGGCCAACCCCACAAATAGGGTTCTTGTGATGGTACCGGCTTCATCCGGTTGTTGGGCAATTGAACTCAGTGCCTGAGAAACGGCCCTTCCCTCGCCCAATGCAGGTCCGATCGAACCCAAACTAATGCACAGGGCGGCTGAAATAATGGAAGCGATGCCGATAAGACTGATGCTATCCATTGAAATTTTCTCCTTTCTTATGTTCATTCGGTTTTAGCTTTTGATCTTTTTTAGCATGCGTCTGCGCGGCGGAGGCGATGTACACCATGGCTAATACGGCGAATATGTAAGCTTGAATCAATCCGGTTAATAGCCCCAAAACCTGCATAATGATCGGAAAAAACAAGGGGGCGATTGCCAGAAGAATGGCACCTATTTTGGATCCGCTCATCATGTTTCCAAAAAGTCTGACTGATAGTGCCAGGGTGCGTGAAAGTTCCCCCATGATATGGAAGGGCAACATGAATACGGTCGGCCGTATATATTGTCTAAGGTAGCATAAAAAACCTTGACTTAAAACTCCATAAATTGGAACGGCAATAAACACGCATATGGCCAGCCCCGCGGTTGTAGATAAAGATGCGGTGGGGGGGGTGTAGCCGGGAACAATAGCCAGGAGATTGGAACCGGCAATAAATAGAAAAAGTGTTCCGATGAAAGGTATATATCGATCGGCCTCCTTTAAGCTGATATCTCGAATTTGATCTTTTATACCCATAACAAGAATTTCAAGTAGATTCTGCCATCGAGACAATCGTACATCAGATGATAAGTTGCGAGTCACCAACCAGGACACAATGACCAGTAGAGCCATGATCACCCAGGTAAACAAAATAGTGGCGTTTATGGAAATGACGCCCCACTTCCAGTATACGATCTGGTCGGGGCTGATATCTTTTATATTCATGAGGATTATATCCGTTTATGGGTCATCGTCGACGTTCGGGCAGGTCCCCATCGACGCACGGCCGTAAATCGTACGAGCATGAATCCGGCTAAACAGATCAGCAGTCTTTGCCATTGCCCTGCCCCCTGATTTCCCCATGCTGCTTGCATGACCAGATAGAAACCGCCTAAGGAAAGCGTGTTGCGAATAAAAAAACTTCCAAAAGTTAAAAACGCCGGCCTTTGGGAAGTAGGTAGTCGTCGTACCGTCCACAAGAGACCGCCAAAGTAAAAAATTCCGATTCCCACACCTGCCGGAAATGCCGTTAATACATCATGCACGTTAAACACCAAAGCCGTTGCTCCTTTTTCCAATATTTTTGTTCGATCACTTTAAAATCCTCAATCCTGTCCACTTTCCCGTTTCACCCAGTACCAGGCATTCAGACATCCGAGCCCAACACCGATGATAAGAGACATTAACGTCCATGAATAACGGCTGGGCCATTGGGTATCGATCCATACCCCCACAGCGATACCTATCAGTGAAGGAATGGCTACCGCCCACCCAACCAGGCCGAACATTCCCAATCCGAACAAAATACTCTCGGGTTTTTCCTTTCGGGCTTTGATCTTGCGTGCCTCTTTATCACCGATTTTTTTAATCAATTTTTCCATTATATTTTTTTCTCAATGGGGCATTGCTGCTTGGCCATTTAGTTTACTTCCTGATTTCCAGAAATTTTCGAATAAAACCGGCTTCTATCTTAGCCATCGCTGAACGGGTTTTTTGTTCCATTTGATCGAGTTTTTTAAATTTTTGTTCAACTATTTGCTTTAATTGTCCTAAATCCGGGCCACGCACGGCATTTCGTGTTGAGACAAAAACCTCATAGCCGTACTTGACCAGAATCCCTTCATCAACGGCAAGAAATATTTCACGGCCTGCCGTGTCTTCAAATGAAAGTAAGCCGGGGACCAGCGCTGCTAAAAAATCAATGTGTTTCGGAAGCAGGCAAAAGGAGCCGTTTTGAGCTTCGGCCGTTACCTTTGTTACTTCTTCATCGATAAGGACTTCGGTGGGAAGCAACACTCTGAGGTTCATTGTTTTTTTGCCTCGTCAATTTTTCCGATCATATAGAGAGATCCTTCCGGATAATCGGAAAACTGATCATTTAAGATTCGCTCACATCCATCCAATGTGTCTTCCAAAGAAACCATTTTACCTTTGTAGCCGGTGAATTGCTCCGTCACGAATAAAGGCTGCGTCAGGAAGCGTTCCAACCGGCGGGCCCGATAAACAATTCGACGGTCTTCCTGGGATAATTCTTCCATGCCCAACATGGCGATGATATCTTTTAATTCTTCATAATTTACCAACGTTTTTCGAATTTCCTGCGCAATCAGATAGTGCCTTGCACCCGCAATGTGCGGTACGAGCATATTGGAATTGGATTGCAAAGGGTCAACGGCAGGATATAATCCTTCACCGGCTTTTTTACGCGAAAGAACGATGGAGGCCGACAGATGGCCGAATGTGTGGACGGCAGCTGGATCCGTAAAATCGTCTGCGGGCACATACACCGCTTGAATAGAGGTAATTGCTCCCGAGGCGGTATTACATATTCTTTCTTCAAGCCCTGCGAGTTCGGTACCCAATGTGGGTTGATAACCCAACCGTGAGGGAAGTTGCCCCATAAGGCCCGAAACTTCCATTCCAGCCTGGATGAAACGAAAAATATTGTCAATCAAAAGTAAAACATCCTGTTTGGCATCATCTCTGAAGTATTCAGCCATGGTCAGTGCCGCGTGTCCGACGCGAAATCTTGCACCCGGGGGTTCGTTCATCTGGCCGAAGACCATGATCGTATGATCTAAGACCCCTGCTTCTTGCATTTCGCGATAAAGATCTTCACCCTCTCGGCAGCGTTCTCCGATTCCGCAAAAAATACTAACCCCTTTATGACGACCTACAATATTATGAATCATCTCCATAATCAGAACGGTTTTACCGACACCGGCGCCACCGAACAATCCAGCTTTTCCACCACGTTCCAAAGGGGAGAGAACATCAATAATTTTAATTCCGGTCTGGAAAATTTCAGAGGTTGTGGCCTGTTGATCCATAGGTACGGGTTCTTGATGAATAGAACGCCAATCGGCCTTTATGACGGCTTCTTTTTTGTCGATCGTTTCTCCAAAAACATTAAATACTCGTCCCAGTAATTTTTTTCCGATCGGAACCTGGAGCGGATGACCCGTATCGATGATTATTGAACCATGGGCCAATCCCTGTGTGGATGTGAGTGCAATGCCGCGAATCGTTTTTGTATTCAGATGGGTAATCACCTCAATAATGATTTTCGCATTATCACCTGTATGTAATACGTTATAAATTGCAGGTATATGCACGGGAAAATAAGCGTCAACGACACTGCCGCGAATAGATATGACTCTGCCTTCATTGTTGGATGTTTGCGGATTGTTCATTATTTATTTTTATGATCTATATTAAAGAATATAAATAGATTAGCATCATCATATAAATGGGTCAATTTTAATTTATCTGAGTCTTAAAAAATGAATAATCATCCGATGCTTATCAGGGATTAGCATATTGCTTTTAAGAATTGGTATTTGCCGGTTGACAAAGCAGCGTCTCCGTTATTATATGAGATCATTCTTAAAATGAATATTTTTTTAGAAACCCACCACATAAATCGAGCGGCCGATCAATTATATAGATATTAAGGGAGATTGAAATAATTTATGTTTGATTTGGAACAAATGATAAATACTTTAATTGAAGGGGATGAATCCAATCTAATCACCTTGGTTCGAGCTGCCTTGGATCAAGGTATGGATGCTAAGCGAATCTTAAATGATGGACTGATTGCCGGTATGGATATCGTCGGTGCGAAAATGGAAAACGATGAATTATTCATTCCGGAGGTCCTGATGGCCGCAAAAGCAATGAGTGCAGGCGTTGAAATTTTAAAACCCTTTTTATCGGCTGACGATATGGGCAATAGGGGTATCGTGGTTATTGGTACCGTGAAGGGAGATTTGCATGACATCGGCAAAAACCTCGTTGCGATGATGCTGGAAAGCGCCGGCCTGGAGGTTCATAACTTGGGGGCGGATGTCTCACCCAATCAATTTTTGGAAGTAATAAAAGAAAAAAAAGCGGGAATGCTCTGTCTTTCAGCACTTCTGACCACAACGATGCCGATGATGAAAGAAACCATTGATGCGGTCACTAAAAAAGGATTGAGGAAAACCATTAAAATTATGGTCGGAGGGGCCCCGGTAACCCAAAATTTTGCAGATGAAATCGGTGCGGACGGTTATGCACCGGATGCGGGCTCAGCGGTCAAATTGGCCAAAGAATTGTTACAGCTTGGCTCCCAAAAAATATAAAATCCATCAATAGCAACCAAATTTATTTTCATGGCTTTTATGTCGGTTGAAAGAAAGGAAAAATAAATGTTTATCATTGTGGGTGAACGGATTAATACATCGCGCAAAAATGTTCGGGAAGCAGTTTCGAATCGAGACAAGACTTACATTCAACAGGATGTCGAAAAACAGCAAGATAGTGGCGCGAATTATATCGACGTTAATGCCGGAGCCCGTATCGGTCATGAAGCCGAAGACATGCAATGGCTTATAAAAGTCATCCGTGAAGTGGTAAAAATTCCTCTTTGCTTTGACAGCCCTGATCCGAATATATTGAAAATGGCCTATGATTTGGTGGATGAACCTCCCATGATCAATTCCATCAGCCTGGAAAAAGAGCGTCTCAACCGTATGCTTCCCTTTCTGAAAGGAAAGAATTGTAAAATTGTTGCACTTTGCATGGATGATGCAGGATTACCCACCAGCGCCCAAGACGTAATCGACCGAGCTGAAAAACTCGTTTGCAGTCTTGAAGACATCGGGATGCAGCGAGACGCCATCTTTATCGATCCCCTGATCCAACCCGTGAGCACCAACACATCGAACGCTCTGACGGTTTTAGATGCCGTGCAAGGTATCATGCGGAAATTTCCCGGCGTACACACGATTTGCGGTCTTTCAAACATTTCTTATGGGTTGCCGCAGCGCAAAATTATCAATCGCAGCTTTTTGAGCTTGTTGATGGCTTCAGGGCTAGATGCGGCTATTTTGGATCCATTGGATCTGAATCTTATGGCGGTTCTCAGGACGACTGAAATGCTGCTCGGAAAAGATGATTTTTGTGCAAGATATCTAAAAGGCGTCCGGGCAGGTAAGATTCAAGCTTGAAAGCAAAAAAATATCAAATTCGACTTTTGCCGGGTAATCGGGAATTTTATGCTCAGAAAGAAAAGTCGATATTAGAGGCGCTTTTTGAGGAGGGTATTTTTTTACGCTCTGATTGCGGTGGGCGTGGATACTGCGGTAAATGTCGTTTGAAGGTTTTAGGTTCCGATCATCTTAAATTTTCTCCGCCGGATTCGTCTGAAAGAAAGATTATCGGCCAAAAAGATTTGGCGGCGGGCTATCGTTTGGCATGCTGCCTTAAACCCAATTCCGACCTGGAAATAGAAATTCCAAAAAGCTCCCTATTAAATTCCGACCTCATTCAGAAAGCCCCTGTCGATATCCCCCTTCCTGCAAAATTTTCTCCCTTCCAGCCTATTGATCGTGTTGCCGCTAATTATGGTTTGGCAGTGGATCTGGGGACTACAACCATAGCCGTTTACCTATGTCATTTGATTAACGGCAAGGTGATTGCATCGATTTTCGTAAGAAATCCACAAGCCCTACTGGGTATTGATGTAATGAGCCGAATTAGTGCCGTCTCCGCCAACCCGAGTTTTTTGACCCGTTTGCAAAAGATGGCAGTCAAAGCCATTGAATGGGGTGTCTTGGAACTTTGTCGGTCGAATCGGATAAATGCCGATAATATTCAACGCATGGTTGTTGTGGGCAATACCATAATGATTCATTTATTTGTGGGTACGAATCCATCATCGATCGGCGTTTTTCCTTACCAACCGCAATTTGTGAAAGAAAAAATATTTAAAGCCGCCGAAATTGGATTTGAGTTCAATCCGTCTGCAGAGGTTTTAACCCTGCCGTTGGTTTCCGGCTTTATTGGTTCTGATATTCTCGGCGCTGCCCTTGTCACGAAAATGGAGAGCTCCCCAACGGGCAGCATGCTGGTGGATGTCGGCACAAACGGTGAAGTTTTGATTTCAGGCAGAGATGGATTTTTTGCTGCTTCGTGTGCAACCGGCCCGGCTTTTGAAGGCGCTGCTATTCGCCATGGCATGCCGGCGGTTCCCGGTGCCGTTGATGCAGTCAAAATTGATCGGAAAAGCGGCCGAGTCATTTGTTCCGTTATCCGTGGCAGTAAAAATTTACCATTGAAAGCATCAGGGAAAGCATCAGGAATTTGTGGATCGGGAGTGATCAGTGCGGTAGCGGAACTTCGCCGAGTAGGCATTCTAATGGAAAACGGTCGGTTTAATCTCAAAACGGATTCACCGAATTTTCAATTCGATGAAAACGCAATGCCTGCCTTTGTATTGGTTTCCCCGGAAAAAACCCAAATTCAACAGGCAATTACTTTATCTCAAAAAGATATCCGGGTGATTCAGCTTGCAAAAGCTGCACTTGGAGCCGGAATCGAGCTGCTGTGCCGTAAGGCCGGAATCAAACACCCCACCCAAATCCTGCTGGCAGGAGCTTTTGGAAATTCTATAAACAAAAAAGATGCATATACGATTGGAATGCTCCCTCAGATCCCGGAAACAAAATTAAAATTGGTGGGTAATGCCGCTGGGATCGGGGCGATCTCTGCGCTTTATGATTCTGCTTTTTTAGACAAGGCCAAACAATTGCGCCGGAGAATTCAGGTACTGAATCTAGCGGATCATCCCGATTTTCAGGAAACCTTCATTGCCATGTTGCCCTTTCCAAAAATATGATGTTCCATGCGATTTATGAGTTTACAGCAAAATGTTCCACAATATTTTGAATAGCTTGTGCCTTTTTTTTTGGAATTTTTTTTGGGGCATGCGTCGCCTCTATTTCATGAAGGCGTTTTCGAGCCCGCTCCATAAGGCTTAGACTTCCTGTTTTTTGCCATTTCTCATAACCGTTACGGTTGAAAAGCTTCGGTCGCCATTGAGTTGTTCGAAAATGCTTGAGGGTATGCGGATGGGTAAGAAAACAGCCTTGGGACCATGCATCTTGAATAGCAGATAGTCCTAGCGTCTCATCATTTACCGGAATTCCGCATTTCAGCCGAAGCATCTGGTCGATAATCTCATCGGAGATCACAATCATCTCCAAACTTCCCGTCAGGCCGAAGTCAAGATATCCAATGTCATGGTTCAGATTGGCACCAGCCATTGTTGTGAGGAACGTGCAGAGTCCGGCTTCAAAGGTAGCCTGACCGTCGGGAATTTTTGAATCACTGGTTCCGGCATAACCCCAACTGGGAAGATTATAATAATGAATCATTTCTATAAACGCCATATAGGCCAGATAATACTCCGGTGCATTATAGGAACATTGACTACTGGCCATATCCATTACGGCAGGACCCATACCCATAATAAATGGTGCGCCCGGTACCTTTAACTGATGGATAACCAACCCGCACAAACATTCCGCCAATCCCTGAGCAACATGACCGGCAATGGTAATCGGTGAGGTTGCTCCCGCGATCGGAGTCGGTGAATATATAACGGGAATCTTCTTTTCTGCGCAGAACAAAAGCTTATCCAAACTCTCAAAGGGATGTTTGAGGGGACTGATCGGCTCCACGTAGACCATAAAATAGGGCTTTTGCTGTAACTTCAGCGCATCGCTTCTCAGTATTGAAGCAATTTCCCAAATTGCCTGTAAATCATTACGATTTTCAGCTGTACAAACGATGGGCTTGGTGGAGTTTTCGACCATGACCTGAAAGCTTTTCAGATAGGAATGATGAGGTAAAATATCGGAAGGATATGCACAGGACATGATAAAATCAATGTTTTCAAGTGCATCACAGACGCGTGCCGCCCGGATAACCACCCTTAACATGGATGGAAACCGTTTCATATCTTTCGAATCTATGGAATACAAAAGATCCGAACCCGGACCGAAATAGCATCGGTATCCTCCAATGTCCATAACCTGTTTGTTTTCTCGGTCGTAAACCACAATGTTTGTGGGTGCCGTTTGAACGGCCTGTTCGATGAGGTTGCCGGGTATTTTAACGATTTGATCTTTTTCGATGGTGCCGCCGGCTTTTTTCAACAAAGCCAAGGCTTCATCATGAAAAATCTGCATGCCGATGTCACTGAGAATACGCAGTGCGGCCCGGTGAATTTTTTTTTTATCCGCCTGAGAAAGAAAACACAAAGTAGGGCTTTGCATGATTGCAGAGGTGTCCCTTTCGTCCTTTAGGTATCAAGCCATAAGCCTTTTGAATTTCCGATGCTTGCAGATTGCCGATCGAAAGGTTCAATTTGTTCTTCAGGTATAAATATCCACTTTATCTGAAAATCATCGCTGATAATTGATACAATATGGTTATCAAAATAATGATGCGAGATCAAAAAATTATTTTCTCTGAAACGTATAACCAGATGGTAATCATCAATAACTTCTGCAATACGGCATTTTGATAAATCTTTAAGACCGGTTCCCGCATACTTTAAAATGCATTCTTTTGAGGTCCAGTAGCGAAAAAAAAGTATATCCGGATTCGCATCCGTCAGCTCCCATTCTCTATCCGTCGCTATTTTTTCGAAAAGAGACTGCGAACATTGCCTTATTTCTTCAATATCGATCCCGATTCTTCCGGCAGCAACGACAGCTCCAACATATTTAGGTTTATGGGTAAGGGACCAGTAATTTCCACCAAAGGGCAACGGCATACCGTTTTTATCCTTGAACGTCTCAATAAATCCGATCCCGCTTTTTAGAGAGGAAATCCTGAGTGCACGTCTTGCGTGCCGACTGAGAAAGGCAACTCTATCTCTACCCTTAAGTTGCTGTTTCGAATAGGGAACGAAAAGGATAACAGGATAAATCGTATCAGCTTTATTTCTTTTCATTATCCGAAGATTTAAGGATCAGCCTGCAATCCGCAACGGTAGCCCCTTTACCTTCTGCGTGCACCAGAAGCGGATTGATATCTAATTCCATAATTTCCGGATGGTTGGTGACCATATCGGAAAGGCTTACAATTAACTTTTCAAGTATTCGGGTGTCTACCGGGGGCCGGCCCCGGAATCCTGAAAAAATTTTATAGCCTTTAATTTGCCGAATCATACGGCGGGCTTCGTTTCTGCCGATGGGAGCCAAACGAAATACAACATCTTGAATCAATTCAACCCAAATACCGCCAAGACCAAACATAAGGAGAGGGCCGAAAACAGGGTAACGATTCATTCCCAAGATGACTTCTTCACCGGGCGATGCCATTTTCTGAATGAGAACCCCATTAATGACGGCATCCGGATTGTACTTTGAAGCATTTTCGACAATTTGTCGGAAGCCTCTTTTGACGTTTTCTCTATTTTCAACTCCCAATACAATACCGCCGGCATCGGATTTGTGCAAAATCTGCGGGGAAACAATTTTCATTGCTACCGGAAAAGATATATTTTCAGCAATATCAGTGGCTTGCTCTTCCGTTTCGGCAAGATGAGATGACAAAACATTAAACCCATAACATTTCAAAAATTCAGCGCCTTCGAGTTCACCTAAATTTGTTTTTTCTGCTGCCAAGCAATTTTCAATAATTTCAGAGGCCCGTTTTTTATCATGCTGGAAGGAAAAGGAAGCCAGATGCTGCCGGTTGAGCCATTTTGAATATCGATAAAGCGCTCCGAAAGCCTTGGCAGCATTTTCCGGGAACTTAAATACCGGTATTCCGTTTTCTTGTAAATATTTTACACCTGCGGAGACATCAATGATTCCCATAAAGCAGCAAAGAATCGGCTTATAAGAACGACGGGCAATGCGGGTGATGGCTTGCGCTGTTCCAAGAGCATTCGTCATGGATTGTGGAGTAAGAATCACAAGAGCTCCGTCAACTCCCTCGTCCTTGATGACGGCCGCCAGAGCGTTTTCATAGCGATCCTGAGCCGCATCTCCGATCACATCGACAGGATTATGAATATTGGCGGTTAAAGGCAAATGGCTGGCGAGGACTTCAATCGTTTCTTCGTGGAATTCAGCAAGATTAAGACCGGATGAAACGGTCATATCCGTTGCAACGATTCCCGGTCCTCCTGCGTTGGTGACAATTGCAACCCGATTTCCACTGGGAACTTTCCGTCTTTTTTTCCCCAGCTGGCTTTCATTTTTGTAAGCAAAGGCGGTGGCAAAATCAAACAGTTCATCAATCGAATCAACTCGAATAATACCGGCTTGTTGGAAAATCGCATCGTATACTGCCTCGGTACCGGCTAGAGCGCCGGTATGTGATGCGGCCGCCAAAGCCCCGGCACGGGTCCGGCCGGACTTGATAACAAGAACAGGCGTCGGTCGCTTGTCTCCTGAAGTAATTTCTTTGACCGCCTTAATAAATTCAGGTCCTCTGCGCAGTTCTTCGAGATAGATCATGATAACTTCCGTATCGAGATCATCATGCAGGTAACGCAGAAGATCGAGTTCATCCACATCCGCTTTATTACCAATGGAAATAAACTTTGAGAAGCCGAATTCCCTGTCTGCTGCAAAATCAAGAACGGCTGTACATAAAGCGCCGCTTTGGGAAATAAAAGAGATATTGCCGGGTGCCGGCATCCGCCTGGAAAAACTGGCATTGAGTCTAACTGAAGGCATTGGATTGATCACCCCCAAACAGTTTGGTCCAACCACTCGAATTCCTGCTTTTCTACAAATCGAAACGATTTTGTTTTCGATTTCCAGGCCCTTGCCGCCGACTTCACGAAAACCGGCGGACACGATCACAATCCCCTTGACGCCTTTTTCGATGGCCTCTTCAACGGATTTCAGAGCCAGAGAGGGGGACAAAATAATAATTGCCAGATCAACCGGATCAGGAATATCAATGATTGTAGGATACGCTTTTACACTTAAAACCGACCGCGCGGAAGGGTTTACCGGGTATAGGGTTCCCTGATAGTTGCCTCGGAGAATATTGGCAAAAATATCATGACCCACTTTTCCAGGTGTGGTTGAAGCACCGATAACGCCAACGGATTGCGGGGAAAAAATTGCATCAAGATTTTGCATGATAGCCTTTCCTTTTCAAATAATTATAGGCTATAGTCATTTTTTATTTTCAAGGCTTCGGTGTAAACGCTTTTGCTTGAAAGATTGTACTTTTGGGCAACTTCACGTGAAATTTCAGAAAGCCTTTTTTCTTTTAATTTAAGTAATTGAATAAGTTCGCTTCGAATCGTTTCCATGGAAACGGTTTCATTTTCGGCACATCCTTTGACCAGCAGCGTACATTCACCTTTTATTGAAGCGCGTTGATCCAGTTGCCTGATAATTTCAGAAATAAACCCCCTTATAAATTCTTCATGCAGCTTGGTCATTTCTCGGGACAAAACGCAATAACGATCCCCCATCGTCAATAGGACTTCCTGCAATAGGGTTAAAATTCGTCTTGGTGACTCATAAAATATGATCGTTCTGGGTTGATCTGCAAGCTCTTTTAGCTGTTTAAGACGTTTATTTTTTTTGGGGGGAGGAAAACCGATAAAAATAAAAGAATCCGTAGGTAATCCCGCCACGCTGAGAGCCGAGATAGCAGCAGAGACGCCGGGAACAGGGGTGACCCTTATTTCATTTGCCAATGCCTCTTTGACAAGACGATAGCCCGGATCAGATACGGACGGTGTTCCGGCATTGGACACCAGTGCGATCGATGCACCTGCTTTAAGTTTTTTAATCAGATTTAATGTCTGCTCACTTTCATTATGTTCGTGATAGGAGATATAATGACCTTTGATTTTGTGATAGGAAAGCAATTTCCCCGTGTGTCGCGTATCTTCAGCTGCAATCAGATCAACTTCAGCCAAAATACGAAGCGCCCGTAATGTGATATCATCTTTGTTTCCGATCGGCGTTGCAATAACAAAAAGTTCTCCTTTTTGATCGACGGGTTTGGATATCAAATCAGACATAGGCGAGTTCAAAGGCATTTTTGACTATCTCAATATCGGGTTTATCCTTTTTGAGCCAAATAGCCACCACATCAAACCTTGCTTTTTGATGGTTTTGCCGGGTGGCTTTGAGGTACCAAAGCGCTACCATAGAAATTTTTCTTTGCTTTCTTGGCGTGATTGCCCATTTTGGACTACCGAAATGGACCGACCTTCTGGATTTAACTTCAACAAAAACAATGGTCTCTTTATCTTTTGCTATAATGTCAATTTCGCCGATTTTGGTTCGGTAGTTTTGCTCGAGAATTTTGTAACCTTGCTTTTTAAGATGCCTCACTGCAAGCGACTCACCTTTGCATCCGAATTCCATTTGACTGCTTTGCATGACAAGCTTATTCTTTTACCCCTTTGAAGCTGCGGCGATGAATCGGACAGCATCCATATTTTTTGATAGCTGCTTTATGAGCTTTAGTCGGATATCCTTTATGCTTGGAAAAACCAAAATAAGGGTGGTCTAAATGATACCTTTCCATCAACCTGTCACGGGTTACTTTGGCTATAATAGATGCAGCCGCAATGGAAATGCTGCGTGAATCACCATGAATGATCGGTTGTTGAGGCAGGTCTGATGAGATACGAAATCTGCCATCTATAAGAAGGTAATCCGGCTGTGGATTCAAGTTGTTAACAGATATGACCATCGCAAGATGTGAGGCCTGTAGGATATTGATGCGATCTATTTCGACGGGATCGACGATGCCGATGCCTATGGAAACCGCATACTCATAAATCTTTTCGTAAAAATCGTTTCGTTTCTTGGGAGTTAATTTTTTTGAATCGTTGATACCTGAAACCGGGAAAAAGGAGGGCAACATAACAGCTGCAGAAACAACCGGGCCGGCCAAAGGACCCCGCCCGGCTTCATCAATTCCCGCGATCTTCTTAAATCCGTTTTCTCCGGCCTTACGTTCAAATACCCATAAATCAGGTTGCATTGAAAACTAATTAAATTGACGTTCTTTTATTCTTGCAGCCTTGCCTCGCAGATTACGCAAATAATAAATTTTTGCGCGTCTAACGCGACCTCGCGAAATAACTTCGATCCGGTCAATAACGGGCGAATGAAGGGCGAAAATACGTTCAACGCCTATACCGTATGAAACTTTGCGAACGGTAAATGTAGCATTCGTGGTCCCTTTGCGTTTGCTTATCACAACACCCTCGAAGACCTGAATTCGCTCTTTTTCTCCTTCCTTAATTTTTACATGAACTTTAACCGTATCACCTGGAGCAAAATCAGGTACATCCATCCGCATCATTTCTTTTTCCAACTGTCTAATCGTTTCCATAATTTTTCCTAGCTAAAATATATCATTTAAATTATCAGATCGAAGGGCTTATTCCTTTACTATCAGTCTATCCAATATAATCGAAGCCGCAGACCGAACTGAAAGGTGATTATAATCTGCAACCCCTTTTATAGGATCAAGCCGGTAATCGGCTTCCGTAATAAAATTCTCCGCAAGTCCCCATGCTGTTCCGAATAGCAGCAGGTATGGATTACCGCTTTTAAGCATATTACGAAACTTACCGAAACTAAGGTCTCCCGAATCGTAACGGGCGCATGTTACAACCGTCTTTGGAGATTCTCCACTGCTGCTGTAGATATGGTCCACAACATCCTCCAAACAATTTTTTATGCAGATCAGTTCTAAAGCTTCACGCCTTGCCGGATTATATGTAGAGCCTGTCCCACTTATCCAGTGGGAAACGATTCGCTGAACAAGCTCGCCCTGATCCGTCAGGGGGGTGACCACATAAAATTTTCGTATACCATAAGTCTTTGACAATCTTGAGATGTCGTGCAAATCAAGGTTTGTCACTGCCGATGCAATTATGTTTCCGTTTTTATTGACTACCGGATAGTGCATCAAAGCCAAATAAAGATTGGGTGTGTATAATTTTTTCAATATCGCGGCACCATTTTTTTAGAATTTCGATTTCTTGCCGGCTCAAAGGTCTATCTTTCAACAAATCCCGTCTTTTTAAAAAGGTGCGTATCAGCGATGTTTCAAACCTCCATTTTTCAATTGCTTTATGGTTTCCGGACAAAAGAACCTCAGGAACATCTTCCCCCTCCAAACTTCGAGGCCGGGTATAATGCGCATGCTCTAAAAGATTATCTGAAAATGTATCTTTTCCCGCTGAGTCCACACCGCCCAAAGTGCCGGGAACCATTCGAGTAACAGCTTCGATGATGACCATGGCCGCTAGTTCACCGCCGGTCAGAATGTAATCACCGATTGAGATTTCATAATCTATAAATTCTTCACAAATACGTTCATCCACGCCCTCATATCGGCCGCAAACCAGAATGAGTCCCTTATGAGACGCAAATTCACGCGCTAAATTTTGTTTAAAAGTACGTCCCTGAGGAGTCAATAAAACCGTCTTTGCAGAAGAATTCGTAATTTTTGCCGCTCGAATAGCGCTTGCCAAAGGCTCGGCCTTCATAACCATTCCGCATCCACCGCCATAAGGTCGATCATCAGTGACACGGTGTTTACCTGCAGCAAAATCTCTTATATTGACAGCCGATACGTTGATTTTATTACGTTTAATCGCTCTGCTTATAATTCCATATTCCCAGAATGGATCAAAGAGTTCCGGGAAGATAGTCAAGACAATAAAATTCATCTACAAACCATTACAAACCCTCAGGTAAATCCACTCGCATCGTTTTTCGTTTAAGATCAATTTCTAAAACTACAGACTCGAGAGCAGGAATTAGGGTCTCATTGTGTCTGTTTTTATCGGGGTTTTTAACGACATATACATCGTTACTCCCCGTAGGGATTATCGATTCAACTTTACCGATATAATTCCCATCAATTGTAAAAACCGAAAGTCCAATAATATCTAACCAGTAATAAGTGTCATCTTCAAGCTCGGGAAGATTTGTTTGGTCAATAAAAAGCTCGGAACCAATAAGTGCCTGGGCTAAATTGCAAGAGGTTATCCCTTTAAAACTCATTAGGATAATTCGCCTGTGGGGTTTAGCCCATTCGATCGCATATATTTTCTCTCCATCTTTGTCATTTTTCACAAGTATTTGATTACCGGCATCAAAAAAAGACAAAGATTCTACATAGGAATAAACCTTTATGGTTCCCTTGATGCCATGGGTCCCAACAATTTTCCCGATGGAAAGAAAACCATTTTTCTTCATGAAATTATTCTATAATTTCAAGAACCGTACGCTTTTTAACTTTAGCAGAAGCAGCGCTTAATATGGTTCGCATCGCTCTGGCCGTTCGGCCCTGTTTTCCGATAACCTTCCCTAGATCCTCTTTTGCCACTTTTAATTCTAGCACAGAGGTCTGGTTTCCTTCCACCTCTGAAACTGTTACCTGTTCCGGATTGTCAACGAGTGCCTGGGCAATATACTTGATCAGATCTTTCATAGCTCCATCTCCTTTGTTGGCTGTTGAGAATTAGGGCCTATAAAATATTATACAAAATCAGCAAAAAGGCCTTTTTTTTTCAAAAGGTTTTTTACGGTGTTGGTAGGGATTGCTCCCTGATCCATCCAATACTTGATTCGTTCTTCCTTCAGTGAAACCTCCGCCGGGTCCGGTAAGGGGTTGTACGTACCAACGATTTCAAGGAATCTGCCATCTCGACGGCATTCACTGTCTGCTACAATAATTCGATAAAATGGTCTTTTCTTTGCGCCATGCCTGGCTAGTCTGATTTTAACCGCCATATCTCATCCCTTCTAAAACGGCAGCATACCCTGTTTGATTCCGCGCATACCGCCTTTATTGATTTTTTTCAGCATTTTTAAAACTTGAGTATAATTTTTAAGAAGCCTATTTACATCTTGTACACTGGTTCCGCTGCCTTTGGCAATCCTTTTTCGGCGGCTGCCGTTTATTATCGTATACTGACGCCGTTCCAAGGATGTCATGGAATTAATGACCGCTTCGATCTTGACGAGTTCTTTTTCATCAGCCTTGAGATTTTTCAACTGCTTAATTTTACCCATTCCGGGAATCATACTGATAATATCGTTGAGTGAACCCATTTTTCGGATCTGGATCATCTGATCACGGAAGTCCTCCAATGTAAACTGGTTCTTTTTTAATTTCTTTTCTAGTTCAGCCGCTTTTTTTTGGTCAACTATTGATTGGGCCTTTTCAATCATGGTCAGGACATCACCCATGCCTAAAATTCGAGAAGACATCCTATCCGGATGAAATGGCTCAAGATCCCCCAACTTTTCACCGACACCTATAAATTTTATCGGCTTATTTGTAATTGACTTTATCGAAATGGCTGCGCCACCGCGCGCATCGCCATCCATCTTAGTAAGAACAATCCCGCCGATATTGAGCATCTTGTCAAAAGAGCCGGCGATATTGACGGCATCTTGCCCTGTCATGGCATCAGCTACAAGCAAAATATCGGATGGTTTCACTTCATCTCTAATACGGCAAAGCTCTGCCATCAGCTCCTCATCGATATGGAGACGTCCGGCTGTATCGAGAAGCAGTGTGTCGCATCCATCTTTTTGTGCGAATGCTCTGGCCGTTTGACAAATTTGCACCGGATCCATCTCCGGATTGGACGGGAATACAGGAACCGCCAGTTGCTCGCCGAGTTTTTTGAGCTGGTCGATCGCAGCAGGCCGATAGACATCTGCCGGAACCAGGTAAGGTTTTCTTCCCTTTTTCCTTAACAAAACAGCAAGCTTACCGGCTGTTGTCGTTTTACCGGACCCCTGCAATCCAACCAACATAATTGAAACAGGCGCCGCACCTGAAATATTCAAGTCTTCATGGCGGCTGCCCATCACCTTTGTCAGCTCTTCATTTACTATCTTTATGACCTGCTGGCCGGGCGTAAGGCTTGCCATGACTTCCTGCCCAAGTGCCCGTTGCTTTATATCCGCGATAAATTGTTTAACCACTTTGTAATGAACATCGGCTTCCAGCAAAGCCATTCGAACTTCTCGTAAGCCTTCTTCAATGTTCTTTTCAGTTAATTTACCATGGCCTTTGAGCTTTTTAAAGATGATATTCAGCCGATCACTTAAATTATCAAACATAGCCTCACTCATTAAATTCATTGGCAATTAAAATCATTGAATTTAATATCTATTTCATGCTATGTCAAGAAAAATGAAACCTAAATTAAAAAAGATAAATGTCAATGACCTGAGCAAAGATGAGCTTGTTGCCCGGCTGGATGCCCATGGCATAAAATCTTATCGTGCCGGACAAGTTTTAAAATGGATCTATTCCCACCAGGCGGACACTTTTGATATCATGTCCGATCTCAGCAAAGATGTAAGAAACCTGCTTGCAAATTATTTTACAATCAATCGCCTCGAAAAGATAAGTTTGGAAACTTCCCAGGATGGTTCCAAAAAATACCTTTTTAAGTTAGAAGATGGAAATTGTATTGAAACGGTTCTGATTCCTGAAAAAAATCACTATACGCTTTGCATTTCAAGTCAGGTTGGCTGCGCTCAGGGCTGCACTTTTTGTCTTACCGCTAAAAACGGTTTTATCCGCAATCTGACAACAAGTGAGATTGTCGCTCAAATTCGAGATATTCAAAAAGATTTGGGCTCATCCATGCCCCTTTCCAATATTGTTTTTATGGGAATGGGTGAACCCTTGGCAAATTATAAAAATGTGATCCATGCGCTTAAAATCATCACAGACAGTGAATTCGGATTAAAATTTTCAAGTCGTAAGGTGACGCTTTCAACAGCCGGTTTGGTTCCCAAACTTGCTGATTTGGGCCGGGATACAAACATTAACCTTGCAATATCATTAAATGCAACAAATAACAAGATCCGCAGTCTGTTGATGCCGATAAACAAAAAGTATCCGATCGAAAATCTGCTGGATGCTTGCCGCAGCTATAAATTAAGTCCTCGGCGTAGAATTACATTTGAGTATATTTTAATTCGCGGAATGAATGATAGTACCGATGATGCGAGGTGCCTTGCAAAATTACTTCGGCCGATAAAGGCCAAGATCAATCTGATTCCTTTCAATGAATATAAAGACTGCGATTACAAAAGGTCTGATGAATCTGTTATCCGTAATTTTCAGGACATCTTGATGGAAAATAATTATACGGCTGTCATTCGCTATAGCAAAGGGCAAGATATCTCAGCCGCCTGCGGCCAGTTAAGGGCCAAAGCAAGTTTCATAGAATCAAGCCCTTGATTTCCGAGGAAGTGATTCCAATTAATTTTAGGGTGTTGGGCCCGTCGGGGGTGCAAATGAGGACCTCGGTCGGCTCGTTGTTTGGTGCTTTACTATAACCGATACACAGGGATGCGGCCAGACTGATATTTTCAATGCCGCTTTTTTGAGGAAGCAAAGCTAAAGGCCCTGGAAAATCTTTAACTTTGATCAACACATCCGTGGTCGCATCATAATATTTGATAAGATTTTGATTCTCGATTTTCGTCCGTCCGATTATTATTTTCGTTTTGATGTCGACGCGAAAATGGCGTCCGTATTTTAACAATTCAAGTTCTTTTTCGGTCAAGGCGCTTTGGTGTTCAAAGAGGTCTTTCAAACGATTGGAATATCCTTTATCAGTCAGAAGACAACCACCCGCAGGAGCCGGATATTTATGAATGCCGAATTCTTCGGCCAATTTTATCTGTTTTTTGCGTGATCTGCCTGAAATATCGAGCAATAACTCTCTGTTGACTAACCCTTGTTTTTCAGGAATCGTTTCAGGCAGTTTTTTTGCACTCAAAGGACGCAGGATATAGCCGTCAAATCCGGAATGCTTTTCCACGTAACGCAGGGACGGTTTTGTCTGAGACATCGGACGTTGTCCGAGTACTTCGCCACTGAAAAGAAAATCGAATCCTTTTTGTTTCATTATATCACCGGCGAGTCTGAACATTAAGGCATGACAGTCCAAACAGGGATTCATGTATTTACCGTAACCGCAAGGTGGATTTTTGAGCATTTCAAGATAGACAGGGGTGATATTCTTGATGATAATCGGTATACCTGTAATTCGAGATGCCTTTTCGGCTTTTTCGGATGAAAAGAATGGTGTTTCAAAAGTTATCCATTCAATTTCTATTCTCTGTTTGTACAAAACCAAAGCAGCGAGTATACTATCAAGACCACCGGAAGAAAGACCTAAGGCCCGAACTTTTTTATTTGATGTCATAATATAAAGATTGGATAGATCTATTGTTAATCAATAGCGTGTAATAATCAAAAATTTTAATCAAACCAGAAAATACATTGCTTGAAAACGGAGCATAATAAAAACAACCAGTATGGATGTCAAGAATCGGTTGTCTTAAATTTACAAAAATTATTTGATTCATAGCGATTCGTTTTATTGTCAAAATGGGATTTTTTTGTATTTACCTATAATTTTAGATGGAATTAGAATATGGAAATAAAAAAAAATATATTTCGCAAGTTACCCCCACGCTTGGAAGGACTTGGAGAGATCGCTGCAAATCTTTGGTGGAGTTGGCATCCGGCTGCCCGGATGATATTTAAAATGATCGACCGACAGACCTGGAAGGAAAGCAGGCATAATCCGGTAAAGATGCTCAGTGATCTACCAAGCGAACTTTTGGAATCAGCTGCCGAAGATACGGACTATTTACGACGTTACAACGTCGTTCTTTCTAAATTTCGAAAAGAAATTAAGGAAAAAGAATGCCGCATCTTAAATGACATCGTGGATCCTGAGATCCATTCCATCGCCTATTTCTCAGCAGAGTACGGCCTACACCATTCGATACCTTTTTATGCGGGTGGATTGGGTTTTCTGGCCGGTGATTTCATCAAGGCCTGCAGTGATCTAAGCGTACCTTTGACGGCTGTCGGTTTTATGTATCCGGAGGGATATTTTCTTCAACGGATTCGTGAAGATGGTTGGCAGGAAAATATAGATCAAATTCTGGACCGCGATGCGTCCTCTATTATTCGGGTCCTGGGCGACGATGGTCAGCAGCTCACTGTTAAAGTCCCATTGATCGAACCCCCCTTGTATGTGGCTGTCTGGAAAATTGATGTGGGTCGAGTGCCGCTTTACCTGATGGATACGGATATTGAAATAAATGATCCTTGGAACCGGACGATATCGGCTCATCTTTATTCCGGAGATATCGAACAGCGCCTACGACAGGAAATTGTTCTCGGCATCGGCGGGTCTGAAGTGTTGGAAACACTGGGGATTAAGCGCTCCATACTACATTTGAATGAAGGGCATCCGGCTTTTGCGTTGTTGGAAAGGATCAGAGATCAAGTCCAAGCCGGAAAGACTTATGAAGAAGCTTTACAGCAGGTTAAGACAACCACTGTTTTTACCACCCACACGCCGGTTCCTGCCGGACATGATGTTTTTCCGTTTCACTTGATGGAAAAATACTTCAATTCCTATTGGCCGGCCCTGGGACTAGACCATGATCGTTTTCTTAAATTGGGGATTCATCCGAATGATCCGAATGCCGGCTTTAATATGACCGCTTTCGCCTTAAGGATGTCAGGCTACTGTAATGCCGTCAGCAAAAGGCATGCGGAAGTAACTCGTCAAATGTGGCAAAGTCTCTGGCCCGACCTGCCCCAGGATAAGGTGCCGATTGATTATGTGACCAATGGAGTTCATGTGCCCAAGTGGATCGAGCCACGCTTGGAACTTCTTTTTAATAAATATCTTTACCCGAATTGGCTGGATGATCATGATAATCCGTTTATTTGGGAGATGATCGATGAAATTCCGGATGATGAATTGTGGAAAACCCACTACTGGTTAAAGATTAAATTGATCGATGCTATTAGGGAGCGCTCACGCCAGCGCTGGACCAACAATCAGGTCAGTGCGTCTATAGTTCTAGCCGGTGGTGCACTCCTGGATCCTTCCGTTCTGACGATCGGTTTTGCCAGGCGTTTTGCAACTTACAAGCGAGCGGATCTGATTTTTTATGATATTGAAAGGTTGAAGCGACTTTTAAATGACCGCTGGCGTCCTATACAAATCATATTTGCCGGCAAGGCTCATCCCGCAGATGACCCCGGCAAACGAATTCTTCAAAAAGTATTTAATGCGACGCGGGATCCCGCAATGGCGGGAAGAATTGCTTTTCTGGAAAATTATGGGGAACAATTTGCACAATATATGGTCCACGGGGTGGACGTCTGGCTGAACAACCCGCTTCCACCGATGGAAGCCTGCGGAACCAGCGGCATGAAGGCCGCTCTCAATGGGGTACCTCACCTGAGCATTTTGGATGGCTGGTGGTGTGAGGGGTTTAATGGGAAAAACGGCTGGGCATTCGGTCTGGAGGAAATCGAAGGTAACCGGAACCAAAGCGATGCCGAAGCCATCTATAATATTTTGGAAAATGAGGTTATTCCAAAATACTACAAGGTCTCTGCCGACGGAATCCGACGGGATTGGGTAAGAATTATGAAGGAATCCATCAAATCGAATGCCCCCAAATTTTCGGCCATACGAATGGTTAGAGAATATATAAAGAAGTTTTATGTCAATGCTTTAAAAAATGTGTAGGACGTAAAAGGTATCTGTTATCCTCTGATCTTTTTGACTAATTCCGCTACCCTTCGGCCAAGCTTCATTGCATTTTTATCAGAATTTTTATCCGGCGATCCGACACATGATACGCCGTAATGACCCGTAGCTGAAATAGGATCGCCGACAATGACCATGCCGTAGATCAGTAACACCTGGATAATGGACATCATCGTAGTTTCTTTACCGCCTGAAGGGTCTCCGGCAGTAGCAAAAGCCGCCCCGACTTTCCCTTCCATTTTATTTCGAATTCCCACATAATCATCGAAGACTTTTTTCAGCTGTGCAGCCATAACGCCGAAATATACGGGTGAACCCGCAATGATGCCTTCCGAGGACAAGAAATCTTCCTTGGTAATGTTATCCGTATCTCTTAAGACCGCCTCGACACCATCCACTTGTTCAACTCCTTTAGTAATCGCTTCGGCGAGTTTTTTTGTATTGCCGCTTTTTGAATAATAGAGAATTAGGACTTTCATGATATCTTTCCTCCAGCAAATGTTAGTAATGACCGTGTCGAATGATTTCACCTTGAATTAGATAGATAACCTCTTCGGCAATATTGGTTGCATGGTCCGCAATACGTTCAAGATAACGTGAAATTAATAATTTGCTGATATAAAATTCTACATGCTCGCAATCTTTACCGATCGTATTTTTTACCATACCATAAACTTCATAGTCAAGTTTGTCGATTTCATCATCAAGTCTACAAACCTCAAAAGCTAGTTCAGGGTCTAAGTTTACGAGGGCATCCAGGCTTTTTTTAAGCATTGCGGCGGCTTTTTCCGCCATGAAAGAAAAATCGAAAGCGAAATCAAGGTTTTCATATTGTGTGAGAATTTCCATCCGCTTGGCGATATTGACAGCTTCATCTGCAATTCTTTCCAAGTCATTATTGATTTTGATTATAGCAATCAGAAAGCGAAGATCCACTGCAACCGGTTGATGCAACGCCAAGATTTTTAAACATTCTTCTTCGACTTCCACTTCCATGTTATCGATTTCATAGTCGGATTTAATAATTATTTTTGCAATCTCAGGATCTTTTTCATTAATGGCTCTAATAGCCATAAAAACCCGTTCCTCTACCATGGTACCCAGGGAGAGGATCATCTTTTTCATTTTCTCAAGTTCTTTATGCAAACGCATTGGCATAATAATAACCTCAATTCTTATCCGAAACGTCCGGTAATGTAATCTTCGGTTTGTCTGAGTTGCGGTCGGGTAAAAAGCATATCGGTTTCATCAATCTCAATGAGTTTTCCCAGATAAAAAAAAGCGGTAATATCGGAAACTCTAGCGGCTTGTTGCATATTATGGGTAACAATGATGATGGTAAGAGATTGCTTTAATTGCTGAATTAATTCTTCAATTTTTTGGGTGGCAATCGGATCCAGTGCAGAAGCCGGTTCATCCATTAGAAGGACTTCGGGCCTTACCGCCAGCGCACGGGCGATACACAGGCGCTGCTGCTGACCTCCTGATAAGCTCAGGGCCGAATCATTTAATCTATCTTCGACTTCATCCCAGAGAGCCGCTTGTTTCAAGGTTTCTTCCACCCGGTTAATAATGAAGGTTTTATCTTTAATCCCGTTTACCCTGAGACCATAAGCCACATTTTCAAAAATACTCTTGGGAAATGGATTGGGTTTTTGAAATACCATACCTATGCGGCTTCGAAGGGTGACGACATCCACTGCCGGATCATAGATATTTTTTTCATCAAGTAAAATTTCGCCTTCCACGCGGCTGACGGATATTAGATCGTTCATCCGGTTCATGCATCGCAGAAATGTGCTTTTACCGCAGCCCGACGGTCCAATAAATGCAGTCACCTGGTTAGGAAAGATATCGAGAGAAATGTCGTATAAAGCCTGGAAATTTCCATAATAGAAATTCAAATTTTTTATGGTCATTTTGGGACCGGCATCCATTTATTAAAACCTCTTGTATAACTCCCTTTAATATCAAAAATAATTTTGATAAGAAAATATTTTGATTTATTGCATGCGTCTTTGAAGTCGGGCGCGATAAATAATCGCGATCAGATTTAATCCCAAAACCAGGGCAATCAACACCAAAGAGGTACCATATTGCAGATGACGCGTGGTTTCAATTTCCGTACCCGCCGTGGATAAAACATAAATATGATAGGGCAAAGCCATGATTTCATCAAATAGGGAAGTCGGCAGTTGAGGTGTATAAAAGACGGCGGCGGTAAACATGATGGGAGCCGTTTCCCCTGCAGCTCGACTGATACTGAGAATTGCTCCCGTTAAAATACCGGGCAGGGCCGTCGGCAAAACTACCCTTAAAATAGTTTGCCATTTTGTAGCCCCAAGTCCTAGTGAAGCTTCCCGGTAGGTGTTAGGAACCGCCTTTAAGGCTTCTTCGGTGGCACCGATAATTACCGGCAGTGTCATGGCCGCTAGAGTCAACGCCCCGGCAAGAAGGCTAATTCCGAATTTTAACCAGACAACGAAAAAAGCAAGACCAAAAAGACCGAAAACAACCGAAGGCACTCCGGCAAGATTGTTAATGCCCAAGCGAATAATTCGTAAGATGCGACTCGGCTGAGCATATTCGTTCAGATAGACGGCGGAGGCCACCCCGATCGGAAAAGCAATCAGCATTGCCCCTAAGCTGAGATAAAGCGTTCCGATAATGCACGGAAGTATACCCCCACGGGTCATTGCTTCCTTTGGTGGTTGTGTCAAAAATTCCCAGTTAATTGCCTGCCAACCATTTGCAATCATAAAATAAACAATGATAAGCAAGGCCAGCCCATTAATAACGGCCGCTAGTCTGAAGAGCACAAAAATAAAATTCTGAAAAAATTTACGACGCCCGGGAAAAATCAATCGGACTTTAGGTTTTTTTTTCATTTTTTAAAGTGTCGCAGCTCCTACCTGCCTGTATTTATGAGATATGTAATCTGCCAGAATATTAAAAAGAAAAGTGAAGAAAAAAAGAACAATACCCGTGGCAAAAAGAGCATAATAATGATCCCCGCGAAATGGAGCTTCGGCCATTTCAGCAGCAATACTGGCCGGCAAAGGCCTTACCGGATCAAAGATCGATGTGGGGATCATGGCTGCTCCACCGGCAACCATCAGGACGACCATTGTTTCTCCGATCGCTCTGGACATCCCTAAAATAACGGCCGTGGCAATACCGGATATGGAGGCGGGCAGAATTACGCGAAAAATTGTTTCCAGATGCGTAGCACCCAGAGCCAAAGAAGCTTCTTTCAATTCCACCGGTACGCTGTAAATCGCATCCTCGGATAAACTGCAAATCGTTGGAATTGACATAAACGCTAACATCAAAGCTGCATTGAAAAGATTTAGACCCGTGGAAAGACCGAAAAAGTCTTGAAGAAATGGGCTGACGACAACCATTCCGAAAAAGCCGATGACGACCGACGGAAGTGCTGCCAATAGTTCAACAATGGGTTTGATCACTTCTCTAAGCCTCCTGCCGGCTATTTCGGCAAGGTAAACGGCAGTCATCACTCCCAGCGGTATGGACAAGAGTGCGGAAAAAAAAGTGACCGACAGTGAGGCAATAATCAGGGGTAAGATTCCGAAATCAGGCGGGTCCGATGTTGGATACCAATAGATACCTAGAAGAAAATCTTTTACGGAAACCTTGCTGAAAATCGGTAGGCCTTCCATGAAAAGAAAGACGACAATCATGGAAAGAATCAGAATAGATGCTAAAGCGAAACAAAAAAAGAAAACTCGCATCCATTGTTCTTTCAGTTGACGGCGAATTGCCATATGGTTTCCTCTTTATTGGTTATCAATAAATGCCGAATTGGTCGGCAAACGCTTCGGAAGCCTTAACATGCCGGGCTTCCGAAGCAGAATATTAGGTCGACTTTAAAACAAAAACAATTAATAAAGGGGAACAAAACCCGAACTTTTTACAAGTTTTTGCCCTTTCTGAGGATTTAGAATGAAGTTAATAAAATTGAGCGTGTCTCCTATAGGCCAATTCCGGGTAAACATAAAAAGTGGTCGACTGATTGGATATGTGCCGTTCAGAGTCGTCGCTTCAGACCCTTCAACTCCATTTACTTTCAAAGCTTTCAGACTCTCGTTCAGATACGCGATCCCAACATACCCGACTGCATTTTGATTCTTTGAAATCGCCTGCACTACGGCACCATTGGAAGCCTGCAACAATGCACCCGGGTAAACTCTTTCCTTATTCATCACCTTATCTTCCCAGACTTCGTAAGTACCCGATGAAGTATCTCGGGATATAACCACGATTTTTCTATCCGGGCCGCCCAGCTCGTTCCAGTTTTTAATCTTGCCTTCATAAATTGCTTTAAGATTTTCCAACGTGATATTATCGATTGTATTGCTTGGATGGACAACCGGTATAATGCAATCATAGGCAATTCTGAAAGGAACGGGATAGGCACCTCTTTCCAATGCCAGTTCAATCTCTTTGCTTTTGATGAAACGAGATGCGTTTCCTATATCCGTGGTCCCATCGATGACGGCTTTCATTCCATTGCCTGATCCGCCCCCGGAAATCGAAATCTTTACATCCGGATGATCTATCATATAGGCTTCGGCCACTTGCTGAGCAATCGGCAATACCGTAGTTGAGCCCTTGATCACGAGGTTGCCTGCCATTGCAATATTTGTCATAAAAAATATTGTCAGCAAAATTGCCGTTATAAAATAACTATTCTTTTTCATATCCTTTTTACCTCCAATTTAAAATATTTTATTTTGACACTGAATTGTTAAATTTAAGTTAGCAAACGGTTAGGTCTTTGTTAACATACTAATATTCACCCCCTTTTATTACCAACCGACGAAATAAATACCACCTTTTAGTTTGATTTTTCATCAAATTAACATTTTTTAATTTTTTGAGAAGATAACCCTTTAATGTTAGCGACGAGTTAAGAAAAAATTAGAAATTGATAAAAAAGATATGAGAAGAAAAAAATAGAGCTTAATTTGATAGATTAAAATCTACAGCTTTTTTGTATGAAAAATGAAATTAAAGCTTGGAAGCTTTTTCTTTAAATTTAAATATAAAGCGATCAATGGAGCTTTTTCGCATACTCTGCGGCAGCCAGCCCGGCCACACAACCTTCGCCAACGGCTTTTGCCATCTGCCACGGCGGTCCGCAGATATCGCCTGCAGCGTAAATTCCTTTGATATTAGTCTGCTGTTGTTTGTCTGTGACAATATATTGAAATTTTTCTTCGTCTAATGCCACGCCCAGCGTGGCAGCTATCTCGACCGCTCCTTTCGCACCGGTTTCGATAAAGACGCCGTCTATTTCTATTTTCCGCCCGTTTTCCAAAATCAATTCCTTAACCTTATTCGTGCCTACAATCTGCTTAACTTTATGCCCTAAATGGACATGCACGGCTGATTTTCGGACTTGATATTCAAGCAGTTTCGAAACTTTCAGTTTGTCTGCAATTAAATGGACTTCTTCGGCATAAAAAAGAAGAGTCAGCGCCCCGTCAATAGCGGCAGACTCATTACCAATCACCGCAACTTTTTCATTCTTAAAGAAGCGGGCATCGCAATCGACACAGTAACTGACACCCTTACCGATAAATTCTTTTTCACCCGGTACTCCTAAACGGTTGCGTATCACGCCCATTGCCAGGATAAGGGATCGTGTCTTAATAGCGTGTCGGCTTTCGGTGCTGATTAGAAATAGGTCGCCTTCTTTTGAAGTCTTTATAACGTCTTCATTGAGAAAATTAACTCCGGATTTTGATGCCTGTTCGATACCCGCCTTGAGCAGTTCTTCTCCTGAAATTGCGTTGAGACAGCAGTAGTTCTCGATATGGGCTTTAAAAAGACTTGATTTGTATTCTCTACCGATGACAAGTACTTTTACCTTCGATCGTGAAGCATGGATTGCGGCCTGAATCCCTGCAGGTCCTGAGCCTAAAATTACAATATCATATATCTCGTTGAACATTACGTTTCCTAATGGTATGAATCATAGTATCTTATTCAATATGTTGTACAATCCGGTGTTTTTAATTATCAGTCGATAGAACGGTTTCCAATTCAGCTTTTGTAAGAGGTTCTTTATCTAAGGATATTTGCAAATCTTCTCTGCCTTCATTGTCATTGACGATCATATCGGTCACAAATAATTGTCTGTCTGCTCTATTTCCGGGTTGATTGATCAAAAAAGTGATACGGTTGGCTCGGATCAATTCTATCAACAACTTTTGAGCTAGTTTAACGGTTGCATTAATTTTCATAATCCATTCATCACTTTCTCATCCAAGATGATGTTAGAGGGTAAATAGATGGCCGCTTTCCATTAGCTTCCGAGACATCTGAAATCGTATACTGTATTTATAATTAACAAAGTTTATAAGCTGAAGTCAAATTTTTTAACCTCACACCAAGCAGGACTTTTTCCCTTAAGCAAATGTGTTGTTGAACCGATGTAAATAGATGATTCTGATAGTCAGGTAATGACCATTTAATGACCGTATATAAAAAAATTAAGGTAAAGATCTTATACGGTCACGTAATTTGATAAAAATTCAAAAATGAATCCAAACCTATTTTTGTAAAATTTATAAAGACATCGATGCTATGGAAAATAGAGGCCAGCTATTTCTTATCGTCGGCAATTCCGGCTCCGGGAAAGATGCACTTATTCAAGAAGTCTTGGACATGTGGCCTAAAGATAAAAAGCCATTTCGTATTCCCAAGCGCTATATTACCCGCTCTCCTCATCGAACCGAGCCATTTATTTCGGTAACTCCGGAAGAATTTAAAAAATTGAATGAAGAAGGCAAATTTTGCCTAACATGGCATACCTATGACCTTGATTATGGGATACCGGCGGAAATCGTAACTTGGCTCAATAAGGGTGAACATACAATGGTCAATGTCAGCCGGGAGGTTATACCCGAAGTGCGCAAGAAAATTCCCGAAGCTAAAGTCATCTATGTAAACGTACCCGTTGAAGTATCGGTGAAGAGAATCAAAGGACGAGGACGAGAATTTGAAAATGATCCCGTATTCCGGGAACGTGTAAAGCGTGCATTTCAACATAAAGATTTACCACACGCAGATTTTGTGATTGATAATAGCGGGCCTTTAAAAATGGGAGCTAAAAAATTATGTCAATACCTACAACAGTTCGGATAATTTTTTTTCTTTAGTCACACCATAATAAAATACACGGATTGTCATTTTATCTTTGGCAAGTGAATTTTAAAAACACTTCCTTTTTCTAGTATACTATCAACTGTTACAAAACCGCCATGTGCTTGAACGATATGCTTGACAATGGCTAGTCCCAGGCCGGTGCCACCCAATTTACGGCTGCGGGCTTTATCGACGCGGTAAAATCTTTCAAAAAGTCGCGGCAGATGTTTTTTAGCAATTCCAACTCCATGGTCTTTGATACTGATCGTAACATCAGTTTCTTCCAAACTTACTTCCACTTGAATTTCACTTTTAACCCCACTGTATTTGATTGCATTGTCTATGAGGTTCACAATCGCCTGTTCAATAAGCGGTGGGTCTATTTTGGCGGTCACTTCTTCATCGCAGTTCAGAACAAGCTCTATGTCTTTTCCCATGGCTTGAGGCCTACAGATTTGAATAGCATTTTGAATCACAGTCCGGATTGAATTTTCCTTAATTCGAATTTCTTTCTTTTCATCGCTCTGTTCGATTCTTGAAAGATTCATGAGATCTTCAATAATAGCGGCCAAACGGTTGACATGCTTTTCGATAATAGCGAGGAAGTGTCGATATTGAGCCGGATCCGTTACCGCACCGTGGCACAGGGTTTCAACAAATCCTTTTATTGCGGTTAATGGAGTTTTGATTTCATGTGAAACATTGGCTGCAAAATCACGCCGCATGTTTTCAAGCCGCCTGAGTTGGGTAACGTCATTCATTACCACCAGCGCACCAATTAGCTTGTCATTGGTATCTCTAAGCATGGTGGTATGTGCGTGAAGAATTCTTTCACTTTTTTGATATAAAATAATGTCACCTTCTATGGGTCTTTCACTAGAGAGGGTCTTTTTGATAAGTTGCTCCAATTCAAAATTTCTAACAATTTCTTGAAGCAAACGGTTCTGAAGTTGTGATGGATGAATATCAAACATGTGAAGGGCTGCCCGGTTTATACTAATGATTCGTTCATTTTTATCCACCGCGATGATGCCTTCCAGCATGTTTAAAAGAACCGTCTCAAGCTCATTGCGATGACGGGTGGTGGTTTGAATACGGTCATCAAGTTTGGCTGCCATTTGATTCAGCATTTCCGATAGGCTTGCAATTTCTTCTGAATCCTTGATTTGTAATCTGTGCTTCAAGTCTCCTTGGGCAAAACGTTTAGCGCCTGCTTTTATATCTTCAACCGGACGACTAATCCGCCGAGAAACGACCCAACTGATAAAAGCAGCCAGCAATGCAATTAAAACCCCTGCAAAAGCAATTCTGATTTGAATGCCCTTTAATTTTTTCTCAATCAAAGTTACGGGTACTGAAAGTCTGGCGACAGCCATAATTTGAGTGTTAATTTTCAATGGAATCGCTACATACAGGATCTTGACGTTTTTTTCTAGGGTTCGGCTGTATCGAGTTGAAATCCCTAAGCCTTTTTTTAAGGCTGCAATCATTTCAGGTCGATCGGCATGATTATCCATAGTATCAGGAATTGTTAGAGAATCACCAACAACTCTACCGGAAGGAAGCATGATTGTAATACGGGTAGATGAAGCTTTCCCAATTTCTTTGCAAATAATATCGATTTGATCTGCATTTAGGGGTGAGAGGTGATTTTCAATCAATTGGGCTATAAGAAGCGCTCGGGTTTTTAGATCCGCCGCACTCTGTTCAAAAAAGAAATACCTGAAAGAAACAGAGGCATACCATCCTACGGTTACCAGTGCAATCAATGTGATCAGAAGATAAGAAGGGTAGAGTTTCCAAATCAAACGCTTTTTTTTTATCATTTTCTATTCCTTAAATCCGTAACCAACGCCTTTGAAGGTTGGCCTTTGTCAATCCATTCTGACTTACATAGATTTAAGAGTATAGACGGCAATGTAAAAAGTTTAAATACAAATGTGAAGATTAAAAGGTATAGTAGATGTCAATTTTTATACAATTCATCGAAATAATTCAAGCCCTTAGTTATAATTTCCTCAGAAGAGGAAGAACCGTTAATTATATTAGAAACGGCATCTATAACCGATCTGGACTCAACCATCACCTTCTTTTCCCAAGTGTTGATCTCTATATCATGCACGATTTTGGAAATATAGCAGCATCGCGTGTCATTAATCTTATAGTGTCTTCTGATCATCTCATAGGTCGAAATATTGTGATACCGGCGAAATTTTGCGTCGGGTGTGTCGAAGGGAATTCCTTCCGTAATAATATCCCCCTTGGGAAAGAGTTTGATGCGAGCCTCCGAATCCACAAATCGCTTGATCAGCCAGATGGAAGCGATTTTATCCACTTCAAAAATATCCCAAGTAGAAAAGACGGAATCGGGTGACTCACACACTGCGGAAGTGGGACATATCAATAAAAATACAATACCCATAACTATTGAAAATGTATAAAAACCGGTACGGTTTACTTTCATCATGCATTAGATTCCTAGTATTTTTTCTACAAACCGGTTGGCCGGATTTCTGAAAACGTCTTCTTTATTGCCGATCTGAATCAACCTACCGTTTTGCATGACCGCTATCTGATCGGTTATTCGTTCAAGGTCCTTGATGTTGTGGGTTACATACACAATGCCGATTGCCGATTCGGACTGAATGCGAGAGATGAACAATTCCAGCTCTTCTTTTAAAATCGGATCAAGATTGCTGAATGGTTCGTCCATCAACAGATACTTGGGGTCCTGGGCCAACGCGCGCACAATGGCCAGACGCTGCTGTTCACCACCTGAAAGCTGATGTGGATAACGATCGGAATGACCATTTAGGTTGACGGCGTCCAGAAGACTACTGATTTTATCGGCAAAGTTATTGTTTTGATGTTTTTTTTGTCGGATGACATACTCCAGATGCTGGAGTGCCGTCATATGGGGCCATAGAGCAAGGTCTTGGAAAATCATGGCCAATTGTCGTTTGCGAGGGGGCAGAACATAATTTGAGCCACCAACCTGAATGCCGTCAATGGTTATGCTGCCTTCATCCGGCACTTCGAACCCGGCGACCAGGCGAAGAAGCGTGGTTTTACCACACCCGGAGGGACCAATCAATGCTAGAATACGGTCTTTTTCAATATTCAAGGTAACATTTTCCAAGACCTCTTTACCTTGAATCATCTTTGATATATTTTTAATCTCAATCATTACCACTCGTCTATAGGTCTATTTTCGCAGTATCCATAAAAATACCGAAGAAATTAAAAAAATAATCACCATCAGAATGATACACAAGGCGGCGACCATCTCTTCCGCCCCATAGTGCATCAAATTATATATTTTTACCGGAACCGTTTCAACCCCGGGCGGACTGATCAGCAAAGTGGTTCCCAATTCGCCGAAAGCCAGGATAAAAACGATAAAGGCTGCAACCACCAGATGTCGCCGGGTCAGCCCAGTCACAATATTTAAAAGAATGGAAACAAAACCAGCCCCGGACAAAACTGCTGCCTCTTCCAATCGGGCACTGACCTGCCCTATTCCGGATTGGATGACCGCGGTCGCATAGGGAGTGAAACGAGCCATGTGGGCAATGATCATGATGACCATGCTTCCGTAAATCCAGTGCAGGGGATAGCGATTCCATACACCGATCAAGCCGATTCCCATGGTAGTAGCAGGAACGGCAAAGGGTACAAATACCAGCAGGGCAAGTAGCATCTGCTCAAATTTTCCCAACCGATGCTGAAGATATCCCAACCCACCGCCCAATATCGTGGTGAAAACAGCCGCTACAGCCGCTACCGAGAAGCTCAATAAAATCGGCTTTACCGAAGAATCCAGCACTCGTAAATAGGTTGCAACACCACCGGCCTTTACCAACAAAGTTGTGATGGGAACCATAACGGAACATCCGATAATACCCATACAGGCAAGCTGGCAGAAAATCTCCGCGCGTCCCAAATTAAAACGAATTTGCATTTTTTCACCGCCCCCGATATGCACGTAAGATCGATCCCCCATATACCGGCGCTGAGCAAAGATCAGGATCAGTGTCAAAGCCGTCATGGGAAAGGACAATAATGTGGCTTTCCAGGTATCAAAAAACGCACTGAATTGAATAAAAATTTCCAATGGATAAACCCTGACGCGCAAAATGTCGGCAACTCCCACATTTATAATCGAAAAAACAAAAACAAAGACCCCACCGGAAAGCATATTCGGTAAACATAGCGGCAAGGTGACCCGTCCGAGCACATTGATGGGCCTGTAAACACTTAAGGCCGCTTCTTCCTTATTGCGGTCGATGGATTTTAAACCGGCCATGGTGGTCATGGTCACAAATGGAAAATAGGCCAACGTTAAAACGAAAATGACCCCAGCGATACTGTGAACATCAAATCCTATCGAAGATTCTAACAGCGGGCTTAAGTGTGCCCATACGATGGCATGAATATACGGTGGAATGAGCAGGGGAAGAATAAAAACATAGCCGAGCCATCTGCCCCCTGTCATGTGGGTTCTGCAAACAAGAAAGGCGATACCGGCTCCTAAAACCAGTGCAGACAGGCAAGTCCCGGTTGCAATCATCAGACTGTTGGCGGCCCATAAAAGATGCCGGTTTTCGAAGGTGTCCAAAAGGCTTGTCGGCGCCGCACTCTCCCCAAAGGGCATAACGACCATATATACCAACGGCAAGATGGCAACAATGACAAAACTGCCGATCATTGCCGAAGTAAAAAAACGCGGCGGAGCCATGGCTATCAGCGAACAAAAACGCTTTGACAGAACCGAGCCGCTTCAGGCATAGTATCGGCAACCTGGCAATAATCCAGTTCCATAGCCTTGATGCTGGAATAGGCCGACACATGGGGGGGCGTTTTGACGCCATCTCGAACCGGCATGTTGGCTGATTCGCTGAAGGCGAGTTTACTTTCGATTTCCTTGCTCAATAAGTAATCAATAAGCTTCTTACCTTCTTGTGGGTGGGGTGCATTTTTAATCAGAGCCACGGTATTGGGGATGAGAAGAGTTCCAAAACCGGTTTTATCCGGGTAGATCATTTTTACCGGCTTGCCGGCCTGAATAGCCACATTGACGTCATCGGTGTCGGTAATCCCTAGAGGGTAGCGGCCCTCAACCACCAGATCCCGTACCACTGAGTTGCCATCTACAATCACCAGATCATTGGCCTTGAGAGCCTTCAGGTAGTTTTTGGCCTTTTCCTTACCGAAGGTGGTAAACATGGCAGCGGTATGGGTGGCTGCGGTGCCGAATAGCGGATAAGCCATGGCCACCTTGCCTCGCCATTTAGGTTCTGTGAGTTCGAAGATTGATTCCGGCAACTCGCTTTCTTTAAGCATCTGAGTGTTATAGACCAACACCCGCGCCCGAGCGGCAAAACCGGTCCAGCACTTGTCCTGATCCACCAGAAACGGCGGTATTTCCTTTGCAGAGGCCGAGACATAGGGGGCCAATACATCTTTTTGCTTCAGCACAATCGTCTTTCCGATTTCCGAATTCCAGAATACATCACAACACGGTTTGTTTTTCTCAGCAATAAGCCGGTTGACCAGGCCGGTGGTTTTGGCCGCTTCCACGTCATAAACCGCCTTGAGGGTCACACCGGTCTGCTTCTCGTAATCCTTAAGAATAGGTTGGGAAAATATCTGATCCACAGAGGTGTAAACCACCACTTCAGCAGCATAACTGATGGAAATCAATAAAATAAAAATAAATAGAACGTACCATGGGCCAATGGCAGCTTTTTTCATGTTTTAATCCCCTCCTTCATTTGGTAACGCTATATTTTTACTCAACTACTTGGGCAATGATAGGCACATCAATTTTAGATCTTCTTTTATCATTGGTATAAATAGTGATCACATCACTATAGATACCTACAGGCACATTGGCCGAAAATTCTATAGTAACATCATACCCTCTGTGGTTGCGGTTATCAAAGCGTGTAAATTCAATGGCATATAGGTTTGGATCAGCTTCAACTTTGTTGATGCTCAGCCGATGGTTTGACATTTGAAGCACCCGCAGTCGTTTTTGTGAGGTTTCCTCTTTTTTTAAAGTATCGAAAAAAACAGAAGATGGAATGACAACAACATCTTTTTTTATCATACCTTTTATGGACAAGGGAATTGACTCTGTATCCGGTGCACCGGTATGTAATGTAATTACCTTTTCAAACGGTCCTTCGTATCGCGGCAGGGTGCAGGTGACAAGAACCGTTCCACTTTGACCCGGTGGAATAACTTCTTGTTGCGTGGTCGTTAACTTGGCTTCACAGCCGCAACAGACTGACAGGCCTGTTATGGCAATAGCTGATTTTCCGGTATTAGAGAACCTGAATTCGTGTTCAATGGTTTGCGTCGGACCGGCATATTCAAAATCATAAACGGCATTATCCAAGGTGAGCGCTGGACCAGCCCGTTTATTTGTATTGGGTGTTACGGCACATCCGGATATAACTGCTACTGCAAGCAGAATTACCGCCGACTTTTTCCAGTTTATATCCATGATCATTTGACAACCTTCACCTTTTTGCTGATGACACCAATTTGGTCCTTAAAGCTGGATATGTTCACGGTCAAAAGATGTTCACCTGCTTTCACATCGTTGAGATCCCAAACCCAGTTAAAGGGGGTGTACCCGCTTTCGTCTTCGGCATAAAATTGTTTGTTCAGGTAAAAACAGATTTCAAACTGACTGTTCTGGAAGATCGCTCGGTCTTTTTCACCAAGGGTAACTTTGACGACGGCTTTTTTGTTAAGGATAGGCAACCCATTATCATCGTTTCCTTTTTTACCGGTAAATTCGAGGTTGATATCGGGTGTGTAGTCTAGGGTTCTTCGCAGATTGTAATGCGGTGAAAGACCTTGACGCCATGATTTAGGGGTTTCTATTTGGGGCCTTTCAGATGCCACTGTTTTTTTGTATTCACGAAAGTCAATTTTTCGATTTCCAAATGTAATGATCGAATTTTCAGGCAATGTAAAATAAGTAATGATCATTTTAAAGTTAGGAGATTCATAAATGTTGACCAGATGGTCCTTGTCTTTACCATCCCAGTATTCTGTGATCGCTCCTTTTACTCGGGGCTTCCAATCAATCAACGGATTCATCAAAGGACCACTTTGAATCCCCATGCGGATCATCACACGCCCCATCTCCGGCATAATATAATTGATGGTGTAGGTTTGCGGATCGACTTGAGCGGAGGTGATGTCGTGTTCCACACCGCCGGAGAACATGGTGGGGTCATATACTTCCTTGTTGCCGGTTTCATCTTCAGCTTCGATAATGAAAAAATAGGCTTCATCGGGAACGATGCTACCATCTAAGTCCTTTCCGTCCCAAATGAGCGACTGTGAACCGGTTTGTAAAAAACCATTCGAACCGATAGTTTTGATCAATCCAAGGTCTGAGTCATAAATATGCACGAATGTTTTGGCAGGCTTTAATAGGTCAAATGAAATCGTAATGTTTTCTTGCCGGCTTGGATTAAAAGATGCTTTAGAAACGGCAATATTTTTTAGGAGCTTGCCAATAGACGGCTGAATTTTGCTCAGATCAGTTAATACCGGTTGATCCGGTGGTAGAACCGGAGAGGATAATGTTTCCATGGGGGGAGGAACTGATTGAGGTTTGGGTGATGGTAGTGTGGTACATGAATAGATCAGAAATAGTGCAGGTAAAATTACAATAATTTTTTTCATGACTTAGCTTTCATAGCTCCGAATTAGTCTTCGTGATTTTCGTACTTCCGTAGTGAAAATTCAGCGAACTTGCTTTCTTTAAATTCACCACGAAGGACACAAAGAACACGAAGGGGTTATAATACCATTTGCTTGATTCCATTTTTAAAATATTTCACGTTGAAATTCATTAACAGTCCAATGGCTACTTTGGCCAATTTCATATAAGTCAGCAATTGAGCTTGATGAATCGGTGTTTTTTTCGTAGTCAAAAAAAAATTACCAAGCCACATCCTTACATTCCACTTTCTTATCTCCAAACGGTTGTAACTTCTTCAGTTTGCCATTTTTTAAATCTTTAAACCAAATCTCCATCAACCCGCTTCTCATCGAAACAAAGGCCAGTTTTTTTCCATCAGGCGACCAGGCTGGTTTGACATCCAGTCCGTTATCTGTAGTCAATTGTCGCAGTTTCCAATCATCTAAGCTCACCATCCAAATATCGTAATTGCCTTTATGGTCAGATGAAAAGGCGATCCTACGGCCATCCGGCGACCATATGGGCTGTTGTGAGAATCCATGGGTCAACAAAAGCTGCCGGGACCACCTGCCTTGTGAATCGGCAACCCACAACTCCTGTATAATCCGTCCACACTCTGAGGAACAATGCACATTGGCATAGACGATCCGTTTTCCGTCGGGTGACCAGGACGGCCAGATTTGAATTGCAGGCTGATCAAGCAACCGAGTTGTTTCCATTGTATTCAAATTGCAAATCATCAGATCGGTATCATCTTTTTCTTCCGGCGGGCGAAATTGAGCAAAAGCGATCTTTCCCCCGTTAGGAGAAACGCTAGGGGTAACCGCTGGTCTTTTTCGATTATGTTCCACAACCCGTCTGGTTTCACCGCTTTCAAGCTCTGCCACATAAATACCACCATCACTGGCGGAATAGGCAATTTTTTTGCGATTCGGGAACCAGCATGGATCTTTTTCATCATAGTCTGTGTGGGTGAGTTGAACGGGATTTTTTCCGTCATCATCGGCTATAAACAGGTCCCAATTGCCGTTTGTATTGGCCACAAAAGCAATATCGGCATACAAAGTACTACTGTAAAACAGCAAAGGGTATAAAAAGAAAATAAAAATACGAAGTTTCATTCTGAGCAATCTTTTAAAATTTTACCACTAAGGTCACGAAGAACTCGAAGAAAAAACTTCGTGTATCTTTGTGGCCTTAGTGGTTGTAAATCATATTTATTGTATGGGGATTTACTCCATTGGGGGCTCTTCAGGAGTATCTTCTTCAACTCCTTTGAGAGTTTCGTATTGTTCCATCAAGCTGTTCACCTGCACGGAAAGGTCATCGATCTGGTGTTTGATGGATGGATTTTCATCTAAATATTTATTAACCGCATGACCGTTAGCGCCCATATAGGTCCCGTATTCGGTGTCCGTAATTCCATAGGATGAAAATATCGCGTCCCTTGCCTGGGCAAATTCGACTTTTTTTATCTCTTCCAGCTGATTTAAGGTTTCTCTATCATCGTGGTACTGATTCACGAGAGCGATCAACTCCTGAAAATTGGAATTTTCCTGTTGCATCAATTGAATGGAGAGTTGACAATAGAACTTTACTGTAATGTTTGCAAAGCTGCAAACAGGAAATGAAAAAACGCAAAATATTGCAATAAAACCTAACAAGTTTAGTCTCTTGTTGTCTTTTTGAAAGATACATAAAATACGCATAACTACCTCCTTCAAGGTAATACAGTAATGGGTTATATCTTCACATCATTCCGTCTTTGATCTAATCCAAGAAATCGCACCAGGTGTGTGACGCTTAGTTTCTCCGATCAAACTGCTCTTCTTTTCACTCAATTTCATAAGATAGACTTTTTCTTTTGGCCCTTTAAGAGTTTCAACAGGCCGAAAAAAAAGTAGGTACTTACCATCAGGAGACCAGTGAAATTGTTGCCATACATTTCCTCCCCATTGAAAAAATTTAGGGGTACCTTTAAAAATAATACTTATATTCCCTGAAGGAAGATGATAAAGATAAAAATTTTTCCCACTCCTTTTATAATGAATTTCATCGTTAATAATTTTTCGTTTAACCCCTCCATCTCGAAATACTATTGTTTCACCATCAGGGGATATGGTTGGAACATCCCCTTCTATTATTGTTTTAGATTCTTTTGTAAGGATATCTATAACAGTTATTTTTCCTTCAATACTTACAAAACAAATTCTTTTACTATCAGGAAACCATGAAGGAGTACTATTAGAAAGCGCTGTAACTTTTTTTCTAAGAACTATTTCATATGATCTTTTTTTAAGATGAACAATTCCTAAATCCATACATTCATTTTGATGATCATAGTTGGTTAAAAATGATATCTTATCTCCGTCTGGTGACCACGATAAATATGACACACGCATTTTTTCAAGAAGCTTTTCGAATTTCTTTTGCAAAGTATCGTAAATAATCATTTCATCTTCTTTACCATATGAACAAAAGGCAATTTTACTACCATCAGTTGAAAAAGTAGGATAATTTAAGAATGGACCTTCATTTATTGAAAATAAAGGTTCGTATTTGCCATCAAAAGATAATAAAAATAAATCTCTGATTCCTAATCCTGCGACAATTTTCCATTTATTATCTTTCTGTAGCTTCAACAATGCCTTATCGTTTCTAAAATCAAATGCTAAAGAATTAGTAATTATGAATCCTGAAAAAAAAGAAGTTAACAAGATACTTTTAAAAAAAATTTTAAAAAATTTGAATAACCCAAAAAAAGTCATAATACTAATATCTCATGACATTTGAATTTGTAAATATAACCGCTTAAGGGCCAGGATTAAAAGGCCAATTGACATTTGGATATGGATTTTTCAAACCACATTTAGAAATCGTATTTCTTGCCCAATGGCAGCAATTATGAGTGAAGAAATTATAGTCAGGTGGATTTGATTGCGAGGCTTTATCATGCACACATTTATCTTGGCAATCTTGTTCGTTACCACCACCAGTTGCTGGTGCACAAACCCCAGTAGGGTTTGGATCAGGGCTATTTACATTTCCATCAAAACCCCAAGTTTCATTTAAACTTGAAATCTTAATATAGCAATGCCTAGCATGAGATTCAAATGCTTGACATAGTAAGGGATTAAAAAAAGCTCTACATGCTATAGGCACCCACCAAGGTAGATCCAATGGTCGTTTACACATATACACTTCAAGTCCTAGAGGATCAATATATCTTATAGGATTATTTTTAGCATAAACATACAAACTATATGTATATTTGTCTGCCTCAAGAGGATCTTCGTTTAAGTAGCGGCCAATTCTTGAGTCAAAGTATCTGTTAATATTATAATATAATCCAGAATAAATATCCGCATATTGGCCTGGAAACCTAAATTTTATAGAATAATCTTCATTTAAAATATTAGTTTCACCAAAAGATTTATATTGGGCATCCCATACAATATCTCCAGTTTCGCTTACGACCTTCTGAGGAGTATTCAAATGATCATCAAAAGTCCAATATAAACTTGTATCTTTGATTATTAATGAAGGATTGATGTCTCCGTATCCATAAAAATAATTTTGAATTAAGTTGTCTGAAGCATCATACTCTGCTATTAATGATTTTTTATCCCAAAGGTACTTAAAAATGATACCATTCGTATTTTTTTCAATTCTTCTTCCTTTCGTATCATACTTAAACTCTGCATAGTCACCATCAGGGAAGTTTATCCGAATAAGCCTGTTTTCAAAATTATATACATACTCAGTTGTTTGTGAACCGTGTATTTCCCGAATAGTATTTCCATTAGAATCATAAACGAATGATTTTGTGCCATAAGAAGTCAATTGATTTCGATTGTTATACGCCCAGTTATCATAATCAGCTGAATATATGCGATTTCCCACCGGATCATAGTTAAATATCTCATCATTTTGAATTGGATGATCCACATGTTTAAGTTGATAAATTCTATCATAGGAATAATTTGTTGTTCCTATGTCATTTATTTTTGAAATAATATTTACGATATTGTCAAAGATGTTTTGCTGTTGGTATATCTTTGTACCATCGCTTTTCATATGATCGATTCCAATTAAACGACCTGAATTATCAAAATTTAAGTTTGTATATAATCCACCGGAATAATCTTTTTTAATAATTCTCCCAATAGAATCATAGGTATAATTAATTCCCTTTCCATTTGACAGTTGGTAACCGGTCATGAGATTACCGTCATTATAACTGTATTGAACTGTTTCACCTTCAGGTGTAGTCATTGATATGCGGTTACCAATAGAGTCATAACTGTAAAGAATAGACTTACCGTTTTGTATACTTTGAGTTATTCTCCCAAGAGAGTCATAAATGTAATCCAGTTCACTTTCAGGGTTTGAGCTTTTTATTAATCTACTAGACTTATCGTACCAAAAATTAGCGGTGGTACCGTCTGGATATGATTTTCGAATTAACCTGTTTAGACGATCATATGTATAATCAATCTTATTGCCATTCGGATCAATTTGTTTGATTTTATTTCCTAATGCATCATAGCTAAAAGAATAAAAATTCCCATCAGAGTATATTTTTTTAGTAATTCTATTTAGGGAGTCGTAAATAAAAGTAGTTAAATTATTATTTGCATCCATAATTGAAGTTAGGTTTCCATTTGCGTCGTAACTATAGGTGGTAGTATAATTTTCTGAATTTGTAACACCAATTTTTCTGCCAAGAGCATCATAGATATAATAAGTTGTATATCCATTTGCATCTGTTTCAGTCAATAGATTATCATTTTCATCGTATGTATACAGATTACTATTTCCCAATGGATCAGAAGATTCTGTGACTCTATTATATTGATCATATTCAAACGTTATCCCATTGCCATTTGGCAATAATATAGATATCAGATTCCCATTTGCATCATAAGTATAATGTATTGTATTACTTATGGGATCAGTTACCGTAACCAAACGATCTAATAAATCATAAGAGAAAGTGGTTGTTTTCTGAAGAGCAGACGTTTCAGAAAGCCTATTTCCTCGGTTATCATAAGTATAAGACGTTAAACCACCCAATGAATCTCTGACCAGAATCACATTACCATTTATGTCATACTCATAATAGGTTGTAGTTCCTAATGGACCAGTAATACTAGTTTGATTTCCCTTCTCATCATATGTATAATTTATTCTATTTTCTAATGATCCACCTGAATCTCTAATTATTGAAATTTGGCTTCCGTTACTATCATACTCAAAACTTGTAATTCGCCCCAAAGGATCAATTTCTGTCTCTAACAGATCTGTCCCAGTGATATATGTATAAGTCCAAGTATTACCTAGTGGGTCCGTCTTGCTTACAATATTTCCATAATCATCATATGTATAGGTAGTCCTATTCTTATTCAAATCCTCTTCCCAGTCCATACTGGTAGCGGTAACTTTATTGAGTTGCTGTTTCTTTTCATTGCCCAGCGGATCAACGACTCTTTCTATAACTCCAATATCAGTAAAATAGTATGTCCACTTATTTCCATGGGAATCCGTTTTTTCCGTCCTCCCGTCGAAATAGGCAATGGTATAGATTTCCCCCTTTTCAACAAATGAGGAAACGCGAGGAGGTTGATGGCTATCATAGGCCACTGCCTCTATGGTGTTTCCCCTAGCGTCGATAATCTTAACCATATAATTATTGCTATTATATACATACCGACTGACATTTCCTATGGGATCGGTAACCGATATTAGATTGCCGTTATTATCGTAGGCATAGGCTATCGTTCTGCCCAAATTATCCGAGACACTTGCTATTTTACCATTTGCGCCGAGTGTGAAATCAACATAATTTCCTGATGCATTTGTAATCCGACTTAGACAGCCAACCGTATCATAGGCAAAAACCATTTCATTTTGGTTTTTATCAATAATTTTTTCGATCTTTCCGTCAGCGCGAATTTCATACCAAGTACCGTTTTTATACCTTATCGTATAAGTGTTACTTCCGCTTTTTATCAGCTCATAATTTGCGCCATATTCGGTAATTCGAGTCAGTGTTCCATCAAGATCCTCGCGATAATAATTTTTTTCACCAGTTCCAAGAAGGACACCGATTCGTTTCTCTCCGGTTTTGTCTCTCGAAATAATTAGTTTCCTACCAAAATTAAAGTGCCAACTATATCCCAACAAGCTGGAAGACCACTCCTGGCTGTTGTAAGTTCTTGTAATTTGAAGAGCAGGTCCGACACCGGGTACGATCAGATCAATAAACGTCTTTTGATAACGACCAGTATTGGCATAAACTGGACAAATTTTACAAAGCAGTTCACAACACTTTTTCGATGAGTAGGTATTTTTTGTAAAATTGCCATCATAATCATACCGGCCCCAGTTACCATCCCCTTTTTTAGCCTCAGTGCAATCATGATTCTGGTCCCAATCCCAATTGCGAGAAAAACCAGTCCCAGAAAAAATGGTAACAATAATCATCGAGAATGCCGCTATAGCAATAACTCGCGTATAAATCGTAGAAAAGATTTTTGCTTTCATCTTTCTTGTTTCCTCCCTTAGTAATCAATCCGAACCAGAGCATATTTCAACATGGACGCGTTACCATGTCGGTCCGTAGCAACCAGTCCAATTTGATAGTCACCAATGTCGGCATACTCTCCATTGTTATTTTTTCCGTCCCAGAAAAAGGAGTTCTCTCCAGCTGAAATATTGTTCTGAATCGCTGTTCTCAGTAGGCTGCCAGTTTCCATACTGTAGACTCTGAGTTGCACATTATCAGCGTTTTCAGAAATATTATAAGTCAGAACAATTCCTTCGCCATTACCCAAATTATCGCATTTTTCACTAAATGGGCTATAGTAGTTCGGATCGGCAGAAACGTTGGTGATGACTGGTTTCCCACCGGTCATAAACATAGCATTATTCGGCAGATAATACCCCCAGATGCCGAGAACAAAATAATTACCAGGCGGTGGCTCTGCGATATTTCCATTATCGTCTGTACCATCCCAATAGATAGTATGATTCCCCGCGGGTAATGCCTGTCGGTTGATCACTGTTTTAATCCTTGTATCCGTAGTATACAAAATCCCTACAAAGAGGGTGACTTCCGAGGCTTTACTTAAAGTAAAATTAACCGGCAAGAACTCATCTTCAAAGGGTTTAAAAACCATGGGGCTTGATGTCGATCCACCCGTATTCAAACGCGGCGGGTTGTATCGTCCGCCTCCGGTACTGTTGGTCAAATCGTAGGTCCTGACCTGACCATCGACAACATACTGCATCACTGCATAGTATACACCATCATTAACAGCCGCTCCGCTATCATCCCGGCAATCCCAATAGTCGCTGTGATTTCCAAGGCTACGTAATTGGTTATTCACCAGAGTTCGAACCACATCTCCGTTTTCATTTTTGATTAAGATGGAAACTTGTGAATCGGCACTGATGGATGTATTTATATTGGTACCCGTAGGAATTGGTTCAGTATTGGGCATCGGTATTGAGGTAACTACAAATTGACCTATCCCTATATAGGTCTGACTAGTAGTAGCGATTGCGGTACATCGAATTCGAATCGCATCATTGATGTCAGGCAAAGCTATGTTTGATGGGCTGCTGGGAAAATCATGTTCCTGCGAATAGAGTATATCTCCAAACTGGTCATAAACATCAATTCTACCCCTAGTCATTTTATATGAATAAGTACTGTACCAATATATATATAAGTTCGAAATAATTTGTGCTTGATTGAAACTAACCTCAAACCAAGCACCGGCGCTATCACCATTGCGGGAAAACCAACGGGAGGTATTACTATTATTGAGTGCATTGCTTGGCGGATATGACGAGCTGTACTGGCTGCTGGCGGTAGCGGTCATACCGTTGCCGATAAAGCCAACGGTATCACTTTGAATCGAAAGACCGGTCTGTATATTGACGGTAATGGGAATCTGGTCTACTCCGGTCAGGCCGGTGCTGTCAGTTACTCTAAATTTGGCAACATGTGTTCCTGCTTGAGTATAAGTGTAAGAAGTAACTCCCGAAGTTGCAGAAGACCAATCATACGTACCATCGCAATCAAAATCCCATTCGTAGAGAACAATATCATTATTAGGATCTGTTGCAGTTCCGTTAAAAGCAACATTAAGAGGTGCATTCCCTATAATTGGATTGGCTGAAGCCGTTGCTGTCGGTGATCCCGGCGGACCGGTATTCACCACAGTTGTGGCTGCTAATGCAGTGGCCGTTTGCCCGTCGTTATCGGTAACCCGAAAAACAGCCTGATAACTCCCAACCACTGTGTAAGTGTAAGTGGTATTACCGGTTGTAGAGGATGACCAGTCGAAGGTTCCGTCACCGTCAAGGTCCCATTCATACAATACAATACTGCCGTCTGAATCGCTGCCGGAACCGATCAGTTGAGCCGTCAGCGGCACTTCACCATTGGATGGAAGGATATCAGCGGTGGCCACAGGCGGATTATTTTGTACCGTAATTGTTATGCTTGCAGAAGTTGAAGCTCCCGTGCTGCTCCAAATGTACAGCGTGGCGTTGTAGCTACCAGGTGTATTGTAGGTACGGTTGTAGTCCTGTGCCATTTCATCATAGGTATCATAGCTGCCGTTACCGTCAAAATCCCAGCGAAACCGCTGGATAGTACCGGCCGGATCTTCACCATCCGTTGTAAAATGAACGGTCAAAGGTGCAGGCCCGGAAACCGGTGTTGCGCCTGGAATTGCCCGTAAAACACCTACACTGAAATTGGAAGTGGCATCGCTTTGGTTGCCGACCCGGTCTTGAATACTGACATCGAGGGTATGTGAATCTACCGATAGTTCATTGCCTTGGGCCACTTGGTAATTTGCACCAGTAGTTGTCACCGCAAATAGATCGGTAACATCAGTCCCGTCTAGTTCAGCATGAAAGCTATCGGTAGCAATTCCCGATTCCGAATCACTGAAAGCGACGGTAAAGTTTGGCAGTGTAGTGTTAACGAAAGCCCCGTCAGCAGGATTGGTAATGGTGAGCTGAGGTGGTGTGGTTTCCGGTAAAATGGCAAAGGCGCTCAATTCAGTATTCGGCACACCTAGATCAGTATCGGTGAGAAATGTGCTGTTGGTTCCGTCACCGATTGACTTGAGGACTGCACTGCCATCGGGATTGCAAAGATAAACGGTATTATCATAACCGATGTGAAGGCAATTGACCGGATCCGAATCACTCAAGCCGAGCTGCACATTCTGCATATAAAAAGCATGGGTATTGGCCCCTTCGGATTGCAGAAGGTCGGCCACCCCTTGTAGCGAAAATACGCTTTTACCGTCGATTCCTATATGAAGTGAAGCCAGTTGATCGGTAGCAGATAGTCCCAATTGAGTGTTGCTTCGATACACAGTATTGCTGCCGTCAAGCGGCGACTGCAGGATTCCGCTCTGATTCTTAAGTGTAAAATAAAGGTCTCCACCTTCAGGAAAAACCTGACTGATCCCCACCAAATCGGAAAAAATGGAGATCCCCAACTCATCCCTCCTATAGTAATCCACATAGGTACCGTCACCGGGTGAAGCAAAGATCCAATCATTATCTTTGACTGAAAATAAATATCGCAAAGGCTGAAAGCTGGCTCGAACCTCAAAATCCACCGTGATTGTCGTGATATTGCCGTCCAGATCGCTGATAGCGGCGAGAAGTTGGTGAGTACCCTCAGCCAAAGGAGCGACAATCCGGCAAACAGCACCGGTTTCTGAAACCGTGAAACTGCCCGTTGCACCCTGACCATCGATTTCCGCTGAAAACTTACCGATATCAATACCAGATCCTTCATCTGAAAACTCTATGGTAATCAAAGGCGTGTTGTTGCTGATGACGGAACTTTGCGGCGGGTTGGTAAAAGTCATGATGGGCGGCGTTTCATCGCCTAAGCCTACCAAGATGATAACATTGTAATAAAATCTTAAATTGTTCGGATTGTGAAATGTCCACTGTTTAGTTGATGATGTTTCCTGAACGTCTAAAATACCGTCACCCAATTCTCCGTTGTAAATGTAATAGGGTTTTCCTTCATCTGTTGTTCCATCGGCATTTTCAACAGTGACCTGGTCTGTGGACACGCTGTCGATCACAGCCAATATTGGCCCTTGGATGGGTTCACTTCCGATATTCTTAAGTCCGACATCCAGATAGGCCATTAGCGTGGCTCGGTTTGCTAAAAGGCGACCTTTTACCAGTTCGATCGAATTGGTTACATCCGTCTGAGCAAATACCGGTGATGTAGAATTGATTAAAAAAAGACTTAAAACGACGCACGTTAAAAAAAAATGCAGACAGGCAAACCTTCTTCTTTCCATCTTATCCCCCCTGTGCCGGCTGTGGGTAAAACCGGGCTGCATAAGAATTTATATAAATTTCCGGCAACCCGGCGATTCCTTGGAAAAGATGGACCCGTGGCTTTCCGTGCCGGCGCACCGTTTGCGGCAATCGGCGAAAAAACAAAAACACCGGCGTGGCTTTTCAGAAATTCAGGATTAAAGCAATTAGCTTTTTTTTCTTTTGAACGAAAACAATCCGAACATTCCCGCACCAATCAGCAAAATGGATGCCGGTTCGGGAATAGTTGTCAAATCAATATTGGATATGGTGGCCATGGATCCCCCGGCATCATTGTCTCCTCCCCAATAAAGAACCCATGCCAAATCTATGCTCTGCCCCCGGTAAGGGAGCATATCGTACGATAGATCTCCGGAACCTTCTGTTGTTATGGTGATTACAGGAAGATAATCTATTTCCAATGTCAGGTAGTCGTTGATAGTGTCCGGCACTAAATCCAAACTGTAATCAAATGACAGAATACCAGCATCGTTAGCAACATCATATGATGGATCATAGTATGCATACCATTGCTGTGTGAAGTCGTCAATAAAAGTAATCGTTCCGCCGGATTTGGTCGCATCACCCATGAAACCTGATAGATCTATAGGAACACAAAAGACAGGAGCAACATGAAAGGACAATAAAAAAAATGCTGCCGCAAGGAAATATCCAATTTTTTTCATAACAGAGACCCCCCCCTTTTCACCATTGAAAGCAAGAAATTGGGCTTTTTTTTACTACGCTTTCAAAGATGAAGGTTTTTATAGAGCCAGATATCCCATACTAATAAAGGCTATTTGGCAAGTCACAAATGTCAAGACATAGGTTACCCATTTCTAAAGTAAAAAAATTAATTTTTCTCTGCAAAATGCAAAATATGCACCAAAAAACTAGTCAATTAGATAATAGTTATATATCATTATTAAATAAATTACTTATAAATTTAAACACTCAAAATTACAAGTTGAGCAATGTGTAATACCTGTAATAAATTGCATAAAAATATGTAGTTAGGTAAATAAGAATTGGTAATATTTTTTCCTAATTGATTGACTCCTAAATCCAATAAGCCATTGGCATTAAGGCAACTATTACGAATTGTGTTACCCTATTGGTCTCCGGGAATTATACCGATTGTTGATGATGGTAATAAATTCGATTAATTTGATAAAGCAAAAGAGGATAGGTGAAAGGAATAATAATGATGGGTGCTTAGGATTTTGTTTGAGAAGTTCGAAACTGTTATCAGCGAGATCTTGGACTTCTGTTGGGAGTTGATAATAAAACTTCCAGAATTGTGGGCTGGCGTAATGTCTCACAGCAACGTGCAACGGCCTTCCTTCAGATCCTCAATGGCTTCATCTGCAAGAGCGTCCAATTTCCCAGCCTCAACATCTTTTTCGAACTGAGCATCCCATTGCTGGGCATCGAATTCTTCAAACCAACGTCGAAATTGAGCAAGTTTATCGCTGGGAAGTTTCTGCACTGCTATTTCTATTTCCTGTAATCTTGTCATGCTGTTTATATAGCAAATGTTGATCTTCGTTACAAGAATTAATCCGAAACTATCGCTTTAACTTTTTGTGGAAGGAAGATTTAATAATTATTCGATTAATTTGATGAAGCAAAGTGGGTCAGTGGAAGGAAAACTCAAAGAATTTTTTTGGCCTCACAGCATTACAGATTTCCGTCAAAGGTATTAAAATCCAATAACAGTGTCAGCTTCTTCGATTAAAAAAGCAAGTTTTTCGGAATTTGAAAGTTCGCCGGCTGCAAATTTGACTTTCGGTTTTTGATGGACATCACAAAGTCCTCTACCCATAGCACAGGATAGACCGATATATATAGGAATGGGGCGAACCTTTGTCAGAAAGAGCAAAAGATCTTCAAGGGGTGGAAGCCCAGGGGCCTGGATGTTTTCAACTGTTTCTTCCTGCATTAAATAAACCGCATTGTTGTAAAGCCATATGGATACCTCCATCTTCCTTTCGACAATCGCCTTGGCAGTTAAAAAAGGAACAGTCGCTCTATTGGGATCTTCCGGACCATTGTTTGCTATAATTAATATTTTTTTGGCCATGCCTCTTCCTTTTGAAAATAATTTTTTTTTGTTCAGATGTTGATAATAGATTAAGCTGTAGATTATCTATGTTTTTGTTTTTTTCTTTTGAAGACTAGCTAAAGCCAAATAAAAAGCTCCCATTGATAGCTCCGCACAATGATAATTTTCCCGAGGTAAGGTTTTCAAATAATCAATAATATCATCCGGCATAATTTCCCAGGCTTCATCCACTGTTTTTCCTTCGGAGAGTTCTGCTACGGTATTGGCACATGCATTTGTATTCCGGCAGCCGTCAATTTCATAAAAGACCGATTCAATGCAGTCATTACGGACGATTAAAAACATTTCTACGGTATCACCGCAACTTCCTGTTTTTTTACCATATCCATCCGGGTTATTTATCGTTTTACGCCGGTCAAAGCGAAAAGCCATTTCAAGATATTGTCTGCTGTGATCCTGCCAGAAATTAAATTTTTGTACTTCCATGATTTTTTCAAAAAGCAAATTTAAACTCAATTCATTCCAGACTAAGTCACCGGAAAGTATCCCCGCATTAAATTAATCGCATAATTTTACCTTCAAGAATCTGCCGACAAACTCCCCGGTGAAGTAGTATCTCAATGATCACATATATTTTCGCCGGACTGCATGGTTCCTTCAAGATAAGCAACCACCAGTTTCTCCGGCGTTTCAGATGGCGCGCCGATCACAACTTTAATCTGATTCTGCGCAAAAAGTTCCTGAGCACGCGATCCCATACCGCCGGCAATGATTACCTCGGCGTTGCGCTCTGCAAGCCAGCGGGGAAGAAGTCCCGGCTGATGGACAGGGGCGACGATACGTTCATTTTTCAGAATTGTTTTCTTGTCGCAATCAACATCGATCAGGGCAAATTCCTCACAATGCCCAAAGTGCATACACAGTTTTCCGTTTGCAATCGGAATAGCAATACGCATTAATTCCTCCTATTTAATTCTCTTTAACTTTTTTACCTTATGCTTTCGGCTGAAAAGCTGTGAAGGTTATTTTCATCAGGCCCTATCTCCAGGGGGATTCATAAAAGCAAAGCATGTGCCATATTTAAAGCATCCAGTTTAAAAAAATATATTATATTATATTAAATACTTAAAATCTATAGGCTTAAATTAAAAATAGTTTTAAATCGCAAAACTGCTACTTAGCCTATATTGTAAATCACCATATTGCGACTCTATCAGTATTTATGAAAACGGAACCCGTAATTTTTTTGCAGTAGGCTTATCCTTTGGAAAAGAATATTTTTGTGAGCGATGCCATTCATTTTCTATTCCATAAATCTGTAACCCACTCCTCTCACGGTTTCTATATATTTTCCGCAATTGCCGAGTTTTTTTCTTAACCCCACAACTTGAACATCAACACTGCGATCGGTAACCGGATAATCGACTCCTCGGACTGCATCAACAATTTGGGAACGGGTAAAAACCCATCCGGGTCGTCCGGCAAGAAAAACCAAAATCTGAAATTCCGTATATGTTAAGTCAATCAGTTCACCTTCGGCCCAAACCTTACGCTTTTGATTATGTATCATCAAGTCATGGATTCTTGTTATCGAGCTGAGGTCTTGAGTTTCACTTACTTTTCTGCGCATAACGGCTCGTATTCTCGCGATCACTATCCTTGGGCTAAATGGTTTGGTAATATAATCATCAGCCCCCAGTTCCAGGCCTGTTACGATATCGGCTTCTTCACCCTTTGCCGTCAGCATGATAATCGGGATGTTTTGGGTATTCAGGTCTTTTTTAAGGGCTTTTGTGACTTCCAACCCATTGATTCCCGGAAGCATAAGATCAAGAAGTATGAGATCGGGTTGTTCTCTTTCAGCGATTTCGCGTCCTTTTTCACCGGAAGCGACCGGTATGACATCATAACCTTCTCTAACAAGGTTGTATTGCAAAAGTTCAAGGATATCTTCTTCGTCGTCAACAACGAGTATTTTTTCTCTAGCCATACTATATACGTTAGTTTTACTTTATCAATAAGTTATGTTCGGAAAGTTTAAACCGTACGATTATTTTGTCAAGGCATCCTTGATCCTTGCCATTGCTTTTTTGACGTTCTCGTAACTATTAAAAGCACTGATACGAATAAAGCCTTCGCCGCATTTTCCAAAGCCGACACCGGGGGTGCAAATCACCCCGGCCTTTTCAAGCAACAAGTCAAAAAATTCCCAGGAATCCATTTGGCCGTCTATCCAGATATAAGGAGAGTTTTTGCCGCCTACGCATTCAAAACCCAAATCGGTTATTTCCCTGCGAATCAAAGATGCATTTTTAAGATAGTATTGAATAAGTCTTTGGACCTGGGCCCATCCTTCCCGGCTGTAAACTGCTTCAGCAGCCCTTTGTACCGGATAGGACACGCCATTGAACTTTGTGCTGTGACGCCGGTTCCAAAGTGCGTGAAGCGAGTATTTATTGCCGTCATGGTCGTAGGCCATGCAGGTTTTGGGAACGACTGTAAATGCGCAGCGAGTACCGGTGAAACCAGCTGTTTTAGAAAAACTCCTGAATTCGATAGCGACTTCCCGGGCTCCTTCAACCTCGTAAATGGATTTGGGCAATTTATCGTCGCGAATAAACGCTTCATAGGCTGCATCGTAAAGAATGAGTGCTCTGTTTTCACGGGCAAATTCAACCCAATTCCGAAGCATATTCTTTGTAATGACGGCTCCGGTTGGATTATTCGGAAAACACAGATAAATCAAGTCAACCGGTTCATTAGGCAAGTTCGGTATGAAACCGTTTTCTAGATTTCCTTCTAAATAGAGGATATTTTCGTATCGACCATTGTTAAATTTTCCGGTACGTCCCGCCATTACGTTTGTATCCAGATACACCGGGTAGACGGGATCAGGAATGGCAATTTTGGTTTCAAGGGCAAATATTTCCTGAATATTACCGCTATCGCACTTCGCCCCGTCGCTGATAAAAATTTCGTCTGCGGCAATATCCGCCCCTCGGGCTTGGAAATCCCAGGCCGCTATTTTTTCCCGTAAAAAAGAATATCCCTGCTCAGGTCCATATCCCTTGAAAGTTCTTTCATTTGCCATTTCATCCACGGCTCTGTGAAATGCCTCAATGCAGGCTTGAGGTAGAGCCTGGGTAACATCACCGATACCAAGTTTGACAATTTCTTTTTCCGGATGAGCGGCTTGGAAGGTTGAAATCCGATTAGCTATTTCAGAAAATAGGTAAGAAGCTCGAAGCTTCAGATAGTTTTCATTGATTTTGATCATAACCCAACCTCTAACATTTATGATTTTCCAAGGCCTCAAGCATTGTCTTTAATCGGCCGGTTTCTTGATTCGTTATGCTTCTACCTGCAATTTTTAAATTGGCATAAATCAATTTATGCTCAATAATTATATACAGATGACTATCATTTAAGTCGGCAATGCCGTTTAACCAAAACGATGTTAATATAAGCCAACAGAACTGGGCTGTCAATCAATGAAATACCACTTGAAATATCACTTTTTACTTTGCCTTCTCAATTTTGACGTTTTACGAGTTCATCACTTTTGATTTTCAAAAAAAATTAGAAGAAATCTAATTTTTCAGAAACGATATCCTATCTTGAGTGCAAATGTTGTATCGTTTCCTTCTACCTTATAATTTTTGGCGGTAGCATGTTTTTGACCGGCTGATTGATCCATTTCCCCACTCGCATAATAGGTTTCGTAACTGATGGTCCCCGTCAATTGAAAATTCCAAAGTTCATAAATATGAAGACAGGTTTCAATACCGTAAAGATAGCCGAAAGCACTTCCATCGGCCTCTAATATCGGCGTCCGCGCAACATGCCTGTCCTTATCCCGAGAGGCAAAGCCCCCAAATTTACCGCATAATCCTAAGCTGAAAGACTCAAGCTCAACCAGATGATATCCCAGTGCAAAATAAAAAGAATGCCGATAAAGTTCATAGTTTAAAGTTTCTCCGGCAACATCGGCTGTGTAGCCGGCAAGTTTGGACTCTTGGGAGGTGTTATATGCAGTATAATTATCGTATACTATCTTATAGCCCAATCGGCCGAATAAACGGTTTCTCTCAATATCTTCTTCAATCTGAAAATAAAGCGAATCGTCAAGTGATAGCTCGGATTCGGAATAGATACTTTTATCTCCTGTTTTTTCCAGCCAATCACTATCTTTCATTGTTCCATCATAAGATTTTATACCCAACCCTCCTTTGATGGATAAATTCAGATTATGTCCAAACAGAAAGTGAGGAAACATAAGTTCGGCTGTTAAATAAAAATTTTCCTTTTCGAATTCCAGTTTAGACTTTCCCCCCATATAACTATCACCATTTAATACAAATTTAAAATCCGACATTTGATAGTAATGCTTACCTTTGGTATATTCAGCGCCGAGGTCGACATTGAGCGCTTCTGATGAAGATGAAAAAAATAAAATAGAAAAAAAAATGATTAATAAAACTTGTACTTTTCGCATGGTTTGCTCCTATCTATTCTTGTCTTTCGTTTTTCAAAAAAAAAGCCGGACTGCCTTATTTCCAAGGCAACCCGGCTATCCGCCCTACGGACCCGCAGCTTTCCGTCTCTACCTCACGATAGATTTGGCTTTATCTATAAATTTTTATTTCTTCTAGTTTTCTAATCAAAAAAAAAGCCGGACTGCCTTATTTCCAAGGCAACCCGGCTATCCGTCCTTAACGGACCCGCAGTATTCCGTCTCTACCTTACGGCAGATTTGGCTTTATCTAGGAATTTCTAGTAAAACAGCTTTTTACTCATATAGGTTCAAAAATTATGCCAAAGGGTCTATTCTATAAATATATTTAACTATATCAAATAATTATATCATTTTTACCCAATAAATTTATTTTTTACAAAACCGTCCGCGGCAAAATATTGAGAAATTTATTTCATATTCATACGAACGTTTCACACTCGGGTGGATATCGATGATGGGAAATTGATAATGCTTAAAAAATGATCAAAGAAAGGCAGCTTGGTTCTGGTCAACCGTAGGGTATGTTTTTGAAGTGGTTTTCATCTGCTGCAAAAATTAAAAATCTCTCTTGCTTCTTTCGGCCATTCGGATCTCAACTTCTTCTCGGCTTAAATCCATTAAGATTTTATACGCATTGTATTTTGTCTTGCAGAAATAGATATCAAAAGGTTCTTTACTTTGTTCAGTCCTATAGATCCGTATACCCGGAACTTCTTCTTTTTGTATATATTCAAATTCCGCATTAATTAATAAGGGTTCGACATCATGCTTATTCTGCCAAGGAATGCATGCACCTTCCATTCCGAGTTCAGGATCCATTATGGATCGGACTTTTTCGGTGACACCGCCGACTGCAAGAATGATATCACCGGTTAAAGAACCCGTCACCCCGTACTTCTGATTGACGGGCTGTTCAATATAATCCGATATCAATGCAATATCAATTGCAATGGAGGCACTGTCGCCTTCCACACCACCATGGGCTTGGATATATTCGACATGCATTTCGTAACCCACATAAGGTGCACCAACTTTATTTAAAGCTTTTTTTATGGATGCCCTGACATTTTGTGCGGCTGCGTCGGCAATATCGCCTGTTTTCCCCGGTGCAACCACAGTGTCCGATCCACCGGCGTTAATTTGACAATGAATAGGCAAGGGTTGACCGTGCATTTGACCGCTGGATTTTGAATGAATAACTGATAGCCCCACAACATAGCCGATGGAATCGGTCATAGAACTGATATACTTTTTAAGATCCTTTTTATGTTTCGCAATTTCTTTGCTGATAGCACCTTCAAGGCTTAAATGTTGATGGATCGCACGCCTGACGTGCTCTGACTCGACGATCTGAACATCATCTAAAATCGCCTCAAATTCAGCCGCTTTAATGATACCATTTATGGGTCTCAATATTGTACTTAACTTTCCATCGAATGAGCGACAGCGAAGTTCTTTGATGATTTCCAAAACAGCAGACCTGGAAAATTCCCGTTCCTGCAATTTATAATTTTCCGGAAGACGCATACCAAATATTTTCTCGCTCCGTTTTTTTACGCTAGTATATCCTTCCTTCTCGATAATTTCTCCCCATGCATTTGTGAATTCTTTTCCAAGGTTAATTATTTCCTGCTTAATATATTGAGCAACTTGTTTAAGATTTTCGCAATTTTCGGGAACCGAACTTTCCATATGGATAATTTCACCCTTATCTTCTATTCTGCTGAGAAAAGCGCCATCCCCTTCTTCTTGAAGGTGTCGCAGGGTATCATGATTACAGCATGCGACGATGATATTATTTGCTTTAAGTGGATTTTCCGATCTATCGGCAGCACCACTGCCGGTGTTTTTTCCGCCTTCAAGAATAAACTCCTTATTCTGCATTATTTCAAGCAATTGTGACATATAACCGGCTTTAATCAGCGTTTTCAACTCATCAATATAAATAATTGGAGATTTCGCATGCGCTCCCAGATAAGCCCGTTTATGTGAAGGTGTGTGCAGATTGCCGGATTGATAAGGATCATGTCTAAATCCTCCTTTCATATTTCTTGAATCCGGTTCAGATATTCTTGCCATCAAACTCTTATCGTTTCTGGGATCATAGAGGATTTCCGGAACCATGTCAGCTATAGACTTAACATCGTTTCCCCTGCTGATATTGATTTCTTTTTGGATTTTTTCTTGAGCCTTGTGATTATTTTCTTGTAAGTACATGAATATCGAACCGATACCGAAAAGCCCGGTAGCAACGAAGGCGGGCGGGAAAAAAAATCCTGCACTCCCACTGACACATGCAGCCAGAAAAAGTATTTTTTTTACTTTCCTGACGGAATTTATTTGATCCGATAGATTAAAATCATCCTTGCTGTCTCTGGCAGCTTCTATCTCCATATTTAAATTTGATATTAAATTGTCTATTTTTTCAGGATCTTCATAAGCAATCCGAATATGATTTTTGTCTTTTCCCGGATAAGCGACAATAGCTTCTTTGGGTTTTAAATAATCACCGAGTGATTGTTCGAGCACTTCATTAAACATTTTTGCCAGCATTGATTTGCCTGTACCCGGTCTCCCAACCATCAGAAGATGCCCCTTATTTTGGGCAATTTTTCTTATGGCCTTTTTAGCGCTATTTTGAAAAACAACCTTTTCAATTGGATCTTTAGGCAATGAAATCTGAGAAGTGTCTTGAAAGAATTCGAGATTTTTTTGCAATTTCCATGGATATAAAATTAATTCTTTGATCCATTGATAATCATTTTCCTTATAATCATTGTTCATTTTGGCATCCTGTTATGGAATCCAATAAATAATACTGACCTGCTTCCGTTACAGAAGCCTTTTTATTAATTTCAGCGTATAATTGGGGTAAATAATTTTTTAACGGCTCAAGCGCTTTCAAGTTATGCATCACGGAAATATGGGTGAACATTTTTTTGCCACCGGAATCCGATTGAGGAACATAGTTAAATGCAATTCCAAACTGAGATTTTTTTAATGAATTTATGAGGACATTTTTTTCATTGACTCTGATATCATACTTTCTGAAAACATTTCGGTATATTCCTGGAAGATTTGCTTCAGAATATTCTATATTCAATTCATTGAAAAATAATTTTGATGGCTTTGCACCGCCCTTTGTGCATAACAGGAAGGAATCATTCAAAAGGGAATTTGTCTGAAGCGACTGCTCAAGAAGGTGCAAATGCTGTAATAGCTTTAAATCTTCAATCCAGTATTCGACTCTATTGTTTTCGTTTAGAACACAGGCTCGGGGCTTTCCATCTTTAAAAAATTTTAATACCCGATAGGATTTCTCAGTTTGATAAGATTCAAAATCAAATCCTCCCATTTCAAACAGGCCGTTTGCAATATGGGCCCTCTCAATTATAACGTCTACATTTTTTAAAATGAAACTTCTGATATAATGAATTTTTCCTTCCGTACTGCCTCGTAAATTTAAAAGGGAGTGCTTGCCATCAACATTTTCACATAGCCCTATAATTTCAGATACATGATTAGGATCTAATTCAGATAATTTTTTTTGAATGGGATCGTAAGGCTTTAATAATTCCTGAATATTATGAATATGAGACTCAAGATGTTTATCTTTTAAAGACTCTGAGATGATTTTGGAACCGGACAGTAATACCTCCGGGCGAATAGGATTTTGTTTGAATTTATTCTTTGAATTTTTTGGAATCAGCCTTTTGAGTTTTTCAAAAATTTGATGTGAAATGCACATATGTTTATGAACTTCACATCCAATGAGTTTCTTTTTTAGTACGATCGGGTTGGGACACAGCATATATCGAGCTAACTCAGATATACGGTATTCCCAAACAGGGTCGGTTTTGCTTTCATCGCCAATTGAGCTTAAATCAAAATCAGAATATTTACCTTTTGAAATTACCCATATATCCCCCGGCAACAATTTTTTTGGGTTGCTATCACTTGATGCCATTTGCTTTTTCCTATTTGATTGCCTGACTAGATAACTATCCAAAATATAAAAGAAGTAAATGCATATTTTTATATCGGTAACGGATGCCGAATCCTAAAATGTCTTACCACACCTGTAACAATATATATTCCGTAATAGGGGATAAAAAGTAAACGGATTGAATATAAGGGGATAAAAAAATTGAGAAAAAAGGAAGAGTTGGTGTAAGAATCAGACACCAACTCTTTAGTATAATCCCATCGAGGGTTCTAAATATTAAAATTTAACCTGAGGAGCCGTCTTGGCTGTCGAAGGCGCTTCAAATAGTATGGCTTTTTGGAAACCGAAAATACTCGCCAATAGATTATCCGGAAAGCTTCTGATGGTGACGTTGTATGTTTTAACGGCTTCATTATAACGTCTTCTCTCAACCGCTATCCGATTTTCGGTCCCTGCCAGTTCATCCTGCAGACGAATAAAATTTTGATTCGATTTGAGATCAGGATACCGTTCCATTACAACAAGCAGTCTACTCAAAGCCCCGGCCAATTCATTATTTGCACCGATTTTTGCAGGTATATCGGCTGCCCCTCCGACTTTTGCTCTTGCATTGGTAACTTCAACCAGTACATCCTTTTCCTGCTTTGCGTATCCTTTTACCGTCTCAACAAGATTCGGAATCAAATCATAGCGCCTTTGAAACTGATTTTCCACTTGTGCCCAGCTTGCCTTTACGGATTCATCCATAGTAACGAATTGATTATAGGTCCCCTTGAAAAAGGTAAAGAATGCTAAAATGACAACGAAAATAATTAAAAATATGACAATAAGGTTTTTTTTACCTTTATTCATTAGTTTTACTCCCTATATTTAAGTACTTGTGCATAAATTTGACAACATTTGAAATAATTTTTGACCTTGACATGAGGTTTGAGAGAAAATCAAAAAACAATTAAATTTCAAACTTATCGATCAGCTCACTTAGCTTGACGACTTCATTTAAATAGGCCTTAAAAATCGTTTGAACATCAGATGATGAAAAATTGTCGATTTCTTCCCTAATATCTAAACATTTCAAAAAGATATCGGGATTGATGCTAAACTCTTTCGCTGTTGAGATAATAATTTTACGTCTTTCACGCGGAATGTCTTTATCTTTTAATGATAACAGAGCCCTAAAAATTGCGATAAATGCCTTCAAAGATATTTTTATCAAATTCCGCAGTTGTTTTTCTTGCCCTTGGGTTTCTATAAAGCCTTCACGTAAATGCAGAATTTTACCTTTTAGTTCCCTTTCACACTGCAACCTAATGTAATGTGGATTGAAGGATAATCTGTTTAGAATATCTTCACCGAAAATCAGAACATGGTTTTTTTTCATATCGAGAAATTCGATAGGGTATGAATCCAGGGAAGACATGATGTATGACTCCGTCATAAAAAAAGGGGTTGCCACCTTTCTTTTTTTCCAATACCTAACGGTTTTAATCGCTTTTTCCAGATGATTGATGCCTGTTTCGGAAAGGATAATCAGAAAATTAAGATCCGATTTGCCGGGCTGGTAACTCCCATCGGCACCGCTGCCGTAGAGAATAATAGAAAGCAGATCATTTCCGAAGGTCTCTTTGAAGTCTTTCGTAATCTCAGAAAATATTTCTTCCGGTTTTTTAGGTGTCTTTGCCATTTTATTGCCTTTCTTCAGAATCCTCGGCTCGCTCCACCGCCACCGCTGAGGCCGCCGCCAAATCCTCCAAAACCGCCACCGCCGAAACTTCCAAATCCTCCCCCTCTCCCTCTGCCTCCGCCGCTCATTAACATGTATAAAATAATGGGGAGCATGGCCCGGCCTCTTCGTGTGCCAAGAAGTGGAACAATAATGAGAAATAGAAAAATCAAACTTAAAAAACTTCCACCACGGCTTTCCTTTTTTGATCTAGAGCTATCGATAGCAGGGCGATCGGTTAAGGATACATTCGCATTTTGGGCTACAACAGATGCAAAGGAAAATACGGCATTGGCCAGGCCTTGACCATAATTGCCGTCTTTAAGATAGGGGACTGTATATTTATCGAGAATTTCGCCCACCAGTCCATCCGGAAGAATGCCTTCAACTCCGTATCCGGTTTCAATTCGAATCCGCCTTTCTTTTACAGCTAAAAAAATCAAAATTCCTTTATCTTCTCCTTTTTTACCGATTCCCCAAGTCGCATACAACCGGTTGGCATATTCATCCGGATTCTCATCACCAATGCTTTTCACTGTTACAACAACTATTGATGTTTCGGTTTTCTTAAGTATTTCGCGAGCCATACGTTCCATCCGATCCACATAGGTCGGAGATATGACTTCAGCATAATCATTTACGGCACCTTTTGGTTCTGGAAATTTCTGATTACTTTCGGATTTGGAAACAAGTAATAATAAACCAATACCAACGGCTATTGAAATAAATTTTATGATTTGATCTCTTGATTCTATTTGAAAATAATTCATTTTAGACTCGGTTTCCGAAAGACCGGGATTTTATTTAAAAACATATTGATATTATTATCATAGTCGCTATGTTTGAAAATAGCAAATTTTAATTCTTTGCCTTTATTTTGTGTCATTATTTATGCAACGTCGGGGTTAATTTAGAATCGATATTTCACTCCAAAACACCAAGCATTTGAGGCATCCAATCTACCGCCGAATAGACCGTTGGCACCGGATCGATGATGAATTCTCATAACAAAACACCAATCGGCATTTTCATCGGTCGTCAATGAGAGTTCAAGCATAAGATATCCCAAGGTTTTAGGTGTGTTTGACTGGTCAATGGCTTCCAATTTCGGGGTTTTGAAAGCATAAGAAATTCCTGCCCCTATTGCAAGACTTGTATCGAAGTGCTTGTTCCGGAAAAACGGAAGCCATCGCACTGCAAACAAACCATTGGTTTCAAAATGATTTTGATCTCCAAAATGATGTGTTATCTGGCCTTCTAATTCAAAATCAATAAAACGCATAAAAGAGCCGATTTTTCTAGACAACGCCAAAACACCCAGATAGGAGTTTTCATAATCAGCTTTCAGCGTTAGCGTTTCTCCCAGGTTATTGACGGAAAGCCGGCCGCCATAAAATGTTAGGGCCCAATCTTCATTTGCCGATAGTTCATTGCAAAGACAAGTGATAGTGATCATGAGGATCATAACCCCAATTGAAAATAGCCTTATCAATTCATTCTCCTTCAATAGAATCTATTGATGAGATCTTTCACCGTTTACAAAGATCACCCCCGTTGCACCAGGGGTTAGAAGAGGAGATTGAAAAACTCAGTTGGTTTTTTCTAAGAACCGGTGTCAGCTTTTGCAGGCAGATTACCAGGGCCACATTTTTTCAAGAAAGTCAATGCTTGGCCAAAGATCTTCTTGTCTATGGATTTCAAGAGTTATTATTGAAGGCTTTTTTTCTATATGTTTTAATAAATCAAAAAAATGGTGAAAGTTGATTTCTCCTTGACCTAAGGCTATGTGATCGTCATATTTTTTTAAGTTGTCATGAAGGTGTAATTGCCCCAGGAAAGGAGCGAGTGATTTCAGCCAGATTTCAGCTGAGGCGTGGCTGAAAACGGTTTGATGACCAATATCTAGACAAAACCCGACATTTTGATCAGAAAGACCTTCTAAGAGCGGTCGGATATCATCAGGCTGGTGTTCATAGACATTTTCAAGTATTAATCGGCTGCCCTCGTCCCTAACACGAGATCCAAACCAAGACCATATCTTCATACTATTTTCGAGCCATTGGTCTTTAAAATACCCATAGCGTTTGCGATCATAACCGGTATGACAAACTACGGTTTTGGGATTGAAAAGCGGAATGAGTTTTAGTATTTGTTCAAAACGATGACCGGTTAAGGCTCTTACCGCCGGATCCGGAGAACCGGGGGATAAATCTATAAAAGGTCCGTGGAAAGTAACGGTCAAAGAATTTTGAGAGAGTTGTTCCGCAATATTTCTAAAATCCGCTAATGAATAGTGTTCCAACGTAGCAGCGTCAAAACCGATTTCAGGATTCAAGCGGTGATTGATAAAATATTCAATATAGGAATCAATCAGCATCCTAAAAGGAATATTGATTTGAATTTTTTTTGTTACCCATGGCATAATGAATTCACCCGAGATCTCAATGAATCAATTCACAGCACGGCCGGTACAATCGGCAGAAACGAGAATTAGGTATTTTTTTCTTAAAATTTAAGAAACTGATATTAAAGATCACCTACCGGCCGTTTAAATGTATATTGAGCAGGTTCTGCGACCATTTTTTGCCACACCTTGTGTGTATTTCCGCCTAAGGCTGAAAAGGGCAGCGATACAATAAAAAGAACCGTTCCGACAGCGGTGGCGACAATACCAAAAGGTCTGACTAATAATATATCAACCGCCATTTTTTCCGCAGCCATTTCGTTTTTGGAGTTTATCTCGTTTGCCATGGCGACAGTACTGAAGGGAACGAAAACCAAGGCTGCAACTAATAAAAAAATCATGGATGGTTTGGAAATGTTATGCATATATACCTCCGATCAAAATAAATAATATTAATATTTATCATACGCCGGCAAAGTCAATGGTGCAATTAAAAATGATATCGGATTCACCCTATATAGAAGTAGCTATTGCGCTTCCAGTCTATAAAACCTTTACCTATCAAGTTCCGAAAAGCCTTTTTTTTCTAATTTTTCCAGGCAAACGCGTGCTGGTTCCATTTGGCCGTCGTCGAGTAACCGGATATATCATTGGTCCCTCTGAAAATATTTGCGAAAAAGAAATTAAGCAGATCCTTGATGTTCTAGATGAAGAGCCTCTTTTCCCTGCATCGATGATCCCCTTTTTCAAATGGATTTCAGATTATTATATTTATCCTCTGGGTGAAGTTATCAAAGGTGCGTTGCCTGGTGGAATCAATCTTTATGATACGGCTTCGATTGCCATTACTAAAAAAGGGGAACAAGCAATTCAAACAGAGTTTTCGACACCAATAGAAAGGGAAATTTTACAGCAGTTGAAACACAGATCCTGCTCCTTAAAAGATCTTTACAAAAAAAATAATAAAGATGTTCCAAACGCGTTGATTAAAAAGATGGAAATCCGCGGCTTAATAACAAAGCGTCTATCTCTAAAAAGTACCGCAATTAAACCTAAAATGCAGCGTTATATCAAACTGATCCGATCAGATATTCCCAAAGATCGATTTTATACTTGCAGAAAGAAAATCATCGATACCCTTGCGGTCAATGGTGAAATTTCTATACAAAAATTGAAACAATTGATTCCTGAATCATCCAATTTTATTAATTATATGAAGGATGCAGGATTTATTCAGATCTATAAAAAGGAGACTTACCGAGATCCGTTCGGTGAACCGATTACACGTGATATCCCACCAATGCTTACCAAAAATCAGGAAAATGTCACTGCAACGGTTATCAATTCTCTAGGAAAAGGATTTAAAACCTTTCTTCTGGCAGGCGTTACCGGAAGCGGCAAAACCGAAGTGTATATGCATGTCGTTGCTGAAGCGGTAAAACGCGGAAATTCCGCGTTGGCTCTGGTTCCGGAAATTGCGCTCATATCTCAAGTAGAAAGACAATTCCGGGCCCGTTTCGGTGATTGTATTGCTGTTATGCATAGTGGACTTTCCGCAGGTGAACGTTTTGATCAGTGGCTACGAATTATGCGCAAGGAAACGGCAATTGTGATTGGAGCGAGATCCGCCGTCTTTGCACCTTTAGATCATATTGATGTAATTGTTGTTGATGAGGAGCATGATACATCCTATAAACAGGACACCCGTCTGCGTTACAATGCCCGAGATCTCGCCGTGTTAAGAGCGAAGATGCAAAATGCGGTGGTATTGTTAGGCTCTGCTACTCCTTCGGTCCAATCCTATTATAATGTTAAAACAAAAAAATTTATCGAGTTGAATCTAGAACATCGAGTGAATAAACAAGCCTTACCGGAAATTGACGTTGTTGATCTATGCAAATACAGGGATAGCCGGGGAATTAATCGCCATATTACCACAGAGCTTCATGTCGCAATGAAAGAGACTTTGAATCGTGGAGAACAGGTCCTTTTATTTTTAAATCGAAGGGGATTTGCAAATTTCCCGGTTTGTGCGGCTTGCGGCCATGTTATGCGATGTAAGAATTGTGATATTTCACTAACCTTTCATCAAAAAAACCATGCCTACCAATGCCATTTCTGTGGTTTCTCAAAGTCTTCCGTTTCAAGTTGCCGAGTGTGCGGCTCATCTAAAATAAAGCTTCTGGGAGTCGGCACGGAAAAGATTGAAATTGCCTTAAAGGCATTGTTTCCGGAGGCAAGAGTCGCCCGTATGGATCATGATACGACGCAGCGAAAAGGAGCTTTAATCCGGATACTGAAAGAACTTAGAAATCATAAGATCGATATTTTGGTGGGAACCCAAATGGTTGCAAAAGGGCATGATTTTCCGAATATTACGCTCGTGGGCATTATCTGCGCGGATCTCTCACTGAACTTTCCGGATTTCCGGGCCGGTGAAAGAACTTTTCAGCTGCTCTCACAGGTAGCTGGAAGGGCCGGACGCGGCAATGCCCCGGGGAAAGTAATTTTGCAGACTTATAATCCACAACATTTCAGTATCTTATCTGCAAAAGATCAGGATTTCAAATTATTTTACAACCAAGAAATCCTTTATCGAAAGGCACTCCGGTATCCTCCTTTTTCAAGATTGATCCAACTAAAAATTTCCGGAAAAGATAAAGATAAGACGGAAAAACTTTCAAAGGAGATTGGATCTCAGTGTAGTCTTCTGCAAAAACAATACCCATCTTTTCTTGAAGGTATTGAGATCCTCGGACCTATTCAGGCTGCTCTGCCGAAAATTGCAAAGTACTATAGATGGCAGATCCTTTTGAAAGGTTTAAATGCAACAACGCTCCATCAGTTTATTCGTCAATTGCTATCAACCCGAATGCCGAAGTTTAATACTCACCATTTCAAAACTGTTGTGGATGTAGATCCTTTTTTTATGCTATAATATTTTTTGTTTTTCATATGCTTGGATAGAATTTTAAACTTTAGATCTGTGTTTCTAGTAAAAAAAATAGTAAAGTTACAGCTTGACATCTAATGGCATGCGAAATAGATAATTTATTTTTATAATGGGCTTTCCCCACAACCGAAGAGATTTAATTGATTTTAGAAAGGCATTGTGTCACTTATCATTTCATTATTTTTTAAATAGAGGAGTTGTGAAAATGAGATTAAAGCTTTTTGGAATCTTATTATTTATATTTTGCAGCTGTGTTTTGATCAATGTCGCCACTGGGGCTGAAAAACTAATCGAAAATTATCCAGCTGTTATTTTACCGGAAACAAGTTATGATTTTGAGCCGGTTGTAGACGGCATTGAAATCACCCATGAGTATATTATCCAAAACAAAGGCACCGCCCCTTTGAAAATAGAGAAAGTTAAAACCGGTTGAGGCTGCACGGCTGCCTTTTACACAAGGCAAATCCCGGCCGGTGGCGAGGGAAAGATAACGATAAAAGTCAATACAAACGGTTATGGTGGCAGACGACTCAAAAAAACGATTCTCGTCATGACCAATGACAAGCAGAAACCGAACTTCAGTCTGACCATTGCGGGACAAGTTGAAAAATTAGTAACCATCAACCCACAGTTTGTAAAATTAGAAGGACTTATCGGGCAGCCGATAGTAAGATCAGTTTCCATAATTCCTGAAAAAAAGTATTTTTTTAAAATTCTTGAAGCCAAATCAACACAAGGCAAAAATATTCGCTTGAAATTAACTGAACTTAAAAAACCAAAGGGTACTATATATCTCCTAACCGTTGAAAATACAAAAAAAGAAAAGGGCCGATATTTTGATACGATCGAATTGAAAACAAACAGCAAAATACGGCCGGAAATCAAAATCAGTGTTTACGGTAATGTTTTCGAAAAAAAACAGAAAGGAAAAAAACAAAATTCATGAGGGATATCAAAGTTGTTGCTTTTGACTGTGATGGTGTTCTTTTTGACTCAGTGAAGGCAAACAGCTATTATTATAATAACATCCTGGCTCATTTCGATCGACCTGCTATGACTCCTGAACAGTTTACATATACCCATATGCATACTGTAAAAGAGTCTCTTGCCTATTTGTTTGAAGATCGGCGGAAAATTGAAGCAGCAAACGATTACTGTAAGAAAATTAGCTACATACCATTTATAAAATATATGAAAATCGAGCCCTATTTAAGGCCTTTGCTTCAAAGATTGCGCCCGAAATACAAAACAGCAATCGCGACAAACAGGACCGATACGATGAATTACGTTCTGATTGAACACGACCTTGAAGGCTGCTTTGATATAGTCGTCAGTGCGCTGGATGTTGAACATCCTAAACCGCATCCGGATCAGCTGATCAAAATTTTGAATCATTTTAATATCGAACCTAACGAGGCGATATATGTGGGGGATTCACAGCTTGATGAGATAGCCGCTAAAGCAGCGGGTATCTCATTGGTAGCATATAAAAACAACTCTCTTTCGGCAGATCATCATATCGAAAGCCTGAAGGAGCTTGAGGCAATTCTTTTTTAGAGGCAAAATGTGCTTTTTCTCAAAGAGAAACCGCTTTGAAATTATTTGATAAGCTGTTTATGCTGGACCATCAGGCACTGGTTCATTATGACATTGATGCCCGCAGCAACTAATAGTTCTGCGGCGGCCTGATTTTCTATATTCAGCTGCATCCAGAAAACCTTTGGCTTTAATCGGACGGCTTCTTTTGCATGCGGGAGAATTTGTTCGGATTTTCGGAATACATCGACAATATCAACCGGTTCCTTAATATCATCTAAGGATGCCGAAACCTTTTCTCCAAGTATCTCTTGTGCATTGGGGTGGATCGGGATAATTCGGTAACCTTGATCCTTAAGATACTTGGCGACTCTGTAGGAGGCTTTATCCGGTTGCGTACTCAACCCTATAACTGCTATTGTGCTTGAATTTTTTAATATTTCTCTGATTTCTTTTTCTTCAGTAATGATTTTACCTGATTTCACAATAAAATCCTCCTCTCATCGGTAAGCACTATTTATGCGAACATTTATGAGAAACAAAATATTTTATTAGCATAGTTTGAAATCATATAAAATGATAAAATATAGATTATTATGACTAAAAAAAAAATAATATATTTCATAGACGGAAGCGCTTATATTCATAGAGCCTATCACGCCATCCGGGAACTCGCCAACTCAAAAGGGCTTCCCACAAACGCCGTTTACGGCTTTACACGTATGCTTTTAAAGCTTATGGAGGATTGTGACCCGGAATATGCGGCAATTTTTTTTGACGTCAAAGGAGCAACCTTCAGACATAAACTTTACGCAGCCTATAAGGCAAATCGGCCTCCGATGCCGGAAGATCTGGCCGTTCAAATTCCATATATAAAAGAGATCATCAAAGGGTTTAACTTGCAGATGATTGAAAAGCAGGGTTACGAAGCGGATGATCTGATCGGCACATTTGCCCGTAGAGCGGAAGAGGCCGGTTTTTCCGTTGTTATGGTTACCGGCGATAAGGATTTCATGCAGCTTGTATCCGATCAAATTATTATTTGGGATCCCATGCAGGAAAAAACGATCGATAGTCGTTACATCAAAGAATCATTTGGCGTAGAGCCGAAGCAACTCATTGATATTATGGGTCTATCAGGTGATACAGCCGACAATATCCCCGGGGTACCCGGAATCGGGCAAAAAACTGCTGTTTCTTTGATTAAAACCTTCGGCAATTTAGCATCTATCTATGAAAATATAAATACGATTACAAAAAAAAAGCAAAAAGAGAATCTTATCCGCTATAAAGACCAAGCGTTTTTAAGTAGGCAGCTTGTTCGCATCGATACCCAAGTACAATTGCCGTTTGAGCCGGAAAAATTCAAACACAAACAACCGGATAATCAAAAACTCTTCGAATTGTTTAAAATTCTGGAATTCAAGCAATTACAGCAAGCCCTGCCGAGAGTTACCGATTATAAACAGAAAAAATATCAATTGATTCAAGATATTGATTTACTTTCCGATCTGATTGAACAAATTGAAATTGCCGGATTATTTGCTATTGATACAGAGACCACTTCCCAGGATCCAATGCGAGCAAAACTCGTAGGCCTTTCGTTTTCTACGAAAGCGGATGAAGCATTTTATATTGCTTGTGCACATCAATACCCGGAAGCACCGCAACAACTTTGTCTCAGAGAAGTTCTCAGCTTATTGAAACCCTTGCTTGAAAATCCGGATATCAAAAAAATCGGCCAAAACATCAAGTACGATTGGATAGTGCTTAAACGATATGGAATCGATCTTGCAGGTGTAATATTCGATACGATGCTCGCATCATATTTGATTAATCCTTCCAAACGGGCGCACAATCTGGACCAGATTGCCCTGGATTTTTTAGATCACAAAAATATTACCTATCAGGAAATAACGGGCAAAGGTAAAAAAGCCATTAGCTTTACACAGGTTCCGATCGAAAAGGCCGTGCCCTATGCTTGCGAAGATGCGGATATTACGCTGAAAGCGTATCACGTTCTTCTGCCGAAACTTGAAGATATCGGTTTAACAGAGCTTTTCGAAAAAGTGGAGATGCCCCTTGTGCCGACTCTATTACGGATGGAAATGCGGGGGATTTGCGTCGACAAAGTCAAGCTCAAAAACCTTTCCAAATCCTTTGAAAATCAGCTTGAGCAGATGGAAGACCGAATCTATTCGATCGCGGGTGAAGAATTTAATATCAAGTCTTCGCAGCAGCTTGGAAAAATTCTTTTTGAAAAGCTCAAGCTGCCGGTCCAAAAAAAGACTCTTAAAAAAACAGGGTATTCTACGGATGTGGATGTTTTGAATACACTGGCTGCACACCATGAATTGCCGGTTTTGATTTTGAGGCATCGAACATTGGCAAAATTAAAGTCAACGTATACCGATGCATTAGTTGAACTGATTAATCCGGAAACCGAACGTATCCATACTTCTTATAACCAAACGGTAACTGTCACCGGTCGACTTAGCAGCTCCGACCCGAATCTGCAAAATATTCCGATTCGAACAGATGAGGGGATTGAAATACGCAAAGCATTTATTCCCCAAAACGGATGGCTTCTGGTTTCCGCCGATTATTCCCAAATCGAACTTCGTATTTTAGCGCATTACTCAAATGACCCAATTTTGATAAAAGCTTTTATGGAAGATGAAGATATCCATACCCGAACAGCCACCGAGGTCTTTCAGGTTTTTCCGGAGTTTGTCACCCCTGAACTCAGAAGACAGGCAAAGGCGATAAACTTCGGTATTATTTATGGAATGAGTCCGTATGGTCTTTCCAAAGAGCTCGGCATTAGTCAAAAGATGGCAAAAACTTACATCGATAATTACTTTGCAAGATATCGAGGGGTTAAAGATTTTATTGATGAGACCATAAAAACCGCGAAAAAAAACAAACGAACGAGTACACTTCTTGAAAGAATCCGCCTTTTGCCTGATATAGACAGTCTTAATAAAAATATACGATTGTTTGCCGAACGGGCTGCAATCAATACCCCCATCCAAGGTACGGCTGCAGATCTTATCAAATTAGCCATGATTCAGGTCGATGCGGCATTAAGGGAAAGGTCTCTGAAAGCAGCAATGTTGCTTACGGTCCATGATGAGCTTGTTTTTGAAGTACCTCCTGAAGAACTTAATCTTGTAAAAAATCTGGTCAAGCAGATCATGGAAGGAATCTGGAACCTCAAAGCGCCGTTGAAGGTGAATGTTGAATCGGGTAAAAATTGGGCCGAAGCTCATTAAATAATGAAAAAATAAATCCGGTCGGTATCAAAATCTTTAACCGAGTCTGATTTTGATTATTTTTTTTTACCCTGAGGTGCAGGCGCTTCTTGTATATCCTTTACAGTTTCTTTAATTGTTTGATAAGTATTTTTAAATGTTTCTTCAAAACCGGTGGGTGTCAGCCTTCCGACTTCTATGAATTTAACGATTATTTCTTTCGTTGCCCTGAGAATTTGTTCATCCAGCGAGCCCATGTCATATGCCTTCTTTCTATGTATTATTTTTAATAATATTGAACTGTTAACAGAAATATGGACAAGTGTCAAGCCTCTTTGATATGGACCTTATTGCCGACATAGAAATGACAATTGTTTGACGAAAATTAATTTTTATTTTATTAACAAGTTGTTGTATAAAATAATATTTCCTTGAGGTTAATCATTATGGAGCAAAAAAACATGTCCACAATTTCCGAAAGAGGGGTTCGCTATCCTATCGAAAGTCCGGATAATGTTAAAAAAAATGTTCTCGATGTCATCGATTACCAATACAAAGGACAGCGCGACATTGTTATTATGATTCAACAACCGGAATTTACATCCGTGTGCCCAATGACGGGACTTCCGGATTTCGGCTGCATGACCATACGATACACCCCTGCTTTGAAAATTGTTGAATTGAAGTCACTCAAATTTTATTTATTACAGTATCGAAATGTGGGTATATTTTATGAGAATGTGGTGAATCGCATTCTAAATGACCTTGTTGCCGTACTTGAACCCAAGCGGATGGAAATCATAGGTGATTTTAGCGCAAGGGGTGGCATTACGACTAAGGTTACGGCAGTCTATGAGGTAAAAAATGAAATTTCATGACACAAAAATTTTCAAAAATGTATATCGAATTTTCTTTTTTACGTTATCTTTATCGGTTTTTATTTCTTTAATTGCAGGGTGTTCCTCTTTTTATACTATAAAGAAGACAGCGAATAAGATTGCACGTGATATTAAGTTTTCCGGTAAAGATATGAAAAAAAAAGTAGCTATTGTGCCTTTTGAAAATCAAACTCTTTTCATTGGCCAAAACATTGAACAAAACTTACAAAAGGCACTTGTCGAGACAATTAAGAAAGGCACTCCCGATCTATTACTTATCAAACCGGGTGATGAGGGATATCCTGATGCTCTATTTGAAATACCGAAACATGAATGGGGTCAAATTGATAACTTTGCTTTAGCAAAAATAGGTCGACAACTAGGTTTAAATGCAATTATAACCGGCGCACTGATTAATATCAGCGGGGAAAAAAAGAATGGGGGAATTTTATGGTTCAATGATACCTGCAAAATTATCCGACTCCAAACCGTTATTGAAATTTATGATACCGAAACAGCAGCAAAGCTCCTTGATGAAAGTTTCGTTCATGAATTTAAAGTTGATGAGTCGGATTTTAAACTCATCCAGACTAAAAAAAATGTTCAAAGCATATTAGAATTGCAAGTTGCTTTGAAATACCTCGCGGATATTATCGGGGAAAAAATCTGTGGTGTTGTCAGTCAGCCTTCATGTAAAGGATATATCGTTTCAATTATCAATGAAAAAATTGTAATATCGTCGGGAAAAAATATAGGCCTACGATCAGGAGATATACTTGAAGTCCATAATTGCAATAAGATTATTGAAGGAGTCAACGGCGAACGGTTCTTTGTTCCGGGCATTAAAACAGCAGAGATAAAGATAACTGCCGTTTATCCCGACAAAGCCGAAGCGGTTACCGTCTCCGGCGGTGAAATACACGAGGAGAGTTCCGTCTGGTTAAAGAATTAATTGTCTGAGTCGCTTTTGATAGCATTCATATAGCCTTTTATAATCCCGACGGCTTCAGTTTCGGAGGATATTTGCTTGATGGCGTTGCGAAATTGACTGCTGTAATTCAGCCCTTTTACAAACCAGCCAAGACGGCTGCGCATTCTGTAACAGGCTTGTTTTTCCCCAAGGTAGGTTACAGACGTTCTCAAATAACGAAGCATTGCATCAGAATGTAAAGATAAGTCAATTGGAGATAGGTTTTCACCCTTTAACAGAGAATTTACTTGGGAAAAAATCCATGGCCTTCCGATGGCCGCTCTACCGATCATAACACCGTCACAGCCGGTTTGATTGAGCATTTTCATGGCATCTTCCGCTGAAACAATATCACCGTTTCCAAATATAGGTATTTTAGCCCGTCTTTTTATCGTATTTATTAATGTCCAATCTGCATAGCCCACAAATCCTTGTTTTGCAGTTCGAGGATGGACGGTGATTGCGTCCACACCACACGCTTCTGCAATTTCAGCTATTTTGAGGGCCTGTTTCCCATCCGGATTCCATCCGGACCTTATTTTTATCGTCAATGGAATTTTGATCGATTTTCGTACATTTTTTAAAATATCTTCCGCCTTTTCAGGTGATTGCATCAGCGCAACTCCGGAGCCGGATTTAATTATTTTTTTAACCGGACAACCGAAGTTGATATCTAGAATGTCAGCCCCTGAAGATTCAACAATTTTTGCGGCCTCTGCCATTATCGTAGGGTCGGAACCAAAAATTTGGACGGCAAGCGGCTTTTCTTCAGGCATACTATCGAGAAGCTGGGTAGTGTTTTTGGATTGGTAAACAAGACCATTCGCACTGATCATCTCTGAACATACCAAAGCACAACCGGCTTCTTTGGCCAAAATTCGGAAAGGCAAATTGGTAATTCCTGCTAGCGGTGCTAAAATTGTAAGATTATCTAGTGAAAGTGAGCCGATTAAGATTTTTTTTCGCATATTGAAATGTTTTGTGCCTTTAAATTTTTATTGGTTGTAAAACCGGAAGCCGGATTTGCATAACAAAAAAGACAGTTGTGATAACAAGGGTGAAGGTGGTAGGAACCGATATCAGCCGACACCATGCAACCACATCCTTGCTTTATTCTTTGGCCGGCATCTTTTCTATATGAGAGATGACCGCCGAATATTTCTACCAATTGATCATTGGGGATGCACGCACTTTTCCTGATACCGGAATTTACCTCCAGCGATCCTAAAAGATCTTTTTCACAACATGTAAATAAACTTATATTTTTTCTCTCAAGCTCTTTTCCCATTTTCAATATAATTTCTTTTTTCTTTTCCAGAGATGGAAAGCGAAAAGAAAAACCGGGAATCGAGGCAATCCTTTTCCGAATCTTCGGATAATCATCCATGAAGCTTGTTATACATCGGGTGATTCCGGATTGTGAAGCCTTTTGGGCAATTAAAGAAAAATCTCCAAGGTTGTCGTTAATCTTATCGTTTTTGGTTTTATAAAAACAAATCGGATCAAATCTCCAGACAATGCCCCTGACATCAAAATGCTTGCAAAGGTATTCAAGCTGAGCCAGCCGTTTCCTTAGACGCGGAACATACGGTTCAAGTAAGGGTGAATCTGAATTTATCGTAAAGTTGAAAAAAAGATTGTATCCACAATCGATTAACTTTTTTCCGAATTCCCCTTTTATAAATGGACCGAAATTTTTAGACCAAAAGACAATCGTATGAACCCTCTCCGCTGTGGCGGGTATAACTGATATATGTCGGTTGTACGGGTTTGTTACCTCGAAAGTTCCTCTTTCAATTTGCGACATAAACCACTGCATATAAAATGCGGGTATATCGGTCCTTCTGGAGGCGGAGATAACGATTTGCTTTGAAGATTTCACGAATTTATTTTTTCTTCAGTTCTGCCAGTGATATCACCTTGGCCTCTTTTGACGGATTTTTTATTTTTTCGCCTTCTTCTCTCTCTTCAATTTCCCGAGAAGCCGTTGGGCTAACAACTTTTTCCAGCCGCATTTTTTTTCCATCCATTGTAAAGTCAGCCCCGTCTATATATATGTCTCTTAAAATCCATGTGATTTCCTGAACAGGAATTTGAAGAAAAAGTAATTTTACCCGATACCAATTTTCTTTAACATCCGGAGAAATATCTTCTATTCTGGCGAAAATAAACGGGTTATCTTCTATATATATGAGAACGATATCATTTTCTTTTGTCATGTCACGCTTATCCTTTCTCAACGCATATAATCAAACCATAAAATTTTTAAAGCCGAGCAAACCCTTTCCAATGTCGTAATGATTTGTTCATGAGTTTTTATTATTACATTGTTCGTATAATTATGTAAAGTTATGAATATTCACGAAATATGTATCTATTTATCTTTGATTGTCAAGTAGATGATTTTTTTTTTGACACGTACGGAAATTTGCTATATAAATTTAATACTTATATTTCATAGAATGAAAGGACGAAGCCGTCAAAATAAGGTCTTAAAAATCGAATTCCTGCCGGCAAGTTGAAAGATGGCTTTGGGTGGAAATACTCAAGGCTTTTTTTATTCTATAAAGTTTTAATCTGATTGTTATCCGAACGATACCCGGCTGAGTTCATTAGATGGTTCAACTCACCTTATTGCTAAATTCTTGTAATCGATGCCATTAATTTTGAAATAAAGTAATTTATCATGCAAAGAAAAATTACATTTTTTGTGTTAAGGGATACGGGCCGTTATCCCATCAGGCAAGCTAGTGTTTCCAAGACCTTTCTATTCTTTCTAAGTGCCTTAATCACAGCCGCTATTATCGCTTTTGGCTTTATTATTTGCGATTACGCCTATCTCAAAAAATCATTCCGGAACACACCGGATCTAGAAAATAGATTTTCAATCCAATTGAATGAGATGAAAAATTTGCAGCAGCAACTTAATAATTTTAAAAGCAAAATAGATACATTTAAGTCCAACTTGGTTGATTTAAACCAATTTGAAAAAAAGATTCGAAAGATAGCCGACATCAAGAAAATTGAGTCTCAGGACTCTCTTTTTGGTGTTGGCGGCTCAGCATCCGATAATCTTGAATTAAATATTAGCCACGAACAAAAGAATATAAGCCATCAAAACAAAATGAATCAATTGGTAGAACATTTCGATTCGGCATCAAAAAATCAAAGAGAAGATTTGAAGTTTTTCCTTAAGGATTGTAACTATCAAAGCAATCTCTTGGCTTCGACCCCTTCAATCCGTCCGGTGAAAAAGGGAAAGGTAATATCTGAATTCGGATTCCGCCAATCTTCTTTGACTGGAAAACGAGAATTTCATAAGGGGATAGATATTTCCAATCAATCAGGGACCTCTGTTTTTGCGACCGGAAGTGGACTTATAACATTTGCCGGTCTGCATTCAAGACTGGGCCGACTGATTGTGATTGACCATGGCCATGGTATGGTTACCCGCTATGCAAATCTTCAAAAGATATTGAAAAAAAAGGGTGAAACGGTGCAAAGGGGTGAAATTATTGCTCTCACTGGTGACTCTGAACAACGTACTGATTCCTATATCTATTATGAAGTTCGTCTTAACGGTATCCCCATTAATCCGACAAGATACATTTTTTGACCGGAATACCCCCCTCTTTCCTTAAATAACAGCACCCCACACTGAATTTCATAAAGGATTTTACCAACCACAAATTTATTCCCGTTTTGTTGATATAATTAAAATAACTTTTCGGATCAGGCGTATCGGTAGCAAGCGGAATTCGTTTTTTGTATTTAACTTGACAATAATCTAATTGAAGTTTAATTTTGTTAAAAAAGTTTTTTTGGCGAAACCGAAACTCCAAAATAGATAATTAGCTTATCATGCCTCCAATCATTTCCGTTATCGGCAAATCCGGATCAGGTAAAACCACTTTGCTCGAAAAACTCATCCCTGAATTAAAGAAGCGGGGTTATCGCTTGGGTGTCATCAAGCATGCCTTTCACGGGTTTGATATTGATAAAAAAGGCAAAGACAGTTGGCGGCATAAGCGAGCCGGCGCGGATGCGGTTCTAGTTGCGTCTCCCGGTAAAATTGCACTTATAAAGGATCAAAATTCCGACAATTTGGACGGTCTCAAGAAATATTTTCAAGAAATGGACTTGGTAATTACGGAGGGTTATAGTGAAGGAAACAAGCCTAAGATAGAAATTTTTCGCTCAGGAAAACACAAACAGCCGCTTAGCTTGAAAGACCATAACCTGATTGCCTTTGTAACCGATACCGATATTGATCTTAATGTTCCCCGATTCGGCTTGGAAGAAATTGAAAAATTAGCAGATCTAATAGAAATTAAATACTTACAAATGGAGAAACCTGCTAGTGCAATGTCCCCTTAATATAAATATCATCTTTTATTTTATCCCAAGTTATTGCAATAAAAAGCAATGAAAGAAATTATCATTTTACTATTGGTTATAATATTCTGGTTTTTTTTGCAGAAATATATACTACCGAAACTCGGTATTTCTACCTGACTGAAAGATTCTTGTCAGGTGACAAAAAAAAATAACAAAACGGAAGATTCCAAATCATGATTTCCCCAATAAAGAACTCTTTGCAAAAATGAAACAATTCTTGTTGGTCTTATCCCTGATTTTATCACCGATTTTTATTACGGTCTCATTACCGCAGGAACCGCCGGTTGCATTGCTTCTCCCTAAAAATATCGGAGAACTAGAGCGTATGCGGTTAATCTATGGTCCTCAGGCATTTCACGAAATCCAGCAGCTTGAAGTTAAAATCATCTATGCGGAACAGGGAGTCATCGCTTATTACGGAGAAGATAATCAGAAAGCCATCATGGTATGGATATCACGTGCTCCCAACATTACTCAAGCACGGCAGCAGGCAATTGTTTTGGTTGACGGTATTCGTGATACACCCGATTTGAAGTTTCATAATTTTAACCGACAAAACATTCCAGGGGCAATTCTTTATACCATCATGGGTATGCATCACATTCACTATGTTATTCATAGAAATGATACGGTTTACTGGATTTCGGCAGCACCTTGTCAAGCTGATGAGGCGCTTAAGGCTTTAGGTTTTTAATTTATTCTCACTTGGAAAATTCAATAAATCAGAAACAATTAACGAGAGGATGCATAACAATTACTGAACGACAATTTTATGAGCCATTCCTTTTCCAAGTATCAAACGACTGCCATTAACATCTACAATGAATGGGCCGTGGGGATTGTTGCTTATGACCTCTAGTTCAACGCCGGGATATAGGCCCATGGAAGCCAAACGGGTTTGAAGTCCGCGACCTGCATTAACTTTTAAAAAGCGTACTCGTTTTCCGTTATCTATCATTGTTAGCAACATTGTGTTTTTCTTTCTACTTATTGAAATCGCCGATCTTTGTTGCCTATTCTTTGACAACTATTTTTCTAAAATTGTTAAATTAAAGCATTGCCTAATCTCGTGTCAAGCCTTTTCTGCGGATACAACGGGATAACCGTATTGGGAACAATTAAAATGAGATTTAAAATTTTGTGGTTTCAACATATATCATACTAAAACTGTTTAGTACATTAAAGATAAATAAAAGTTTTTAATTTTATTTTAAAATTTTAACCTTCAACAAAAATTGCGACTATGTTATTTTACATATATTTGGTCCATTAAGAATTGAACATAATTTATTTTAATTATAAAATATTTGCTCATAACAGTGCTTTAACAGAGGCTCTCAAATGTCCAAAAAGTCAAACCGCGATGAATTCGAAGATGCTACCAATAGATCGGAAAACCAATCTCTCAACGACAATCACACAGAAAGAAACCTTGAAAACGAATTAAAAAAATTCCATGTTCTGTATGACCTGGCCATCGCAATGACGGCAGATAACAGTCTAGATGAAAATCTCCAGCTTGTAGTGGATAAAAGCCGGGAACTATTCAGTACAGATACGGCATATATCGCCCTAAAAGATGAAACCGGTGATGATATTGTCATGCATACATTCTCCGGCATCCATACGGAAGCATTTAAGCAGCTTCAAATCCCATTCGGCAAGGGACTGGGTGGATTGATTTTAAAAACGCGGAAAGGCTATATTGTTGAAGATTATTTTTCCGAAAAATCTCTTGATCGTATAGCCGATAATGTTGTTGCCGATGAAGGCGTAATTTCCAGAATAGCCGTTCCCATTCAAATGGGATCAGATAATCTTGGCGTTCTTTATGTCTCCAATCGCACAAAGACTGTCTTTTCTCAATCCGATTTAGATATGTTGTTTTTGATTGCAAATCTGGCAGCCATGGAAATTACTCGTAAACGAGCTATCAAACAACTACGGATTGCTCATAGCCGATTAGAGCGGCGGGTCGAAGATCGAACGGCGAAGCTGGTAGAAGCAAACAAAAAATTAAAGCAACAAATCAAAAAACGTAATGTAGTGGAAGAAAAACTTCGCCAAAGCGAAAAACGATATCGTGCCTTATTTGAAGATTCTCCGATTTCCCTATGGGAACAAGATTATTCTGAAGCAAAAAGGCATATTGATGAATTAAGGAATCAGGGAGTTAAGGATTTTAGAAAATTTTTTGACGATCATCCGAAAGCTCTTAGAAAATGTCAACAACTGATAGGTAATATTGATGTTAACCGAGCCACATTGCAGCTTTATGAGGCCAAAAGCAAAGAAGAACTTTTTGCCAACCTCGATGCAATCTATCCCGACCCACATGATTCTATTTTTAAGGAAAAATGTATTGCTATCTCTAATTCTAAAATGTTTGAAACTGAATGCATCAATAAAACTCTGACCGGCAAAGAAATCAACGTTTTGATAAAGACGTCCATCCCTCCGGGATATGAAAATACATGGTCAAAAGTATTTATCTCAATCCATGATCTGACGGAACGAGTTCGCGTTGAAAACGAACAAAAACGCCTTGAGGCCCAACTTCAGCAAGCACAAAAAATGGAGGCAATCGGTACGCTGGCAGGCGGGATTGCCCATGATTTCAACAACATCCTTGCTGCCATTATAGGATATACCGAACTTTCAATTTTTCATGTTCCTGATGACAGCAAAGCAAAAAATAGCTTAAGAAAGGTATTAAAAGCCGGGGACCGCGCAAAAAATTTGGTAAACCAAATCCTTTCGTTCAGCCGCCAAGGCGATCAATCGATGAGACTGGTTTCAATCAACTCAATTCTCAAAGAAAGTCTCAAATTACTAAGAGCCTCACTACCAAGCACGATAGAAATACGTAAACACATTGATAATGATATAGGGCCGATCGAAGCCGACCCTACCCAAATCCATCAGGTTTTGATTAATCTTTGCTCGAATGCAGCACATGCAATGCGTGAAAAAGGCGGGGTGCTGGAAATCAGCCTAACAAAGGTAAGGGTAGATTCAGAAAATCCGGCAAAATCTGTAGATATGCTTCCGGGCCCTTACCTGAAACTTTCCGTCAAAGATACAGGGCATGGTATCCCACCGGAGTTGATGAAACGAATTTTTGAACCTTATTTCACAACCAAAAAAATGAACGAAGGAACCGGCTTGGGATTAGCTGTAGTTCACGGAATTGTAAAAAGCTGTGGTTTTAATATCCATGTTGAAAGCGAACCGGGGAAAGGGACAATGTTTCAAGTATTTTTTCCATACTCACAAAAAGAACTTAACCACTCCAATGAAAATCATACAACAGAAGAAAATAATTATACCGGAAAAGAGCGCATTCTTTTTATTGACGATGAACAAGCCCTGGTCGATATCGGTAAAGAGATACTGGGGTACCTTGGATATAAAGTGGTTGCCGTAACAAGCAGCATTCAAGCCTTTGATTTGTTTAAGCTGGAACCGAATCAATTCGATTTAGTCATCACCGATATGACAATGCCGAATATGACAGGTGTAATGCTGGCCGAAGAAATTTTAAAAATACGCTCAGATATCCCTATTATTCTTTGCACCGGATTTAGTGACGTGATCACGCCGGAAAAGGCACAAGCTATAGGCATCAGTGAATTTGTACTGAAGCCGCTTGTAATAAAGGATCTTGCCGAAATTATCCGTAAGGTGTTGGATAAAAAATAAACGTGGCTATATTTTCATTATTCAAGTCAATATACACCATAATCAGCTCAAATTGCGATCACGTTAGACCTCATTTGTATGGCAGGAGTCTTTCCCAAACACATCATTGGTATTCTTCCTTTTATTATTTTTTTTAACAATTTGATCGAATTTGATCTCCACATAACCTTGCTTATTTTTTCCGGCTTTGGTCTCAAAAATTTTTTTTACTCTCTTAAAAAACCCATTTCCCCTTAAAATAATACCTTCTTCTACAGTGTTTTTCCCGGTTATCTTAATAAGATCATCAACAACAAATTGAAATTGCTCAGCTTGACGTTTCATATCAACGGCTGTACCCGAGTATTTATCTGCACCGGCTGCATTTTGTTGGGTTATTTTTTCTAATCCGACAATAGCCACATTAATATGTTCGATTCCCTGCGCTTGTTCATCTGATGCAAATGTTATTTGTTCTATCAATTCATTTGTATCTCCCACACTTTTAGCAAGGTCTATGAAATCATTATTAGTATTTGTAAGAAGTTTAGTACCGTTCTTAATTTTCGAAACGGTTTTTTCAATTAGATTGGACGTATTCTTTGCCGCCTCAGCAGACCGAATTGCTAAACTTCTGACCTCATCCGCCACCACGGCAAAACCCGCCCCCCCTTGACCTGCTCTTGCGGCTTCGACAGCGGCATTAAGAGCCAATAAATTAGTTTGAAAGGCAATTTCATCAATATTTTTTACAATTTTGAATGTCTCCTCACTTGCTAAAGATATTTCTTCCATCGAATTTGACAAATCATTGATTGATCGATCTGCTCTTTTTACAATTTCATTGGACTTTTTCATTAGTTGGTCCGCTACTTTTGCATTTTCAGCATTTTGTTTGATTGTCGATTCCATCTCTTGTAAGGAGGAAGATGTTTCTTCTATTGCCGCTGCTGCTTCAGCGGCCCCACCAGATAAAGATCGGCTTGCATCTGCAATCTGATTTGAAGCTGATTTTTGTTTAATTACCCCTTCAGATAGATTGTTTATCGATCGATTAAGCGGTTTTGTAATGGAGCAAATAATGCTAATGCCCCCAATTATAAAACCAAATAAAATAATTAGAAAAACGGCAATATTTATTGTTAAAAGTTTTTTATTTAAGTGGGCTAAATTTGTCTCTAATGTACTTAGAACATATTGCGACTTATCCAAAAGCTGTTTGCGAATGCCGTCCAAATCTTTAATCAACTCATTGTTTTTTTGCCAAATATCATAAATGCTATTCATTGTGATAGGCAGTTCGTTTATGATTTTTGTCGCATTCAGTAAAAAATCAATGTAGTCTTGATCCTCTGTAAATTTGGCTATAACTTTGGAGTTGTCTCTTTGTACATTTAAACGGGAAATCGTTTCATTAATATTTTTTTGTATAAATTTTCATTTTCGTTCAAAAGAAGATCTTGGGTAAGTGCCGAAACTATTCCTTCTGCATCAAGAAGAGTATTCTTGGTTATCTCCGATATTTGTCTAATAGTTTCGCTTACCTCTTCTACATTTGATAATGCAATCGAAATTTCTTCATTTATCTTATCAAGGTTTTTTAGGCCTGACTGATGAATCTTATTAATATCATCTATAAGATTAGCCTTAGCGTGATCGAGTTCCTTAGTAACTTGATACATATTATTAAAACATGTTTCATATTGTCTAATTTGCTCTTCTAATAGATTGATTTGATATTCATTTGCGTTGGTTAATTCTTTTGCTATATTATTTGATGCTTTTTTTAAAAATGAACTTACCGCACTTGATGCTTCGCTTTCATGGCTTTTTAGAAACTTTTTTTCCTCAATAATTGCACTCAATACATTTTTATTGATATTATTGATTATTTTTAGGCTATTATTAAAATGATTTATTTTTCGATTAAACCACTGACTGATACCAAATTGAAAAGCAATCATTACTATGCCTAAAGAAACTATAATAAAAAGTTTAGTGGATACCTTCAATATTTCCTCCCTGACGAAGCAAAACACTCCCCCTATGAATATAATTCCTTTTCAAAGTGGAAAACATTAACTCTACAAAGCAACCTATCAACCTGAGTCACAATATAAATATATTTTGTAAATTAAAGTTTGACGTGTACAACCTATCCTGTGTTGAACCATATACGGCATTGTAGAGTTAAGCTTTCCAAGGATTTTAAATCAAAAGAAAAGAATTACTTAATGAGTTTTTTTAATTCATCCAATGTGACGGATTCGTTATAAATACCCGATGCTACGAGATAGGGTGTATTAGGAACTGGTAATATATACGATATTTTTCTTGATGGTTTATTTTCCCCCACCTTTGGCCACCAATATTCAACCCATCCACCATTAGGCTCTTTACCGACCTCGCAGAACTGGGCAAAAAAATAACTTCCTTTTATATCTCTTAGACCCGCAAGATCCATACCACATAGCTTGGGCTTTATGGGATGGGCAGCATCCGTCATTTTTGTGGGATCAATGACCCATATATATGTATCTTTCCAAACCCATTGTTTGCAAGGAGGCATGAATTCTTTAAGACCCGCATCGCCTTTCGAATTTAAAAATTTTGATGCTTCCCTTACCTTTAGAATAACCTCTTCAGGCGAGGCGGTATCGGCAGCTAATATTGTCGATGGAATCCATAAAGTAACTAATAATGATAGAACTGAAAGAATCGAGATATACAGAACATATTTATTTCTCACTTTTACTACCTCCATATTCGTTAATATTAATGATTTTTGGTTTCTTTTTTAATTTTTATAATCGACAATTACAAAAAAACCTTAATAATAATATTAAAAATATTTTATTGCTGATATTTCTTGGTGATGAGTATATTTTTTAGGAGATAACGGTCAGATTATTCATTTCAACTCTACTTTAATTGCTTCCCACCCTAACATTGCTTTTTTCCTTTAAGAAGCAAGTGAAAAGGACGGGATTTAAAAGTAGATTTCAACCTAAAAATACGTTTTACAATTAGACTGATACCGGCCTGATTTTCAACCCATTTTGCTTTAGGCCAGGTCTGCTGCAAACGATTTAGTGCCATAGAGCGGTTATCATCAGCAACAAAATCAAAATGACAAATTCCTCTGTCGGTTATGCCCAGTAGACACTCTCCAAACGGTGTGGAATGAACTTGGGTTAATCTATTTTGGTGAACTTGGGTTAGGTCTGGAAGAAAGGGATACCTATAAATAAAAACCACGCCGTTTGGCGTGGTTTTTATTTATATAATAATGAAACAGCCGGACAATTAATATAATAAATGATCCACCCGGCTTTTTTTTATGATATTACCATCCGCGTGTGAGAAAATCATGCATGGAGTTGGCAGAATCTCTTCCGGCACCCATGGCCAGAATTACAGTAGCTGCACCGGTTACAATGTCACCACCTGCCCAGACACCTCTTTTGCTCGTCTTGCCGGTTGCAGGATCAGCAACAATGTATCCCCATTTATTCAGTTCGAGACCTTCTGTCGATTGCGTCAGCAAGGGATTGGCACCTGCACCGACTGCAATGATCACCAGATCGCACTCTAAGTCATAAATTTCACCTTCAACCGGAATAGGTCTTCGACGCCCGGAAGCATCAGGTTCACCCAATTCCATCTGCTGAACTTTCATGCCGATAACGCGTCCTTTGTCGTCCCCTTTAAATTCCAGTGGAGCTGCGAGGAAATGGAATTCGACACCTTCTTCTTCCGCATGGTGAACTTCTGCTCCTCTTGCCGGCAGTTCTGCTCTGGACCGACGATAAACGATACGGGATGAATCAGCACCTAAACGTAAAGCAGTTCTGGCTGAATCCATGGCCACATTACCACCGCCTAGAGTAACCACATTCTTGCCGAGAATGATGGGAGTGTCATATTCGGGGAAGAGGTAGGCCTTCATCAAATTTGAGCGGGTTAGATATTCATTGGCAGACATGATCCCAATAAGGTTTTTTCCCGGTACATCCAGCAATGTCGGCAGACCGGCACCAACACCCAAATAAATAGCATCATAGCCTTCTTCAAAAAGCTCATCTAATGATACGGTTCGCCCGACGACCTCATTACAAATTAATTTTACACCCTGTTTTTCAAGACCTTCTACTTCAGAGAATACGATCTCTTTTGGAAGCCTAAATTCGGGAATTCCGTAAACCAAAACGCCACCGGGTTTATGGAAAGCCTCAAAAATCGTTACTTCGTGACCTTTAAGAATAAGGTCACCGGCAACTGTCAGACCGGATGGACCCGAGCCGACAACTGCAACCTTTTTTCCGGTTGCCGGTGCCTTTTCAGGCATTGGGGCTAAACGATTATTACGTTCATAGTCTGCAACAAAGCGTTCCAAGTTTCCAATAGCAACGGGATCGCCTTTTTTGCCGACAATACATTTACCTTCACACTGCAATTCCTGCGGACATACTCTGCCACATACTGCGGGCAGTGCATTCACGCGCCATATATTACTGATAGCATCAGTAAATTTACCCTCGGCAACGAATTTAATAAAAGCTGGAATATCGACACTGACCGGGCATCCCTCCACACAGGCCGGTTTTTTACATTGCAGGCATCTTGAGGCCTCCAAAATGGCTGCTTCGGGTTCGAGCCCAAAGGGAACTTCATCAAAATTTCTGGCTCTGACCTTTGCGTCTTGTTCCGGCATCGGCTGCCTGCCTATTTGTTCTTTTTTAGCTGGTTTTTCCGCCATAATATCCTCCAAATATCTGATTGGATCTTTAAAAGATCAAAATATCTATCAACCTAGATTTTAATCTGAAACTAAAAAATAGCTGCAAAAATATTTTTTCGGATTCTAATTAATCTCGATTAAAGTTTTGATTCCGACAATTTGCAATACTCATTATAGCACCTTTTTTCTTCTTCAAAATATGAAGCAAGGCGTTGGAAAAGTTCGTCAAAGTCAACCTGATGTCCATCAAACTCAGGTCCGTCGACGCATGCAAATTTAGTCTCGCCGCCGACCGTTACACGGCAACCACCGCACATACCGGTTCCATCAACCATAATTGGATTCAGGCTAACAAGCGTCGGTACATCGTATTCCTTTGTCATTTTGCAGACAAACTTCATCATCGGTACCGGGCCGATACCAACGCAAAGTTTAATTCCACCTTCGTTCAAACAATCTTTTAATTGCTCGGTTACAAAGCCGGGACGACCATATGATCCATCATCCGTACAGACATACAGTGTGTTGGAAGCAGCCTTCATCTTATCTTCAAGAATGAGAAGGTCTTTAGTCTTAGCTCCGATAATACAGGTCACATCATTGCCTGCCTGCTTGAGCGCACGTGTAATGGGGTGTAGTACGGCAACACCGGTACCACCACCAACGCATATAACTTTACCCACTTTTTCAATGTGTGTCGCTTTTCCCAGGGGACCAATAACATCCATGTAGCCTTCACCAACCTTCAAGTCCTTAAAACGAGCAGTAGATTTTCCTACAACCATGTAAATAATTGTAATAGTACCTTTTTCAGGATCCGTATCGGCCATGGTTAGCGGAATACGTTCACCTTTCTCATCGGCTTTAAGGATTACAAACTGACCGGGTTTGGCCTTTTTGGCGATCTTGGGAGCATCAATCACATTTCGAATTACCGTCCCTTGAGCCATCTCTTCACGTTCGACAATTTTAAACATATTAAACCTCCAAAAAAGTAAAATAATAAAATGTACTTTTTATTAAAAACCAGCAGGAGTCGCGCCCCTCGCAATGGTAAGTTACTTTACCAAAAGAGGCGAATATCAAGCAATCAGCATTAAGTCAACCTAAAAATATTGATATTCTTAAATTTCAATGATAAAGATTGCAATTACTTATGCCGAGCTGTAACAAAAATTTATCGATTAAAAAACAGGTCAATTTAACAGGTCAATTTAATTATGAAGCTATTTGACACGCATTGTCATTTAGATGATTCAATCTATGATAAAGATATTGAAGATGTATTTAAGCGGCTGATTCATAATGGGGTTGAAGCGCTTACAATTGTCGGAATCGATCAAAAAAGTTCAACCCAAGCGGTTTTGCTATCGGAATCACGATCCGGTTTCTATGCAGCCGTCGGTGTACATCCCCATGAAGCGAAAAATTGTTCTGAAGAAACCCTTCAATATCTTCGCGGACTTTCCAACCATCCCAAAGTTTGTGCCTGGGGAGAAATCGGGTTGGATTTTAACCGCATGTATTCTCCTAGAAAAGAACAGGAGAAATGGTTTAAAAGACAACTTGATATTGCCGATGAGCGGAATTTGCCGATTATTTTGCATGAAAGAGACAGCAAGGGGCGCTTGCTTGAAATCCTGAATGAACGTTACAAAGGCCAAAGGCAGGGGGTCGTCCACTGTTTCAGCGGGAATGCAAAAGAGTTGGATAATTATTTAAATATCGGTTTTTTCATCGGTATCACGGGTATTTTGACACTGAAAGATCGAGGTACTGATTTGCGCAAGTTCGTTCAAACTCTTCCTGTTGATCGTATTGTAATTGAAACGGATGCGCCCTATTTGACGCCGGCACCGGAAAAAAATCGGACTAAACGTAATGAACCTGCTTTTGTCAAATCCGTCTTGCTTAAGTTGGCAGATGTTAGAAAGGAAGATCCTGAAATTTTATCTAAGATTATATGGAAAAACAGCTGTCGACTATACAATATCGAGATATAATGACAGCTTGCTAAATTGCATAAAAATTCAACTAAAACGGGAAGATATTGACACATAAAGGTTTCAATGATAAATTTATTTTAATATGTATTTAATATACATGTAATTTATATTCAATCAAACCATGAAAGCTAATTAGGAGCACCTTATGTTTGGGATTGGAATGCCGGAATTGATAATTATCCTTGTGATTATCCTGATCATTTTTGGAGCAGGTAAGCTTCCGGAAATTGGATCAGGTATTGGTAAAGGAATTAAAAATTTCAAAAAGGCAACGAAAGAGGTTGAAAATTCAGAGACCGATAAGCTCGATGAGGGGGACAAGTCTTCATAATTTTTCCATCAGCTTTAATTCATGCCCGCATCACTGCAGTCATAGCGGGCATGAACCGTCTGCTTCTCTATACGAGATATTAGCGGACATGCCGCTCAATGACCTTAAGTAATTTAAAGTCTGATTGATTGCTATAAATTTTGATTTAAAAAGGAATGTCATCCTTTGGGGTATTTGGATATAAAGGTTCCGAAAAATCAGAGGCTTGAGTGTCTCCCGTCGTTTTCGGGGAATCGGTAAAGTCTCTTGATCCTAACATAAGCATTTGAGAGGCTACAATTTCGGTTGTATATCTTTTGTTACCATCTTTGTCTTCCCACTCTCTGGTCTGAATACGACCTTCAATATAAACTTGTTTACCCTTAGAAAGGTATTCACCGCATATTTCACCTAATTTGCCGAAAGCCACAACCCGATGCCACTCCGTGCGGGTTTCTCGTTCTCCATTTTTATTCGACCATGCTTCTGATGTTGCAATGCTGAAATTCGCTACGGCTAGCCCGCTTGGAGTATAGCGGACTTCAGGATCTTTGCCGAGATTACCGATCAGGATTGCCTTGTTAAGACCTGCCATATTTTTTTATCCCCCTTAATTTTGAATATGATTAATTTTAATTTTTGTTTCTTAGATACCCAAAATGATTTATGTTGTCAATCGAGTTAAAACATATGGAAAAATATCATCTAAATTAATTATACCGGTAAAACTGAATGATGAAAACAACTGAATTTGATAAGCCCTGCGGACGTGGATATTTTTATGTCATTCTTGCCGCTATATTGTGGGCAACATCCGGATCGTCGTCAAAGTTTCTCTTCAATAGTGGGATTTCTCCTTTTCAGTTGGTTCAGCTTCGTCTGACGATTTCAGTCGGCATTCTTTTTTTCTGTCTTTTATTCCGACGCCCGCATTTCTTTAAAATTTCATCAAAAGATATATTATATTTCATCGTTCTCGGAATTGTCGGGATGGCTTCCGTTCAATTCACCTATCTTTATGCAATTAGTCAGATTAAAGTGGCTGCCGCGATTTTACTTGAATACCTGGCACCTTTTTTTATCGTGCTACATTCCGTGTTGTTTATCCGTGAAAAATTGAATCCGGCAAATCTGATAGCACTTTTGGGAGCAGGCCTCGGTTGTTATCTAGTCGTAGGCGCTTACAATCTTGATTTTTTAACCCTAAATTATAAAGGAATTGTCGCCGGAGTCTTTGCCGCTATCGCATTTGCCTGGTATTCGGTTCATGGTGAATATGGAATGCACAGATATCCTCCGGAAACAGTGCTTTTTTTTGCTATGTTTTTCGCTGCTATCGTTTGGAACATCCTGCAACCCCCTTTTGCAGCTTTCATGCACCATTATTCTTTCATTCAATGGGTATGGATCTTATATATTGCCGCATTGGGTACGCTATTACCATTTGGCCTTTATTTTCGAGGTATCAATTTGATTCGCTCAACACGGGCTAGCATTACAGCCACTCTCGAACCGATAACCGCTGCGATCCTATCTTATCTATTTTTGAATGAAATTTTGGAACCTTTACAAATTTTTGGTGGAGCCATGGTCATTAGTGCGATCATTCTTTTACAATTAAAGCATGAGAATGACAATAAAGCTCCCGATTTTATACGTACCCAACATCAGAAGAAAAAGAAAACACATTGAAATCAAATCTTAGAGACCCGCTTTATAAACGTATTAAAAGACATGTAATCGGACAAATAAAAGATTTTTTTATTGTAACAGCACCCGGGCTTGAAAAACTCTGTTTAGACGAGTTAAGGTCACTTTCATTTTCAAATCAGGAGGCCGCCGTTGTAAGAGGAGGGATTGAATTCAAGGGGCGCTTATATGATTGTTACCTTGCAAACCTTAATCTTCGAACTGCAAATAGAGTTCTTATGCGAATAGGTGAATTCAAAGCGACCAATTTAAGACAGCTTGCAAAAAATCTAGAAAATTTTTCCTGGGAGCTTTATTTGACTCCCCGTTCATCAATCCATATCCATGTAACTACCAGCCATTCCAGACTTTATCACAAAGATCTGATTCGTTGTTCTTTTGAAGAAAACATTAAAAGGCGTTTGGATCCGAAAGATTGTATCGAAAAAAGTAAAAATGACAAACAACAAATATTTGTTAGAGTTTCCAATGACCGATTCATAGTATCCATCGATAGCAGCGGAGATAACCTCTACAAGCGTGGGCTTAAGCAGTATGGGGGGAAAGCACCGATTCGTGAGACGATTGCGGCAGCCCTCCTAAAACTTTCAGAATATAATTGTAAGGAACCGCTTATCGATCCAATGTGCGGATCCGGGACTTTCTCCCTTGAAGCAGCTTTAATGTCAAAAAATATGCCTCCCGGCTGGTTTCGAGAATTTGCCTTCATGCGATGGCCTAGTTTTATACCCAAAAGATGGGAATATATAAAACGTGAAGCAAGAACCCGGTTTATTAATTTTCAAAAACAAATTATTTTTGCCTCCGACAAAAACAAAGAGATGTGCCTAAATGTTGAAAAAAAAGCTAAAGCTTATGAGCTATCTGATATTGTTAAAACTTATAGTGTAGATTTTTTTGAACTTTCGCCAATGGATTTGGTTCAGTACCCCGGCCTTGTAATTATCAATCCTCCCTATGGACTCAGAATAGGTACAAAATCCGAAAGTAACAAAATATTTTGCGCTATAAGCGATAAGCTGAAAAAAGAATACATAGGGTGGAAACTAGCCCTGATTGCATCGAACAGCAAACTTGCAAAAGAAAATTTTCCCAATTTAAACTTCATTCCTTTTTATCACGGCGGTTTGAAACTGACGCTTATTAAGGGGATCATTACATAAACGGAATATTTTTTATATTAAGCGTACTTTGTCGTTTTAAATTTCCGGTAGTATTTCAACCACTGTTCGCTGCGCTTTTTTATTATTCGGGAGAATGTAAGTTTTATTTACAGTCTTCAAACGTCCCTGAGCAAAAAGTTGAATACATTCCGGATAAAGCTCCCATTCCAACTTTAGCCCCTTTTGCCTAATGGTATCGAGGGTGTCATTGCTATCAATTTGAAATGCTTTTTGACCAATAATCGGGCCTGAATCTTCACCGTAATCAATGAAATGAACAGTACAACCGCCAACTTTACATCCATAACGAAAGGTATCACCATACCCATCAACACCCGGAAATGCAGGCAAAAGAGCGGGATGAATGTTCATGATGCGGGGATTGCCGGGATCGGAGTTGATCCGATCAATAAAATAAGGGGTTAAGGCTCTCATAAAACCGGCAAGAACTAAAAGATCAAACGGATAATTATTCATTTTATCGATCAGCTTCGCCTCAGCAATCGCTCTTGATTGCATAAAGGTTTTTACTTTTTCTATTTTGTAATCCGATGGAAAGAGGCAATGTTTTGAAAGAACATCATTCGTATTGAAATCATCAGGTAGGATCGCATCCTTCGGGTTTTTTTTGAAATCCCTAAGGATTGAAACATAATCTACAAAAAAAGTTGGGATATCGTGTTTTTTCCCTCTTTCAAGGCCACCGGCTTCCGGATTATCCGAACCTACAAACACCATTTTCCCATTTATTTTTTCTGATTCGCAGGCGTCAATAATTGCTTGCAAATTGGTACCGCCTCCTGAAATCAGGGCACCAATACGGATTTTTTGAACCATTTTCTCAGTTCTCCTTATTTAATTAAATGATAATCATCTGAAAATCTATAGCTATCAAAACTGTTTTTCAGTGTCAATCATTGCCCTAAAAGTTCATTCTTTACAATTTATATAGATATTGGTAAAAATTTTAGATTAAATTATTTTAAAATTTTGTTTTGGTTGAAATTATGTGTATAATATTATTAAAATATAAGGATTGAGGTAAATCCAAAATGAAAAAAAATGTAAATCCGGAAATTGAAAAAAAAGGAAACGGTAACCGTGTACCGGATGAGTGTCTGTCCCTAGGTTTTTGGCAGCTTCTTAAATGTTTAAAACCACCGCAAGTATGGGCGTTCTTCGCTATAATTTCTGCATTTATAACCGCAGCTTTTGGATATGGCTATAAATTTAATTTAGAGAAAAAACCATTAAAACCTCAAAAAAATAATAAAGAAATTCAACTTTCACAAAGCGAAATGAAACAATTTCAGGCTTTAAAGGAAAAAGAAAAATTTTTTAAATTATATTTAAATTATCTGATTGCAAAGGAAAATTATTTAAATAGTGACTCGGAAGAACAAACGGCAATTGTTGAATCATTTCGAATGCCTTTTAAAGCTTACATTCAAGAAATGTGTCAACAGTTGGAAAAATCAAGTCAGCAGGAATCCACAGTAGGTTGCCGGGGTGAAGGAAATAATTTTATTGTGAAGTTTAATGATGATGGTTCAGTTTGGAAAATAGATCAAAATTTAGATAAATTTTATTTGCCGAATTAGTTTTTGCTGTTCAAAAAAAGGATAGAGCCGGCTTCGATCTTCCAATATAATAAATTAAGGTGATAAAATGCTGCAAGTCAAAGATATTATGACGGAAAAGCCGATCACGGTTTCACCTGAGACCGAGATCATTTTTGCTTCAAAGATACTTTTGGAAAAACGTATTAATGGTATTCCCGTTGTAGATAAGGAAGGAAAGCTGTTGGGAATTATTTGTCAGAGCGATTTGATCGCCCAGCAAAAAAAGCTACCGATTCCTTCTCTCTTTACCTTCTTAGATGGATTTATATCATTAACTTCCAAAAAGCACCTTGAATCTGAAATTCAAAAAATCGCAGCAATTACCGTAGCTCAGGCTATGACAACCGACCCCGTTACTGTGTCTCCGGAAACGACTATTGAAGATGTGGCAACTCTGATGGTTGAAAAAAATTTCCATACGATACCTGTTTTGGAAAATGGCATTTTAGTTGGAGTTGTGGGGAAAGAGGATATTTTAAGAACAATAATACCCGAAGTAGAAGAAACTGATTAATCGGTTTGATAAAAAAAATAGTGAGTTATGAGCCGCTGTAATTGAAAAAACAGCGGCTCTTATATTTTATTTAAAAAAATTAATCTACAACCATAACCGACATATCTTTTGCCAAGCTAAGGACCTTACTTGAAACACTTCCGAGGAAAAATTCTTTAATTGCCGACAATCCTCTTCGTCCCATTATGATAGTGTTGTATCCAGCGCGAGCTTCACTGACAATGTCTCTTGCGATTCCTTGTTTTTTAGGTTCGATTTTCAAAATAATATTTTGTTCATCAAAACCGGCATCGAGCAGAATTTCTTTAGCTACTTGTAAAGCCTTTTTTACTAAATCTTTTTTCTTATCTTCCAATAGACAAAAATTACTCTTTTCAGCTTTAAAGTAAGGGATTAATTCAGGGCTTTCCATATCGCATATGGTGCTGCTGTCGGGAATAACGCTAAATAAAGTGATTTTAGTATTTGGGTTGAAACACTTTGCTACATACTCAACGGCTCTTTTAGCGTTTTCAGAATCATCAAATGCGATTAAGATTTTTTTATCCATTTCATATCCTCCTTTAAAATATTATAGACCCTGCGATCGGCAATTAACACCACATAAAAGCAGATCAAAAGTAACAGCAAATCAGTCCTTCAGATCAATTTAAACTTTATTTTTAAGCTTATCTTTTTACTTATACAAATATTTAGTCAAGAATTCAAGAATTTTTAAAATTACAAGTTGAAACATAATTTTGTCTATTCAAATACATTTTTTGCAAAAAGTAAATGATTCATAAAATCAATCCATTGATCTAAAAAAAATCTAATGTTATTGTTTCTAACAATATAAAAAAATATTCGATTAAAGGTTCTAAAAATGTATTCAAAACAAAATAATTACTTTTATCCTCAATTTCCTCAAGTGGCAGTCGGCAGTTTTGTATTCAAGGAAAATAAAATTTTACTGGTTAAGCGGAAAAACCCACCTTCAGAAGGGATATGGGCGATACCGGGGGGAAAAGTGAAACTGGGTGAAACTTTAAAAGTGGCAACGGAGAGAGAGACTAAAGAAGAAACTAGTGTTATTATTCATGCTGGAGATCCGATATTCACTTTTGATTTCATAGAATCCGACAATAAAGGAAATATTCGTTATCATTATGTAATTGTCGATTTAATAGGAGATTATATCAGTGGCATTCCACATGCCGGTGATGATGCTTTGGAGGCGGGTTGGATAACGGAAAAGGAAATAAAAAAACTTCAGGTAAGCTCCATGACACGGAAGGTATTAGAAGATCATTTTGGGTTCGGAAAATAAAATGCCCACTTTCTCTAAGATTATTATAAAGAAAGTGGGCAATTTTATTTTTATAATCAGAAATAAAGCTTTAAATAAAAAACTTATTTAAGATTTTTAAATACTTTAACAGCCAACTCACCAAAGGTGCCAAGATTCTCGCATACATTAACTTTAGCATCTTTCATGGCAGCGATTTTGCCTTGAGCAGTACCTGCTCCGCCGCTGATAATTGCACCGGCATGGCCCATTCGACGCCCTGGAGGTGCTGTAATACCGCAAATGAAGCCGATGACAGGCATGGTTACATTAGCTTTAATAAATTCACATGCTTTTTCTTCAGCATCTCCACCAATTTCACCAACCATTACCACACCTTTAGTTGCAGGATCTTTTTGGAAGGCGTCCAAGCAGTCAATAAAATTGGTGCCGTTAACCGGGTCTCCACCGAGACCGATAACGGTAGTTTGACCAAAACCATTTTTGGTCAGCTGATCAACAACTTCATAAGTCAGGGTTCCAGAGCGGGAAACAACTCCGATCGGTCCACCGGGTTTATGGATAATGCCCGGCATGATACCAATTTTACACTCGCCGGGAGTAATAATACCGGGGCAATTAGGACCAATTAAGCGACATCCTTTATCCTTGAGATAATTTTTAACTCGGTACATATCCAGGACAGGAATACCCTCGGTGATTGCAACAATCATTTTGATTCCAGCGTCGGCTGCTTCCATAATCGCATCAGCTGCAAAAGGAGGCGGTACAAAAATCACGCTGGTATTGGCGCCGGCAATTTTTACGGCATCCTCAACGGTATTAAAAACGGGAACATTATCCATTTTTTGTCCACCCTTGCCGGGTGTAACGCCTGCAACCACATTGGTCCCATACTCAATGGATGCCCTTGTATGAAACATACCTTCACTACCGGTTATTCCCTGAACCACAAGTTTTGTATTTTTATCAACAAATATACTCACTTTTTTTCCTCGCTATTTTTGTTGGTTTCCATCTGAAAAAAGCTCTCTAAAAAAAACTTTATATCAACCGAAAAATCCGTTTACCGAATTATTTTAAATAATGATCAATTTTATAAGAATCCGATCAATCGGTTTATATTCATGAGCTTTATTCTATTTGCCGCAAGGTTTCGTAACGGAAATTATTAATCTTATGTTGGCTAACTTTTTACCGCAGCAGCAACTTTTATGGCAGCATCTTTCATATCAACGGCACTAATTAACTGAAGACCGGATTCTGCCAGAATTTTACGACCAATTTCCACATTTGTTCCTTCCATACGAATTACGACCGGAACATTAAGGCCAACCTCTTTAGCTGCATTAACAACACCTTCAGCCAAACGATCACAACGCAAGATTCCACCAAAAATATTAATCAGAACTGCTTTAACATTTGGGTCACTCAGCATGATCTGGAAAGCGTTTTTAACTTGTTCAGCATTGGCTCCGCCGCCAACATCCAGAAAGTTTGCAGGTTCAGCACCGGCAAGCATAATTGTGTCCATCGTCGCCATTGCGAGGCCGGCTCCGTTAACCATATTACCGACGTTGCCATCGAGTTTAATATAATTCAGGTTAAACTTGGAAGCTTCAACTTCAAGAGGATCTTCCTCATCAAGATCACGGAATTCCATAATGTCTTTATGGCGGAAAAGAGCGTTATCATCAAAATTAACTTTGCCGTCGATTGCGATGATTTCATCTTCCTTTGTGATTACCAAAGGATTAATCTCTACCAATGAACAGTCATACTCCATTGATAAATTATAGAGGCCGTTGACTAGTTGACCGAACTGTTTCATACCTGCTTTAGGAATATTCAGTTTAAATGCAAGCGCTCTCGTGTGATAAGGCATGATGCCCAGAAGAGGATCAACATAAACTTTAATAATTTTTTCAGGAGTTTCCGCTGCTACTTCTTCGATGCTCATACCGCCGGCTTCACTTGCCATGAGGCAAATCTTTGCATTTGATCTGTCAGGAAGAACGCTAAAGTAAAGCTCTTTAGCAATATTGCAGCCTTTTTCAACTAGAAGTCTTTTGACCAGTTTTCCTTCAGGCCCGGTCTGTTTTGTAATCAGGGTCATACCAAGAATCTGGCTGGCATATTCCTTAGCTTCTTCATGGGATTTTGCAAGTTTTACACCGCCGCCTTTTCCACGCCCACCGGCATGAATCTGAGCTTTAACAACAACCGGATATCCTCCTAAGCCTGCAGCGATTTCTGTGGCTTCATCAACGCTGAAAGCGGGTCCACCTTCGGGAACAGGAACACCATATTTTCTAAATAATGCTTTTGCCTGATACTCATGGATCTTCATGATCGCTTTCTCCTTAGTTTTTGTTGACTATGATAATCCTACGATAGCGCCTTAGGAAAATCTAAACCGCTATTTTAGAATTAAAGTTTTTGCCAATAAATTCATCAGGTAAATTAAAACTTATAAATTAGATTCGTCTGTCTATATGCGAGGCTGCATGGACGCAGCCCCGCAAAGTAATATCATACAGATCTTTTGGTTTGATTAACCGATAACGGCCAGTACCGCATCTTTCGGAACAGAATCACCAGGACCATAAGGAATTTCTTTAATGGTTCCAGCACAAGGTGCCGTCATTGCGTTTTCCATTTTCATTGCCTCAAGGATCAAGACCGTGTCACCTTCAGCAACTTCGTCCCCAACTTCTTTTTCATAGCGAACGATCATACCCGGCATCGGAGCAATAACCGGGGTCCCGTCTGCAGTAGCAACCGCAGGAGCGGCAGCTTTGGGTGCTGCAGCAGGTTTTGCAGCCGGAGCAGCAGCTTTAGGAGCGGCGGCCGGAGCGGCAGCAGGTCTTGGAGCGGCAAAACTGACAACCGGAGCACCGCCGACTTCTTCAACATCCACTTCAAAATAATCTTCATCGATGAAAACGTTAAATTTGCGCAAGGCTTCGCCTTTTTCCGGTATTTCTTTTTGTATCTTTTCAACGAGTAAGCCTTGACGGGCTTTTGTCATTAATTCTTTTTCTTTCAGAGCTTCTTCAAGAGTTTTGGCTCTTACTTCTTCCGGTGGTACTTCCTTGCCATATTTCCATTTCAGGAACTTTGTGCCGGTAACCGGATAAATGGCATAAAGGATCACATCATCAATATCTTTTCCAAGGCCGGTATCCAATACCGCTTTTTTGGCGGCATCAAGTTCGGGATCAAGAATTTCAGCCGGTCTGCCTCCAAAAGGTTTTTCTCCCCTTGGATATCCCTTGAGCGCTTTTTTCTGAACTTCAGGATCGATCGGAATAGCTGTCTTTCCATAGAGACCAAATACCAAATCTTTTACCTGAGCTGTGATCATCTTGTAACGTTCTTCGGGGGTATCAAAGAGAACATTATTAACAGTCTGAATACCGACGATCTGGCTTGTCGGTGTAACCAGCGGAACCTGGCCCAGTTCTTTTCTAACTCTGGGGAGCTCTTTATAAACATCATCAATTCGGTCAAGAGCATCCATCTGTCGGAGCTGATTTACCAGGTTGGAGATCATGCCGCCCGGTGTCTGATGTAAAAGCACGCCGATATCAATTGCAGACAATTTAGAATCATCCAGCAGATGCATATATTTCGGAACACATTCTTTTTCAAGAATGGCATCAATTTCTACCAGCTTGCGGATATCAAAACCGGTGTCACGATTGGTGCCCAGAAGTGTCATGACAAGCGGCTCAATCGGAGGATGGGAGGTCCGACCCGCATAGGGTGCCATACATGTATCTACAATATCGACTCCGGCTTCAATGGCTTTCAGTTCAGCTAAAGCAGCCATACCGGATGTAGAGTGGCTGTGAAGGTGAATCGGACACTTTACGGTTGATTTAAGAGCTTTGACTATGGAATAAGCATCATAAGGAGCAATCAGACCGGCCATATCCTTGACACAAATGGTATCAGCTCCCATGGCTTCCAATTCTTTCGCTTTTCTGACATAATAATCCAAGCCGTAAACATCACCACCCAAACGGGGTTCGGTCAGTGAATAACATATAACCCCTTGGAAGTGTTTGCCGGCGGCTTTAATTGCCGGAACAACGGTCTCAAAATTACGGTAGTCGTTTAAAGCATCAAACGTACGGAAAATGTCCATACCATTAGCCGCGGCTCTTTCAACAAACGCTTTGGCTACGTCATCGGCATAATTTCGGTAACCCACCAGGTTCTGACCTCTAAGGAGCATGGAAAAGGGCGTCTTTTTGACATATTTTTTTAGCGTTCTTAATCTTTCCCATGGATCTTCGTTTAAATAACGATGCATGGTATCAAAAGTAGCGCCGCCCCATGTTTCCAGTGCCCAGAACCCGATCTCATCCATCATTTCGGCAACAGGGATCATATCCTCGGTTCGGCCTCTGGTACCAAACAGCGATTGATGACCATCGCGGAATGTTAAGTCCTCAATCTTAATTGGGTTTTCCGCCTTGGGTCTGTCAGGGCTATAATTCATTTCCGTGAGTTTTAATTGATCGTGATCACTCATCTTTAAGGTTCTCCTCTTTAAGAAATTATTTTAAAATCTTTTTTATTTTTACAGATTCAAAAAACTTTAACGTTTAACGAGAACGTAAGTTTGATCCATGAAAGGTTCTCAATTGCATCATGCCGCGAAGCTGCATCATATCCCGCCGAGCACTCGTTCCCCAAAGATGCGCTTCGGGCAAAGGTGCACGCGCAGCTGCAGCCTGCATTGCAAGCATTTCTTCCTCTGTCTTTATATAGGTCGTTACCGCCGCGATAGCGGCCGCCATTTTTTTTGAAATATCCATTTGATCTCCGTATGGCTAAAGGTTTTCGAAACAAAATAAAATTTATAGGCTAAATAATTCCCGGCAAAAACATGAAGGGAATATAGCTGCTCCTTTGCTCCTTTACAGAGGAATATTGCCATGTTTCTTCGGCGGTCTGAGTTCTCTCTTGGTACATAGAATTTCAAGAGCTTCGATCAAACGCGATCGGCTATCGCGCGGAATAATAACATCATCAATATAACCCCGTTCTGCTGAACGGTAGGGATTGTTAAAGAGGGCTTCGTATTCATCGACGCACTCTTTCCGTTTGGCATTTTTATCTTCAGCTGAGTCAATCGTTTTGCGATAGATAATGTTGGCAGCACCAGCCGCACCCATAACTGCGATTTGGGCAGTCGGCCAGGCGATAGCGAAGTCGTTTCCGAGTTCTTTGGAACACATCGCAAGGTAGGATCCACCGTAATCTTTACGAGTTACAAGAAGAAGTTTAGGAACGGTCGCTTCGGAATAAACCCAGAGCAGTTTTGCTCCGTGACGGATAATACCACCCCATTCCTGATTCGTGCCGGGCAGATAACCGGGAACGTCTGCAATTGTCAGCATTGGAATATTAAAGGCATCGCAGAAACGAATAAAACGAGACGCTTTATCCGAAGCATCAATGTCCAGGCAGCCTGCCAAAACCTTCGGCTGATTTGCGATAATACCGATGGATCGGCCGTTTAATCTGGCGAAAGCAATGATTATGTTTTGTGCATAATATTGGTGAGGTTCAAAAAATTCGCCGTTATCAACAATAGATCGAATAACATCTTTCATGTCATAGCCGGCATTGGGATTATCCGGAATAATGGTGTCGAGCTCCGAGCAAACACGGTTGGGATCATCACCGGTATCAACAATCGGCGGATCTTCCATACTGTTTGCAGGTAGATAAGACAGCATCGTTTTAATCTGGTCGAGGCAATCCGCATCATTTTCAGCAGCAAAATGAGCATTACCGCTCTTGGTGTTATGCGCCATAGCACCACCCAGGTCTTCTTGAGAGACTTCCTCTCCCAAAACCGCCTTGATTACCTGAGGGCCGGTGATAAACATGAAGCTGGTGCCTTTAACCATAAAAATATAATCCGTCATTGCCGGTGAATAAACAGCGCCGCCGGCGGTAGGCCCCATAATTGCGGAAAGCTGTGGAATGGTACCGGAAGCACAGGAATTGCGGAAAAAGATATTTCCATATCCGGCAAGTGAATCCACTCCTTCCTGTATTCTGGCTCCACCGGAATCATTCAGCCCGACAAACGGACAACCGGCTTTTAGTGATAAATCCATGACTTTGCATATTTTTTTGGCATGCATTTCGCCCAGGCTGCCGGCACGAGCCGTAAAATCCTGAGCAAAAGCAAAAACCGGGCGACCATCTACTTGGCCGTAGCCGGTAATAACGCCGTCAGCCGGAACTTCTACTTTATCCATACCAAAATGGGTGCATCGATGCCTAACATGTCTGTCAAGTTCACGAAATGTTCCCGGATCAAACAGATAGTTCAACCGTTCACGGGCAGTCATTCTACCGGCTGCTTTATGCTTCGCGACAGCCTTTTCGCCACCCATCTGCAGGATCTTTTTATTAAGTTCCTTCAGTTGATTTATTTTATCTTCCGTCATACCCATCATCAAATTCCTTTCATCTCTCCAGGTTAACCTTTTATCTTAATTAGATAGATATTTCCCAGCCAAATTTAATGTTTTTATCGATTAGAAAAAAGCAGAAAATAACAAAAAATTGGCAAAATTAAAGTTAATTAGCTTCTAAAAATTACTTCGGACAAGAGGGCTAAAAATGCAAATCTGCATTTAGCTATACCGATCTCTTATTGTCAAGTAAAAAAAGTAGGTCATATGCCGCTACGGTCGGCTCTATCGCTCCATATTTCACATCTCTTATAATTTTGGGCAGCTGTTTTTGGACTTCCGGATTGCGATGAAAACGCTCTTTCAGGCCCTCATCCAGAAGAAACCACATCCAATCCAGAGACTGTTGTCTGCGCATTTCCTGAAATTCTCCTGAATCCGTAAAAATATCTTTATGCCGTAAAACAGTTTCCCATATATCTTCAATACCTTTTGGATCTGATGCTATAGAACTGCAGGTTAAAACGGGAGGCGACCAATTGCGTGAAGCGGGATTTAGAAAATGCATGGCTGTTTCATACTGCCGTCTGGCCAGTTTCGCCTTTTGTATATTATCACCGTCGGCCTTATTAATTGCGATCGCATCAGCAAGCTCCAGCACCCCTTTTTTAATTCCCTGGAGCTCATCGCCTGCACCAGCAATCATCAGAACCAAGAAAAAATCGACCATGGAAGCTACGGTTGTTTCGGACTGCCCAACTCCTACGGTTTCAACAATCATGACATCATAGCCGGCAGCTTCACAAACAAGCATGGTCTCTCTGGTTTTTCTGGCAACACCACCTAGGGTACTTCCCGAAGGAGAAGGCCTGATGAAGGCCTTCTCCTCGATTGAAAGATTCTCCATGCGTGTCTTGTCTGCCAGAATGCTCCCGCCGCTTCTTTTGCTGCTGGGATCAACGGCAAGCACAGCCACTTGATGCCCTTTTTTGACCAGCATCATGCCAAGGGCTTCGATAAACGTACTTTTCCCAGCCCCTGGTACACCTGTTATGCCTAGCCGCACCGCTTTACCTGTATACGGAAGCAGTTTATTGATGATTTTCCGTGCCAGCTCCTGATGAGCCGGCAGGAAACTTTCAATCAGCGTAATGGTTTTGGCAATTATCCGTTTATCCTGGGCCAATACGCCTTCGACATAATCTTGAGGATCTTTCGGATCTCTAAATGTCATTATTATTTCTCCAGTGCATTCAGCACTTTGTTGGCAGCATCCGTAATGACGGTTCCAGGTCCGAAAACCCCGATCGCACCGGCATCATAGAGGAACTGATAATCTTGCTGAGGAATTACCCCACCAATGACTACTTGAATATTCTCGCCGCCTCTTTTCTTAAGTTCTGCTACTAATTTAGGCAGCAGGGACTTATGTCCGGCAGCCAAACTTGACATGCCGACAACATGGACGTCATTTTCAATTGCCATCTGGGCTGCTTCTTCAGGCGTCTGAAACATGGGACTGATATCCACGTCAAATCCAAGGTCTGCAAAAGCGGTGGCGATAACCTTGATACCGCGGTCATGACCATCCTGACCGAGCTTAGCAACAAGAATTCTTGGTCTGCGGCCCTCTTTTTCCAGGAAGTTGTCGGTTCTCTTCTTTACGGCGGCAAATATTTCGCTGTCCCCATATTCCGCTGCATAAGCGCCGGAGATACATTGCGTTGTCGCCACAAAGCGTCCGAAAACCTTTTCCATGGCATCGGAAATTTCACCCAAGGTTGCACGAGCTCTTACAGCCGGGATACAGGCTGCCAATAGGTTGCCATCGGATTCAGCGGCCTTGGTAATAGCTTCAAGGCATTTTTTAACTTCAGCGTTATTCCGTTTGGCTTTCAGCTCTTTCAGCCTTTCGATCTGCTCATCGCGGACAGAATCAGAAACCTCACGAACATTATCAAGCGGCTCTTCCTCAATCTTATATTTGTTAACGCCCACGATAACATCCAGGCCCTGGTCGATGCGAGCTTGTTTTCTTGCGGCGGCTTCTTCGATACGCATTTTGGGCATACCGGTTTCAATTGCTTTGGCCATTCCGCCCAATTGCTCAACTTCTTCAATGATCTTACGGGCTTCTTTGATGACCTGATCGGTCAAGTATTCAATATAATATGAACCGCCTAAGGGATCGACCACATGGCAGACCTGAGATTCTTCCTGAATAATGATCTGAGTGTTTCGGGCAATTCTTGCGGAGAAGTCGGTCGGCAGCGCCACGGCCTCATCAAAGGAGTTGGTGTGCAGGGACTGCGTTCCGCCCAGGGCTGCAGATAGTGCCTCCAGCGTGGTTCGGATGATATTGTTATAAGGATCCTGCTCCGTCAAACTCCAACCCGATGTCTGAACATGGGTTCTGAGCATGGTGGACTTCGAGTTTTTCGGGTTAAACTTGCTGATGAGCTCATGCCACAGGAAACGAGCTGCTCTCAGCATGGCAATTTCCATGAAAAAGTTCATACCAACGCCAAAGAAGAAAGATAGGCGTGGAGCAAATTTATCGATATCAAGACCGGCTTCTATAGCCGTTTTAACATATTGAACACCATCCGCCAGCGTAAAAGCGGTTTGGAGAACGCAGTTTGCACCGGCTTCCATGATATGGTAACCGCTGATACTGATGGTATTGTACTTGGGCATATTCTGGGAACAGTAACCGATAATATCCGATACGATCCGCATAGAAGGCTTGGGTGGATAAATATAGGTATTTCTGGTGAGGTATTCTTTCAGAATATCGTTTTGGATGGTACCTGCCAGTTGCTCTTGCTTTACGCCTTGTTCTTCGGCGGCAACAATATAACCGGCAAGAATCGGTAAAACCGCTCCATTCATCGTCATTGAAACCGTCATTTTTTCCAGTGGAATACCGTCGAATAGAACCTTCATATCTTCAACCGAATCAATGGCAACCCCTGCCTTACCGATGTCACCGGATACTCTCGGATGATCGGAGTCATATCCTCTGTGGGTAGCAAGGTCAAAAGCAACCGAAAGACCGGTCTGACCGGCAGCAACATTTCTTCTGTAAAAGGCATTTGAATCTTTTGCTGTAGAGAATCCGGCATATTGACGAATGGTCCAGGGTCTACCGGAATACATGGTTGCCTGTGGGCCGCGTACAAATGGGGCCAAACCCGGCAGGGTATTTACGCTGGGTAATCCTTCTACGTCTTCGGCGGTATATAAAGGTTTTACCAATATTCCTTCCGGAGTGTCCCAGTTCAGCGAGTCAAGAGGTTTACCTCTCATCGCCTTGTTTGCAAGTTCTTCCCACTGTTTAATTTGTGGATGTTCTCCCATCACATACTCCTTTCGTTTATCAATTTTTTGGCTCCTACGTACTTCCTTTTTTAACTCTTTCAGTCGATTAACCTGTGATGATTTAACTTTAAGTTTCAGATTTCAGGTATTTTCCATATCCACCTGTTTCTTACGACTTAAATATTTTTTTAGTCTCTTTCACATAATTCAACCAAAACGCCGTTTGTTGCTTTGGGATGTAAAAATGCGATTTTGGCTCCGCCGGCACCGATTCTCGGTTTTTCATCAATAAGCTTAATGCCTTTTGCTTTTAATTCGGCTAATGCTTCTTCAATGTTCGCCACGCGGAAAGCGACATGTTGAATACCTTCTCCTTTTTTATCGATATACTTGGCAATGGGTCCATCTTCAGCGGTTGATTCCAAAAGCTCGATTTCGCTTTCACCTACCGGGAAAAAAGCCGTGGTGACTTTCTGCTCTGCAACGGTTTCAGAACCTTCATGTTTCAATCCAAGTACATCCGCCCAGAAATTTTTTACGCCATCAATACTTTTAACTGCAACTCCGAGGTGGTCAATTTTTAATACATTCATGGTGTCTCCTTTCCATTAGTTGATAGTTTGTTTTATCATTGGCTTCCATAGCTTCGTTTGGAAACGATCATTTTCCTATTTTAAAGTACCTTACTTTAATTGATTGGGCACTATACTTAAAGTATTTCTTGAGTGCAATCCTTTTTCAACTTATTCGTACCTTTCAAGAACCCTTTTGAATCCCGGAATAGAATTTGTAATGGTCTTGTCATCAACGCAAAAGGCGATTCTAAAGTGTCCTGCGCGACCAAATCCACTGCCCGGTACAACAAGAATCAATTCATCCTGTAGGGCTCGAACAAACTCAACATCATCTGAAATAGGGGTTTTAGGAAAAAGATAAAAAGCACCTAATGGCTGAACAAATTCATACCCGCAATTTGCAAGTCCCTTACATAGCAGATCCCTTTTGCGGGCATAAGTGGAAATATCGACACTCACACCCTGTAAGGATGCAATGACGCGCTGCATCAACGCCGGTGCATTTACAAATCCAAGAATCCTGTTTGCAAATGCCATACCTCCTAAAAGATTTTCTTTAAACACAGCCTGAGGATGTACTGCGATAAATCCAATCCGTTCGCCGGGGATGGAAATATCTTTAGAGTATGAGGTGCAAATAACGCTTTCCGTATAGTTGGAAAAAATACTCGGAACCTTAAATCCGTCATAAACGATTTTGCGATAAGGCTCATCTGAAATAAGATATAGAGTCCGATTAAATTTTTTCCCGGAACTGTCTAAAAGCTTTCCAAGTTCCCTGAGGCTTTCTTCCGGATATATCATCCCGGTAGGGTTATTTGGAGAATTAATAATGATCGCTTTGGTCTTTTCAGTAATGGCCGAGGCGATTGCCTCAATGTCCAAGCTGAAATCAGGCTTTGTGGGAACGGCTTTGAGAATGCCGCCATGGTTGTCTACATAGAAATTGTATTCAACAAAATAAGGTGAAGGGGAAATAACCTCATCGCCGGGGTCGAGAATTGTTTTCAAAACGACATTTAATGCCCCCGCCGCGCCACAGGTCATAATGATTTCTTTTTCGGAGATCGCTAAGTTCTGTTCAACGGAAACATATTGCGCGACAGACTTTCGGACATGGGGATACCCTACATTGGACATATAACCGTGATCGGTACCGGAAGAGTTTTTTACAATATTTTGCAGTGCTGTTTTGAAATTTGGGGGGGGATTTAAATTGGGGTTGCCCAAGCTGAAATCAAAAACTTTTTCAGCTCCGTGGATTGCCTTTAAGCGCGTTCCCTCCTCAAACATCTTACGTATCCAGGAAGATCTGGACAGCATACTTTCGATTTTCTTTGCTACTGTCATACGATAGCCATCCAATCATTGGTTTTCATCCGAAAACTCCCGCCCGATTTTTGATACTTTGCGTCTTGCAACGATTTAGTATGATCGGGCGAAAAGAATGAATGTTTGATCCAAGTTATACGAATCGTGTACCCGTTATCAAAAAATTAAATAATCTACAAGCAAATCTATAAAAAATAATATAATTTCATCTATTGCACCGATTCTACTGATTTTACTCCTGGAACTTCCTTTTTCAAAACCCTTTCAATCATATTTTTAAGCGTCATTTGGGACATCGGACATCCTGCGCAGGCACCTCTTAAACGCACCTTAACAACGCCGTCTTCTATTTCAACAAGCTCTACATCACCACCGTCCGCCTGGAGATTCGGTCTTATTTTATTAATAATTTCTTGAACTTTTTCTTTCATTGGTTCCCTTTCTTTTCACTTTAGGAGGATATACAGGTAGGGTCTAACCATCACCTGCAATTTCGTTTTCGTTTAATTTTTTGTAAAAATCTCTTTTATAAGCGTAAAAATCACCCGTGTGAATTGCATTTCTAATTTTTTCCATAAAACAAATATAAAAATAAACATTATGAATCGAATTTAGGCGATAGGCCAGCAATTCCTTTGTCATGTAAAGATGGCGAAGATAAGCTCTGGAATAATTGCGGCAGGTATAACAGGAACATCCTTCTTCTATGGGATTTGTATCGTATTTGAACCGTGAATTGCAGATATTAATCGTTCCGAAATGCGTAAACAATTGACCGTTTCTGCCGTTTCGAGTGGGTAGGACGCAGTCAAACATGTCCGCTCCCAGTGCCACTAGTTCTATCAAATCTTTGGGAGTTCCGACACCCATCACATATTTCGGTTTTGAATCCGGAAGTATCGGGAGTGTAAATTCTGCAATTTCAAGCATGACGTCTCTGGGTTCTCCCACGCTGAGTCCGCCGATCGCATAGCCGTTGAAATCAAAATCAATCATCGTATGGACTGCAATTTCACGCAAATCCTTGAACATGCCCCCCTGTATGATACCAAACAAGGCATTCTTGCGATCGGGTTTATTTTCCCAGGCTTTTTTGCATCTTCCGGCCCACCGTCCGGTCAGTTTGAGGGCATCTTCAGCTTGTTCTCTGTTTGCGGGATATGCGATGCATTTATCCAGGCACATTACAATATCGGAATCGAGGCAGGTCTGAATTTCTATAGCCTTTTCCGGGGTAAGCATGTGTCTTGATCCATCAACATGGGATTGAAAGCTAACTCCTTCGGTACTGGTTTTTGAAAGTTTGGAAAGTGAAAATACTTGGAATCCACCGCTATCAGTCAAAATCGGTTTATCCCAGTGCATGAAGTTGTGAAGACCGGCAAAAAGTTGAATGATTTCACAGCCCGGCTTAAGGTATAAATGATAGGTATTTCCAAGAATAATCTGAACGCCGATATCTAAAAGTTCCTCCGGCGACAAAGATTTGACGGTCGCAAGAGTGCCAACCGGCATAAAAACAGGGGTTTCGACCCGGCCGTGCCGAGTTTCAAAAAATCCTGCCCTTGCTCCTGAATCTTCTGATTTTGTGACTACTTTGAAATTAAACATTCCCAGTTATCGGTTGTTTATAAGTTTCATGTAACAAACATGGCATCTCCATAACTAAAAAACCTGTACCTATTTTCGATAGCTTCCTTATAGGCGTTCATCACTTTTTTATGTCCTGCGAATGCGGATACTAGCATAAGAAGCGTCGATTGGGGTAAATGGAAATTTGTAACCATAGCATCAACCACTTTAAATTTATAGCCGGGATATATGAAAAGATCGCATTCACCTTTTCCTGAAGCGACATATCCATTATTATCTGCTGCATATTCTATAGTTCTTATGCATGTTGTTCCAACAGCCACTATTCGCCGATTATTTTTTTTGGCGAGATTTATCTGCTTTGCAGTTTCTTCCGGGACAATATAAGACTCCGAATACATTTTATGATCTCTGATGTCGGAAACCCTTACCGGTAAAAAAGTTCCATAACCCACATGTAGAGTAATTGCAACAATTTTAATACCTTTTGATTTTAATTTTTCAAGCAAATCTTCAGAAAAATGGAGTCCGGCTGTAGGAGCGGCGATAGCACCTTTTCGGCTGGCATATACCGTTTGGTAATATGAAAGGTCCGTGGAGGATGAATGATCGGTCGACCTTTTGATATAAGGAGGCAGAGGAATATCGCCGATTTGGTAAAGGTGACTTTCAAAATCATTTCGGCAACAAAATTTTATTGTATAAATTCCATCACTAAAATTTATAATTTCAGCGCTCAGCCCGCCATCAAAATATATGGAGGCTCCACGCTTCGGCCGTTTTGAGGCTTTTACCAAGCATTGGCAAATCCAGTTACCCTCTGTTTCTATTTTTTTGCTTCCACCGGCGTAATCTAAGATAAGAACTTCGACTTTGCCGCCGGTATCCTTGCGACCTCTTAACCTGCCTGGAATTACCTCCGTATTATTGATAACAATTAAATCATCTGATGAAAGAAGGTCGTAAATATCACAAAACAGATGGTGCGATATAACACCGGTTTTTCGTTGCAGAACAAGTAGTCTTGCTTGGTCCCTTTGCGCCATTGGTGTTTGAGCGATTAGGTTTTCGGGGAGATCGTAATTATAGTCGTGTAAAGAAAACACAGCCTTTATCTTTTTCCTATATAAACCAGCAACAGTCCCAACATCATCAGGATAAACCCGAATCGCCGTAACGTTCCGGACGGTATTTCGATAATTTTTTTGATCCAGGTCTTCATATTTTCGGGGAATGCGACATATGGCAATCCTTCGATAAACATTACCATTCCGAGTACACACAGGAAAAATTCCATTATAGACCTCTTTTTATTTGTTAAATTCGCTTTTATATCCTTTAAGTGTATGTTTTGTCAAAATAAAATAATGGGAACGAGGTCTACTTTATATAATAAAGCTTGAATGAAGGAGTTATGGCGATAAAAATAAGATTATCGGTATTTAACAATGGTTATTCGCAGATAGTTTTGTTAGAATAAGTATTAATAATCGCACTCTCGTGCCCACCCGTGTCGATTATTTGATCGATGTTGGACCAAAACCAATTCTATCGAATCTGTGTAATTTAGAAAATAGTCTATCGTCCCAGTATACCTCAAGCGGTGGAGGAGCATTTTGATATGAAAAAAGCTGAAATGCAAATACCGGTTGCTGAAAAATCGCTTTTTTCATGGGTATTTTCCGGCAACATGAAGCTCCAAGTACTTTTGATTATAATTATTCTAATCACTGTTTTTGCCAGAGTCCTTCCTTTGGAGATGCAAAAAAGAATCGTTAACGAGGCCATTCGTTTAAAAAAAATCGATTTATTATTGCTTTACTGTGGAATTTATCTGGTTGCAGTTTTTGCTTCCGGCGGGCTTAAATATCTTATTAATATTCTTCAAACCGTTATCGGCCAACGGGCAACGGCAGCAATGCGCAAAGAATTATACCATCATATCTTAACCCTACCGCTAAGTTTTTTTAGAAAAACTCAACCCGGAATGGTGGTTTCATCACTGGTTGCCGAGCTGGCTTCAGCAGGCGATTTTGTGGGTATGGCGATTGCCGTCCCCGTCACTAATATTTTAACGCTGATCGCTTTTGCAGGCTATCTCTTTTGGCTGAATCCGCTTTTAGCCGCTGTGTCACTTAGTATCTATCCCATTGTACTTTTTTTGTTACCTATGCTGCAAAAACGTGCCAATACTGAAAATAAAAAACGTGTTGACACGACCCGAAAACTTTCAAGTCTAATTGCGGAATCCATCACCGGTATTCATGAAATCCAAGGCAATGGTGCTTATCATATTGAAAACCAAAAATATGATAACCTGGTCAATAAGCTGACGAAGATTAGGATCATCTGGAATTTTTACAGATTTGGGATTAAAGGTTTTAATAATTTCTTCAATAGCCTAAGCCCATTTCTCATATTTATTTTAGGTGGCTATCTGGCAATCAATGGTCAATTGGAACTCGGTGCGTTAGTCGCATTTCTATCGGCGCAAGAGAAACTATATGATCCCTGGAAGGAACTTATCGATTTTTATCAGAGCTATCAGGATGCTTCTATAAGCTATTATCGGACGATGGAATATTTCGATCTTCTTCCGGAATACGAACTTGAGCCTTCAGGGCGTAAACCTTTTGATTTAGCCGGCAGTCTTGAGGTCCAAGAATTATCATTTGAACCTGAAAGCGGTATCAAGCTTATCGATAACGTTACGTTTTCCTTAAGACCCGGTGAGCATTTAGCTTTGGTTGGTTTTTCCGGTAGCGGAAAAAGCACTTTAGCTCAATGCATCGGGCAGCTTTACAAATATACCGGCGGTCACGTTTGGATTGGGGAAAAGGAAGTTTCGAATTTATCAAAAAGGGATATAATTAACAACTTGGGCTTTGTTTCTCAGATGCCTTTTATTTTTTCCGGAACCATCAAAGAAAATCTCCTTTATGCGTGTTCAGCAAAAATTAAAGAAGATGGTTCCGACAAAGACGATGTAATGCCGACGCTTGACGATATGATTGAAGTTCTTCAACAAACCGGTCTGTTTGTAGATGTTCTTCGATTTGGTTTACATGCAATTATCGATCGTCAAAAAAATAAGGAGATGGGAAACCAGCTCATTCGGGTCCGACGAAAATTTCACCTTAAATTTGGAAAAGAATTGTCCGAATATGTTGAATTCTTTAATGAAAATAATTATATGAATTACTCGAGCATCACCGAAAATTTAACTTTCGGTGCATTCGGACAAGAATCGTTTTCTGATAAAAACTTGTTTAAAAATGAATATTTTCAGAATTTTTTAAGTGAAAACGAGCTGATAGATCCGCTTTTAAACTTAGGAGCAAAACTGACCCAACGGACGGTAGATATATTACGGAATCTACCGGCAGAGGAGATGTTTTTTGAACAGAGCCCCATTTCATCGGAAGAGTTGAGTGAATATAAAATTCTTGCCGACCGATTGAAAAAAATCGATTTACATCAACTTTCTTCGGATGAACGGGAAAAAATTTTGAAATCAGCATTACGATTTACGCCCGGTAAACACAAAATGGTAGCCCTTTCAGAGAATTTGCGGCAACTTATCTTAAAAGGGCGAAAACGGTTTAGAGAAAAAATTTCCATGTATTTTCCAGGTGCTTTTTCTTTTTATCAGCGATCGGATTATATTTATAATCAATCGATCTTGAACAATATTTTCTTTGGAAAAACTAAAACAAACAATCCACGAATCCAAGATAAAATATATCAGAGCATCATTCAGCTTTTGATCGAGGAGGATATCATGGAGGCCATCGTAAATATCGGCATGCAATATAATGTCGGTAGTCAAGGCGATAAGCTTTCCGGAGGACAGCGACAGAAGCTTGCCATCGCACGAGTATTACTCAAAAAACCCAAAATACTGATCATGGATGAAGCAACTTCCGGTCTCGATAATAAATCTCAGGCGCGAATACAAAGTTTGATCGAGACCCGGTGGAAAGGTAAAAGTACATTGATTGCGGTTATCCATCGTTTGGATATTATCAAAAATTATGACAAAGTCGCGGTTATGAAGGCTGGAAAACTTGCTGAGATTGGAACTTATGATGAACTTGTTGAGAGTAAAGGAATGTTATATGAGCTTATCACCGGAAAAAAATAAAGAATGTCAAGCTTGTGAGTTTGAAGAAAATATAGAGATTTTGCGTGAAATCTATTTTTTTTCAGGACTTCCAATGGAAGTCCTTAAGGTTTTAGCCTATCTGTGCAACAGAGAGACATTCAAACAAAATGACTATCTGTTTCAAAAAGATGACGATGATAGTCAGGCTTTTTATATTATTACCGGAAAATGCGGACTGTTGTACACAAATAGAGAGAGTGAATTATTAATTCGAGAATATGGTCAAGGGGAATTTTTAGGCGGGCTTGCTTTGCTCGGCAATTTGCCGCGCCTTTATTCCTTGAAAGCTTTATCGGCGCTTTCATGTCTAATTCTGGATCGCGATAAATTTTCCCGGGCGATGCAACAATTTCCGGAGCTGATTCCTAAAATGTTTAAAGGGGTGGTTAGGAGAATATATGCGTGGGAAAACCGCTTACTCGTTGATTATTCCGCATGTTGTGAGTCTTGTAAAGAGTTGATCGGCGTCAGCGTGTTATAAATTGGATTTGTAATCTAAAAACAATATTTATTGAAATAAATAGTGATGCTTGAAAATACGGTTTACTTTTGCCTTAAAAATAGACTTTCGGAATTAGATATTTTGTCCCGCAAGCTGGAAGCATTCGGTAACTCTTGCAGACTTTCTCGAAAACATCTGCTTGAGATTAACTTAGCATTAGAGGAGATATTTACGAATATTATTTCCTATGGATATGTGGATAATGCCGACCATTGGATTAAAATTATGTTTTCAACCCAAAATGGACATATAATTATTCGCATCGAAGATGACGGCATCCCTTTTAATCTTGTTAAAACTGAAAAGCCTGATTTTGAATGTGGTCTTGAAGAACGTCCGATCGGCGGTCTAGGGGTTTATCTGATTAAACAGCTGATGAATGATATCGTTTATGAGAGAGATGGAAATAAAAATATTTTAACAATGAAAAAGAAATTTACAGTTGGCCGATAATAAATAAGTAGTCCGATAAGAATATAGTCTCATCGGATTGATGATTAGAATTTTTTTGAGAAGCGATTCGAAATGATGAACAGGAGGGTAATTCATGGAAGTTATAGAAGAAAAACAAAATGATATTTACATAATTAAGCCTAAAGGCCGACTTGATTCCAACACTTCACCGGAATTTGAGAAAAAAATTTTTGAGATCATTGAAAAGGGTTCAAGAAATATGATTATAGATTTTGAATCCCTTGATTATGTTTCCAGTGCCGGGCTGCGTGTCATTCTAAAAGTTGCAAAACAGCTTAAACATTCTGACGGCAGGGTTATACTTTGTTCCATGGAAGATTATGTTAAAGAGGTCTTTGAAATAGCCGGATTTGATTCCATTATTCCGATTGTTCCAAATAGGGGGGATGCCCTCAAAAATTTTGAGGCCTCACAAATACCAAGCCGTGACCCTTAATCCACCGGACTTGGATTAAGGCCGATAATCCCACGTTTTCCCAGCTCACGGAAAAATTGGGTTACGGATACTTCCGCCTCTTTGGGGTGAAGTTGATATTTTTCGGCAAACTCCCGGATTATTTTCAATACGCTGCGATTGCCGTCAACAAGGTCCCAAACAGCAGTTCCGAGCACATCCATCTGTAGTTTTTTTGTCGGATAACTATCCGAACGGACTCCAAAACGTCTGGATAGGCCGGCGATCCAGGGGCGAACATGAAGGGGATAGGAAAGAAGAACCTCACCTGTTTCTATCCGAACTTCAATAACCTGTATATTTTTAACCGGTATACATCTAAGGGCTTCGGCACGATTTAAACCTATTTTCTTTTCTTTTCTTTTAAAGAGCCTCATAATTCGTGCAAATTCTTTCAAGAAAAAAAGGATCGAAAGCTTTTTTACCTTCTGCCCTAATTCCCAGAATACGATTTTTCTCTTCCACTTGCCAAATCCTAACCCATTGAAATAAAGTCTTTTCCCCTGGCCAATAGAGGTACCGCCGCCAAAAAGCTTTGGGGGAAACTATTTCCCACTCTAAGCCTTTACAGCTCTTTAAGCTTCTGTAATTCGGATTTTTTTTCGGCAGATGAGTCATTGCTTCGGCAAATTGGACAAAATCCTGTTCGCACTGCAGAATTGATGTCAGAGCCCACCTATACAGAATAATTTTTTGTCCTTTGGAAGCAAATGCCAATTCAAATTTGCCGGCCTCAAATTGATATCGAACCAACTGGAAATTCACTGGAATCGTTGCTTGGATATCAAAGATAGACCAGAAAATCTGATCGTCTATTCGATGGTCTTGAAAAGAAGACAAAAGGCTTTCTATGCGATATGCTCTATTTGAGGCGGCCTTATGGTAAAATTGAATCAACGTTGCATTTTGACAGATGGTGCAATAAAGAATAATGCCTTTACCACCAAAGTTTTTCCCTTGCCAGGAAAAACATCGAGCCTGATAGCCATTGCCTATCATATTTGCCCATTGGTCCGGAAGAGGAAATTCGGTCAATTTTTTTTTAAAGTGTCGTTTATAAAATGCTGCCAGTTGACGTAGGTAAGCTTTTGAGGAAAAAAATCCCTTGATTCGGTTCCATTTGACTTCCAAAACCGGCCCTTCCGTATCCTCCAGCATGAGGTAACGTTTTCCTATCTGCGCTACCTCCCAGTTGACGGGTGCTGAAAAGCAGATACCATTCCAAGCTATTTTTCTACATATGATCGGATCGGAATTTTGCATGGAGTACGTAAAAAGACGATTCTATCGGGGAATTAAGCGGTCCCAATGGAGCGGAACCGAACCAATATCTTCGTCTATACCTTTAAGATCTCTTTCCGCCTGCCGGTTTTCTTTTTTTTCAAAACATAAACTTTCCGCTTCGATTAGATTCCACATCGTAAGTTTAACAACGTTACCTATTTTTTCCTCTTCATCTTTGGTATTGTGCTGCAAAATCAAGCTGATGTGGTTGTTTTCAGCATCGGTAAAATTCCATTTCCAGGCAATGACAATATGAAAAGAATCGCCCCGCCACTCAGAGGGCTTACCAAAACGCTTCTTGAAGCGCTCAAAAAGTGTATCATAAAATTTTTTAGTGGAATCGGCGTACTTGAGTTTAATACGCACAATTTGCCCAGGGTTCAAACAGGTTCCATAACAGATAAGCCCACTTTTAAAATCTTCCGTTTTAATGATTTCCACTTCCCGTAGGTATTCCATATAACGAATCGGCAAAGCGGTTTCAGCTTTTATTGATTTTTTATATTCAGAGATATTTTTACCCAGAATAAATCCGCCCACTCCATGAGGAATTTGGGCTAGGCATATGCCGGCTGTAAATAAGAGCGTCACGTTCATCCATAAGAACATATACGTTTTCTTTTTCATACCCTCCCCTTTTTATCTATTTAGTGTCGATTCTTACATTCAATGAGCAAACCGGATTCCAGTCTTCACGGCATCGACATCAACAATAAATATTAATAAGCTAGTCGTCCTAATGATTTGAGGATGAGCGCAAAACCCATGGCGAACATGCCCATCAATCCCATACCGCAGGAAAAACCGGCCAGCAGAACCGGTGCATACTGACGCCACATGGCACCATAGCGCTTTAAAAAGAAAAATCGTCCCAACATGGCTCCAACGACTTCCAGAATAAGCCCATGGGGTGTACTTTGGCCAAGACCGCGCACAACACCATAAACCAATAAAATCGGAAGATGCAAAATCGTCAGCAATCCATAAGTAATGATTCCGAACCCCAGACCTGTCAAGACATAACTTCCTTTCAAGGCTTGAAAAAATAGCGAGTTGCCTTCCAGGGTTGAGGTTTGCATCAAAAGGGTGTTCAGTGCTTGAAGGTGCCATAACTCCTGGGCGTAGGGATAACTGTTTGAAGGAATGGGTGCCAGTCGCCAGATGAATTGGGAAAAAAGAAGGCTGGCAACCATTACTACCGGGAAAACGACAATTTCAGCCTTTATGATCCCGCGAATACTGGTGCCGGTTAATTCAATTTCACGGAAGTGAACCGTTGCTTCGCCATAATTGTGAATGGGAATAGGTGCATACCAAATTTCGATGCCCTGGTAACCAAAAAATTTAGCGCCCGCAATAAAGCTTGCTTCTCTTACAAGGGGAAGGCTGACAAACTGTCCGGCAATTCCTTCCATTCGGGCCGTTATATAAGATATGATCGGTGTATAAACAAACCCATAGCCAATGAAAAAAATCCAGGGGAAATTGGGTACGAGCCAAACGCAAAAGCCGACATATGCAAGAGTCGAAAAAACATAAATTCCGATGGAAATCCAGAAGTTGAAATCCCCCCGTCCGGGCGGTGGTCGGAAAAGATCTTTGAAGCTGCCACGCGGACCTTTATTGTTTTTTCCGAAAGATCGAATGACCGACCAAATTCCTACAAATGCGATGGATAAACCCAGACCGATTCCAAAACTCATATAAAAATCAAAACTGTTCGCAAAAACCGTATCCACAGTCCCCATCCCCAGATGCCAACGCTGGAGAATGCCCTGGTGATAGAGAATCGGATTTGCGACAATCGTAATAATGAGACCGACAAGGCCTCCGATTACGGCCCAGAAAGGTAACACCATTCCAATGAATATGAGCCCCAAATCAAGCTGTATGCCTGTCGCGACCGCCGGCAATATCTCTTCTGTATGGCGGGTTAATTCAATCCACGGTATTGGAATCAGGCGAATGGGTTCGGCAAAAAGAAGACCTGATACAGTCGGTAAGAGTACATAGATTCCTCCGAAAACAAGCCCAATGACACCGCCGATGGAAAAAATGCGCCATTTCCAGCTTTTTTGTTTTTCTTCCGTGGACTCAGCCAGCGCCATGGTTCCGAGAACTGCTACCGGTGCCATTGGAAAGGGAAGCTTTTCCACATCCGAAGTGATCCGATAAAGGGCGTATCCCAGCCCGAAATGATCGATTCGCTGAATGATTTGAGATCCAATCAGCAAGAGTATGGGGATTAACCAGTCACGGTGGAAAAACGTCCGTTCCACCAATGAAATTGAACCCGGGGCCGGTGCGACCCAATTGGGAATAAATTCAGTCAGACCGAGCATCTTGGCTGCATCGGATTGAATCAGATATTGATTCCACAAAAGTCCTTGAAATGGAGAAGCAAGGGCTGCACCTGCCATATAATAAAGCAGGAAAATTTCTTGTTGCTTGAGCTCCGTGTAAGACCTTTTGGCAATCTCGGCAAACAGAATAATCGTTACCCACCTTGCAGCAGGGCCGATCCCGGTACCGATCACCAGTTGGAGATACATACTACCCGGCATCATGAGGAATCCGATAAAAACTGCACCTACAATAGTTTTCCAGTCAAATCCTTCCTCGAAATGAGTCGGTATTTTTAGTAGATCTCTGTATTCCTGTAGTTCTTTATCCTCATACATGCAAACATCGCATCCGCTGTTGATATGTTATTTAATCTTAATCCGGCAGTACCAGGTAACTTGCGTCTCCGAAGAGACCCACCAGTGCCCAGATTCCTCCCATAAAAAAATCTCCGATGATCAATCCAATAAAAAAATAACGTAGCCTTTTGAATAAAATTACACCGCCATAGCGCATACAAATCGCGTTAAAAAGCCAGCCTACAAAAAAGCTGAACCAAAGAATTCGCATTGCCGAACTGTAAGCGGTCAGATAGCCGATCGGATGAATCGGCCACCAATAGATTTGATGGTAGCATATCACTAAAATCAGCATGACCACTGCGCCGACAAGGGAAAAAATTAAAACCCATTCGCCGGGTTTTATCGGTGATTCAATCAGTGTTTCAATGTTTTCATATACGGCCACGGTGGTTCGGGTCGCCCAATCCAACTGCAGCTCGCGGACCCCGTATTTGTAGCAAAGCGTTAGCATGGCTAAAAAAGAAACAACCACGCCCACGATTAGAGCAACCACTATAGCGAACAGAATCAGCCTTTTGTTTTTCATTTTCTGCGTAATCTCACGTGCATGAACTAAAGAAGGCATAAGTGCTTCTCGAAGGTCCAAAAAAAGTATTTTTTGGATCACCGCGGCAAGTAATAAACCGATATTGCTAAAAAATTGGGGCCCCAGAAATGCAAGAAGCCCGTCGATCGGGGCAACGGTCAAAGTGAAGTATGCAAGTCCCCCCTGGCAAATGATACGACTGGACACGAGCATAATCATAAAAAAAGACCCGACAACTAAAAAACAAACACTCATGGGCATTCCAAAATAAAAGCACCAGAGAATAATTCCAACAGTACCGAAGATTAAACCCCAAAAAGACAGGCGGATTGAAAACCACTCCGTCTCAGAATGTTCCCGGGTTCCAAAACTAAAAGCTTGGCGTAAAACATCCAGCAAGTGATGCCGCGCCAGCCAAAGAATAAAAAGAAAAAACACGCCGTAAGCTCCAATCATCTGAGTCTCTTCAGGTCTGGAAAGGGTTGGACCAAAAGTTATACCCAAGGCCGCTGCAGGAATATTGTAGCCGATCAAGTTCAACAGACCGATCAGCAGACCTCCCAGTATAAAAAATATCCAGAAGGAAAAGGAGATCTGTCGTGAAGTCAGAAAGGCAAAACCGATAAAGGCTGGGTAAATATAAATTTTAAGTTTTTGAAAACCTGAAAAAAGACCATATTGGGGAAAATACGGACCCGCCAGGATTAACGTCGGCAGCTGTGGAACCGTTGGAAAATAAAAATGAAGGCCGTTTAATAGGTGCAGAAAAATGGGTACCATCAAACCGGCTAAAAGAAAACGATTTTTCAAAAAGCGGCCGATTCCATTATTATCCAAAGCCTCTTCCATGACCTGAGGAACTTGCAGAAGGGGAAAATTCATTCTTTCATTGTGAAGCCACTGTCTACTTAATATATTCACCAAGCAAAGCATGACAAAATAACAAAGCAAGATAAAAATACCCCAAATAATCAGCGGCAGTAACCAGGTTTCCCAAGGAATACGGTGAATAACTTCCCACCAGTGCATCTGTCGTCCGCCGGATAGCCCGTTATAAAAATTTTCAATTGCCATCTCGTTTTGGGGGTATAAGGCTTTGGGAAGAAGAGGGTGAAGAATTTCTCTCCAGCGGTTTCCAACAGTTGCGAAATGGAAGGGTGCAGTGAGATTGATAAAGAAGGTACGAACTAAGCCGGTATAAGCAATTCCGGATACGAGAACCATTAGTATCCAGGCCATTAAAATCTCTTTTCCCGTCAAACCGGTCCAGCCTCTGAACAGCTTTTTAACAGCCGCAACGAGTAAGGTTAGCCATAAAAGAATAAAAAAAGGGGCCAGTGGGAAATGCCCTCCACCTAGTGGTGTTGCTTGGTGATATGCGTTGTTAAACGGTGTTAGTGCACAGGTTACAACAGCGAGAAACAGTCCGAGGATGATGGCCCGCAATCGAATTCGGGAACTCGAGTCTGATGAGTCGATATCATTTATCTTTTTTTTCACGGCTCCGAATTGACCTTATTATTTGCTTGTTTAAAATCGATCATTTGGTGGTAGTGGGCATGGGATAATTCATCGAGTGAACGCCAAATCAAAAGTTGTTTTCGAAGTTCATAAAGGAAAGATTTATTAATCCTTTTCCAGGCGTTTATCTCTCCGGATTTACGTTCGATGCGAACATTAATTTCCATATATCCGGATTCTTCAGCGGCAGGACAGAAACTGATCGCTACGTCCTGCATGATCCCAAAATCAAAGGGGGCTAGCCACACCTTTGAATTAATCAAAACACATTCTTCGATACAGCAAGCTTCTTCGGACTCTACGGATTGCATTTGGGTATTGTTGGGAAATATAAGACACTGAAAAGAAAAACCGACATCGCCGGTTGAAAAAATTCCATGGGAAACATTTTGGTGCTCTTGAAAGTAAGCTAAGAGAAATCCACCGACACTTCGGTGCTCCCGATAATTCATCAGAAAGGGAAGTGTAATTTCAAGAATGTTGCCCCGAGGACTTGGAAGTGACCAGGAGCGTTTCACATCCGGGATGGCGATTTGAGCTGCCACCCTTGATGGATAGATAACCGATACCAGTACGACCACGATGACAAGAACCATAGCGGCAACCCCTGATAGAGATGAATAATTAACCGTAATTCCTTTCCAGAGGACTGTTCCGGCAAAAATGCGGGCAGTTGTCTGAGCCAGCAGATAGCCGAGAACGACACTTAAAACCGCAAAGGCCATCGCTTCCGCTATGAAGAGGAAAGATACATGTGATGGTGCCAGCCCGACCGATGTATAAATTCCGATCTCTCTTTTTCTTTCATAAACGCTTCCGATCATGGTGTTTAAAACGATAAAGATGGAGATAAACAACGGAATAACGATATTGGGAACTCCGCTGTAAATCAATGTGTCGCTTGCATTGTACATAAAGATGCCGTTGGGTTCACCGCTGAATAAAGTGAGCCCGAATCGGTCTACCAGGTTTTGAGCCATGGTTTGGACTTGGCTCTCGGAATTCGGGCGAATGGCTACGGCTTTGAGTCGGCCCCCTGCCGCCAAAAGAGTCTTATAAGGAATGATTAATGTAAGGTCTCCGGCTGTGTGCTGGTATCGGCTTTGATAAATTTGAATCTCTTCACCCGATTCCAAGGCTTCCATTTCAACTTCCGTGATTTCCATGGAGACTTCACTGGGAAAGGTGACCGGTGTTATCGGTTCGCCGTCCAAATCGACTTGTTCTTGAAGCATTTTGCCGGAAAAAGTACCCACAACAACAAAAGGAACACCCCACAATAAAACAACATGGCCTTGTGGTTGCTTGGGATCAATCCCCAGATAAACGGCCATTCGATCCGGCAGTAAAACCGAAAACAGTTCCTCTTCTTGAAACCACCTTCCCCCCACAAGAATTTTGTTGAGTTGCGTAACATCGACCTCATGGGCGGAAAGGCCGACAAGCCCTTGAGCTTCATTTACGATGTTCTTGAATCTTACGGGCACTGAAGTCGCGCAGGTTCTGTCTTCATTTTGCAGCCAGACGCGAGGTGATAATATAGCTTTGCCCTCAAAAGCGTTGAATAATATGCCGAGGGCTTCCGGCGGCAGGTCCTGCCAATTAAAGTTCTTTAAAAGAAATCCTTGGTAGGATGCTCGATTTTCAACTAATAGACGTCCATGATGGCGCATGGTTTTAACCGTCGTAAAGCTCATAATGGTGAAAGTGAGGATGATCAACGTTAGACAGGTTAGAATCGTCCTCAGACGACGTCTTCGCAAGTTGCTCACACCTAAAAAGAAGGCTGCTACAAAAGCTTTCCAACGGCTAATTTCCGCCGCCTGCATATGTTTTGCCCGTCGTTGGAGTAAAATCATTTCCTCTTCGAAACGGAAAAAAATAATCAGAGTTACCATTAGCGATAGACCGATAATAAAGAAAGCAAGGATAACCACCATTGGACTGTAAGCTAGCTGAAATGCAGGATGAATTTTGTAAATGAGTGCAATCAGTAGAATGAGAATTGCGCAGAAAGCAATAATTCGTTTGTGAATATCCGTATATGAAAAGAGCAAACGTTCTAAACAGAATGCAAATGGGACAAAAAGAGCGATGTAAAAAAGCACGCCGAACAGGACATCCTTTTGAGTTTTTTGCACATCATCATAGACTCGACTTGCCAAAGCCCAGGATCTTCTAGCAGCTTCAGTGAACTGATCATATAATTTTTCCTCCAGCGCGTGTTTAGCCTGTTTTAATGCTTCTACCCCTTCCTGCTGAAGGTTGCGAATTTTCGTATTAAAAATTCCATGGTCCTCAAGATTGGTGATCCGGGGCGCAAGCAACATCCACATGTCGCGAGCGACCTTAAATTCCGTATAATCAATAGTGGGATAATCATCTACCCGGTAGCCGATTCCTTCCGGACGTTCTTCTTCAGCGTTGGTAAGAATCATTTTTTTATGAAGGACGGTATCGGAAAGTGTCATTTTAAGAGGTGTTCCAGGTTCCAAGTAAATCGAACTGATGATTGATGCACGCGTGTCTATTCGGCTGTACCAAAAACGCAAGGGTTCGGCCTCGCGACGGGCATCAAGAAGTTCAATTTTAGTCATGTAGCGAAAACTTCTCGGTTCCAGTAAATTGAAAAGCGTTGTTTGTTTGCAGGCGAACATCACCAGATCCGTTTCCATCGTTCTGCGCTGCATTTTGAGTCGGTATGCGGGTTTGCCGGTTTGTTTTTTGTCAATTGCCCAAATCACCGATCCGTTGGACGGGTCAAAACGATAACCCTCAATAATGACCTTGTCCAAAACGTGTTTTTTGTCCGCCACGCCCTTGATACGAAAAAGGCCCAACGAATCAACCATTGCATGATAGCGACCCGTCCCCTGATAGGCTAAAATCATCGTTCCGGGAGCGGCCTGGTCGGCAAAAAGTTCACCGTGACGCAGAAATTTGGCTCGCCCGGTTATGGTTGCAAATCCATTTCCGGGTAGATTACCGGTATGCAGTTTTGATACTTGCGCCAAAGAATTTATTAGATTGCATACTATGATGGTTTGCTTTGAAGTTTGTTCTCTATCTACCTTTTCAGGTAAATCATAAGGAGTTCCCCACATGGGCCTTGCGTCATTAACCGTCACCAGGCTGATACCTAAATATCCAGCCAGAGCGCTCACTTCTCCGCCTAAAGCCGGGCGGTCGATAAAATAACTCTGCCAAGGATGCAGACGACTCGGACGGAGGGTGTCGCAAAACAAGAAGTGACTTCCATCGGCTTGATGTGTGTTTTGGGCTGAATTGCGCAGAACTTCTGCCAACATGCTATAAGCCTCTACCCTGTTGATTTCAGTTTTCAAAGGATACAACCATCCCTGATTAAAAGCACCAATTCCATCGCCATGACTGGAAAGATGCAGTGAAACAACTGCCGTCAGTTCCATCGACTTTACAAGCGCTCGAAAATTGCGTGCGCTTTTGAGCGTCTTGAGTTGATTTTCGACGTCACTAAGAATGGTTTTCTGATCATTTATAGCCTGCGGAATGATTTCACTTAATATCCGGAGTTCTTCCTGAGTAAATGGATCACGGGTGGCGCGCCAACCAAAACGTGTTAACAAAAGGCGGCGATGAGCCAGCTGATCAATGATTGCCGGATCCGATGCATTTTCTTGTTGAAGTCGTAAAAACATCAACTGACGTGAAATTTTATCTAATTCCGTTTTGATGCGATCGTCCACAGCCTCCTGTAACAAAATATTGGATGCATTTTCTTCTGGATCCGAAAAAGAGGCGTTTTCTAACGCTTTAATATAGTTGCGGCATTTCTGCGCCCTTTCCTTGAATAAGGTTTGCATCTTTCTCAGTTCTTTGGCATTTGTGCTCAGACTCCAAATCAACTCTCGCATCCCTGATAGCGTTTGGGCGTGACCGCTAGTGGCCACTAACAAAACCGATCTGGCCGGAGGATTTTTTTTGAGATAGCGGGCTACCTCCAAAAGGGTTGCTGCGCTGCATGCCTCGTCGGCACCGGGTGAATGCCCCAAAACCATTGCAGTGCTGTCATAAAATGCTTCAACCAATACCAACTCCTCTTGTAGACGCGGATCGTTTCCAGGAATCAGACCATAGATATTTTCACACGGGGCTATTTGCCATGACATTTTGGAATTCAGCCGGATACGAGAAGTGACAAGACCCTGGGGCGCATTCTCGAAGTTGTCGAATATTTTTTTAAGATGAGCATAAGGGAGCCAGAATCGGGGAAACTGAATCGGGGAAAGTTCGAATTTTTCTTCAAAATAAGTTTTCGGTGTCAGGCCCCGATCCACATATATCAAAGCCTTTGCACCAAGATTTACTGCATTGAGCCAATTTTTACCCGACTCGATATCCATCAGGATAATCGCCCCTTTAATGATTTTACCATTAAATTGGTAGAGTTCACCTGAACTAACGTATAAAAGTGGGCCTTCCAGCCCCTCGGGTGCAATGGTTTCCGGCGAAATTGCATTAAGCATCATCGGGCATAGGGGTAATGTGAGATCACGTTCAGGCAAATAAAGGCAACTTTCGCTATTTCGAATCACGGGTATTGAAAAGCGATGCGACCCGATCTGATCAATCCCCAATTGGGAAAACTTTTTTTTAATATAAACCGCAGCTGCTTCACAACCGGCAGTGCCGCTGCTCCTGTCGCCCATGGCGGTCAGAGCCTCGATAACATCCATAAGATGATGTTCAGGCGTATTTTGGGCTTTGGCGATAATTGGAAAATTCAGCAGAAGAGTTGAAAAGAAAAAAAGGATAAACCCCAGTAACGTGTTTGCTGTTCTATGGCTGTGATGGAAAACCATATATTTTTTTCTTTTAAAATTTGAAATGAAAAAGATTGACATGATTTACTTTCCCAGCCGGCATTGCCTGATTGTATCGAAATTTACATCGGTTTACCCTTTGATATCTACCTGCCCGACGGATATGGAGAGTTCCTCCCGGTCCTCGATTTTTTCGATACGGCCGTCACGAATCCAAACGACTTGATCGGAAACGTTTAACATTTTGATATCATGGGTCGCCGAAATTACGGTGACTTGTCTTTCTTGGCTCAAACGCTTTAACAAAGTGATAATTTCTGCCCCTGTTGTTAGATCTAAATTGCCCGTCGGTTCATCAGCTAGAATAATCGCCGGATCATTTGCGAGGGCACGGGCCACGGCAACCCGTTGCTGCTGTCCACCTGAGAGTTCAAAGGGTTTGTGTTGGAAGCGGTCTCCCAGTCCTACCAGTTTCAGGAGCTGAATTCCTTTTTCGACGGCTGCGTCATTGCTCATACCCGCAAAGATCATGGGGAGGGTAACATTTTCTAAGGCAGTCATAACTTGGATAATATTAAAGGTTTGGAAAATATAGCCGATTTTTCGACACCGTAGCCAGGCGAGTTCATAAGCATCAAGCTGTGCAATATCCACTTCGTCTATAAAAACTTTACCTGAAGTCGGTTTGTCAAGGCCGCCGATCATGTTGAAAAGTGTGCTTTTACCGGAGCCGGACGGCCCCATAATCGAAATGTAATTGCCGGCGGCAATTTCAAGATCAACACCCTTTAAAGCCTGTACTTCGACTTTTCCTAATTGAAATGTTTTTGTTACCTTTGAAACGCGAACAATTTTACGTGTGAATGGCATGCGTGTTCACCCGAAATTTTATTTTTAGTATCTTACAACCGAACTTAATATTCCGCTCGCATCGCTTCCACCGGCTGCATTTTTGCGGCCAGAATAGCGGGATAAAGAACTCCCAACAGACTCAATGAACATCCAATAACGATAGCCAGAAATACGGACAGTGCGATTTCTTTCCAAGCGACAGTGGCAATGGCTATTGGTCCGAAGCTAAGAAACGCATTCAAAAGCGAAAAGAACCCACCGGCGAAAGCGCCGATACTCGCACCGGCAAGGCCTTGCATACCCGCTTCAATGAGAAATAACCTAAGAATGAAACGATCTAACGCACCCAGACATTTCATGGTTCCGATTTCCCGAAAACGTTCGGTTACGGCCATCAGTTGAGCATTGACAATTCCGACGACGCAGACCAGGAGAGATAGAATTACAATCCAGCGTTGTTTGGGACTGCTACCGACACTCGTATCCTCCGGACTCACATCGTAACCGGAACGGATTAATGCTTGGCGGATAGAAATGTCGTGCGTATTCAGGAGGCTATTGGCCACATCCGTACTTACATTAACAAAACTGAGAAAAGAAACAGCCAACACGAGGCTCATCGTAGTGATTAGAGAGCGAAAAAAACGAACCTGAAGGTTTTTGAAAGAAATTTCCAATGATTTCAAAAAAGGAAGAACGACCTGGCGGTCTATCTGAGGCGTTTTCACTGATGGGACATGAATATAGTTTTGTTTCATAGCCAAAATTTTTCCCACAAAACTTTCAACATATGAAAAGGCAATTGCACTGCTTAAAAACAAACGGCTAATGGCTTACTTCTATATTTTTATAATGGTAAGAAAACAGTTTAGATATCTGGTTTTGTTTTAATTGAAAGGTATTCGTTCATTTGAAATTTATAAAAATAATATCATAAATTTTTTAAGAAGGCAATTGCGGTCAAATTATGTTTTTCTATTTTCGGATAGATCCTTCAAACTGACAAGACGAAAATATTTTTCTTTTATTAAGGCTCTTAAAAGAAGTTCGAGGAAAATGAATGCAGGCTCATTCATACGCTGATGATGAAGCATGATTCCACAGAAGCCGCTGGATAGCGACTGAAACAGTTCTTTAAAGAGATGATTCCAAGCTTCGATTGGATTCGTTTCCTTGCAGGTATGCAAATCAACATTTACGGAAAAATCCGGCAATCCATTCGGGGGTAACGGCTTGCTGTATTGGCTGCGAGAGACGGCCCGGTATTTGAACTTTTTTAAAAGTTCAAGCGTATTGTGATCACAACGATTCCACGGTGGCGTGAAGACCGGATAAAAAGCATTACCCAGAACCATTTCAAGGCGCTTTCGCCCGTACAGAAGATCTTTTCTAATTCGATCAATTGACCGCCCCGGCCCAAATTCTTGCTTTTTGCCTTTAGATTCATGGTTCATATGCCGCCAACCGTGTTGATGCCAACACCAGAGTTTCGGGGCTTTGTTTGCCGATTGTTTAATCGTTTGCCAGCGAATTTTCGTGATCCATGCCGGTACGACTGCTAAGGAAAGTGGAATTCGGTAGCTTATAAACAACTCAATAAGTTGAAAAAAATTCTTTCCCGGAACGGCAATATCATCAGCACGAAAAAAAATACTTACAGGATTTTTTGTACTTAATCGGCCGCACGCTGCATCGACGCATGTTTCTATCCTTGAAACGAGATCAGAGGGAAGGTGGTGCCATATCGATGCAGAGGTGTCATTCATGATTTGTTCCCAATATTGTGCATCCATCTTTTAAGCCATTTTGCCGTATTGATCGAACCATTTAGGTCAATTCGTTTCGAGGGCTGAAACCGTCGGGACATCACTTGGTTTATAACAGCTGCAAGCCTGAAGGGTTTTAGATCCTTATCTTCCAATATTTGAAGTGCGCCCATTTGGGCGAGCTTTTCAGCTCGGAATTTTTGCTCACGGTTTTGAGAAAAAGGCCATACCAAAGCCGGAACCCTTGCGGCCAAAATATTTAGGCAAGTGTTGTAACCTGCCATGCTTATCGAGAGGTCTGCAGCCGCCAGATATGAAACGAAATCCGAAGTAAAACGATGAATCCGAACCTGGTTGTTTGAAAATTTATTAAGATGATTAAATTTTTCTTCGCTCATGAAAGGGCCTGTAAAAACAATTAGGTAGAATGGATTTTCTTTTTCAATAAACTGAAAAGCATTTATTACATTTTCCAGTAGTGATGCGCCGACATTGCCTCCACCGGCACTTGCAAGGATTAAAAATGCATTTAATTCAAGGCCCAACTCTTGCCGTAGCTTTCGGCGGGTATTCGGTAGAGGTTTTGGCGTTACGAAGCCGGTATAAGCGATTGGAATTGAAATCTCTTTGGTCTTTGAGAAAGTTTCGTCTAATTTGATCAGTTCAGGATCGGAATGAATCAGGAGAGCATCAAAATAACGATTAAGAGTCTCTATGACACGCGTTTCATATGAATCAGGGTTATTTTTTTCCACCAGTATATCCCGCAAACTGCAAATCACGCGACTTGATGGTAAAATTTTATTTCGAATTGCTTTTAAGATCGGATCGAGCTCAAAACGAAACGCTTTTCGTCCGAAGGGATAAAGTTCTATAAAGATGATATCCGGCTTTTCTTGTTGAACAAGGTTGTAAAGGTATTTTCGGCGCAGTATTTTAATATGGTTAAGCGATTGTTCGCTATCTTTGGATAGTAGGTGATCGAAGTTGTGATCCATCATAATTTCGGGTAGATGGAATTGGCGAACATGCGCCGGCAAAACCACGTCAATCGGGGTGCCTCCTGTGACCAGAATAACCTCATGCTCTGAAAGTTGACGGCAAATTTCAAGGCTCCTGAAAAAATGTCCGACTCCCAGGACATACTGGCAGTAATAGATAATTTTCATTATATTTATAAATTTGTAGATGATCGGGAATTTAGGCTCCCGTTAAATCCAGGGCATTAATTTTATCAATACCCAATCCCAGAGAATCCCATTTTAAGCGATGCAGATAATTCCCAAGGAGCAAAGAAGGTTCGGAAGGAAGAAACCGACGCGCAGAAAAATAATAAGTAAGGCATTTAATAACGCTTTCGTGCGTGACAACGAGGATATTTTTACCTGACCATTTTGCAGTAGCTTCTTTTAAAGCTTCCATGCTGCGCTTTAAAACCGTCCGGCGACTCTCTCCACCAGGCGGACAAAACTTCCACCCTGCTTTTTCTTGATCAGATAAAAGCGCAGGTTCTTCTTTTTTTAAATCTGCAAGCGTCTTGCCGGACCATCGACCCCAGTCTTGTTCCCGAAGCCGTTTATCACATTTGATGCCGATTCGTAAGTAAATATTGATAAGGGTTGCCGTCTTAAGTGCGCGCCCGATATCACTGGTTAAAATCTGATCCCAAACCTGATCCTTGAGCACAAGACCCCATGATCTTGCCTGCTGTATTCCCTCAAATGTCAGGGGACTATCATTTTGGCCTTGAATTCGCTTTTGAAGATTCCATTGTGTTTCGGCGTGGCGTAGAATGCCGAAATGTGTGATCGGATCTACCTCTATCATTACCTATGCTTTTGTGCCTTGAAGTTGGGAGATTTTTTTTAATATAAGTTCTAGCTTTTCATAATTTACGTTTAAATCATGATACCTCCATACATATTGTCGTCCGGCCTCACCCATTTGAGCACGCAGCTTTTTGTCTTTAATTAGTTTTTTAATTGCATCAGCATACATGTCGGAAGCATATGGCGGCAATAAAAATCCGGTTTCTCGATCCTTGACCACCTCCGGAATACCCCCATTTGCAAAGGCAACCACCGGCAAACCACATGACTGCGCTTCCAGAAAAACCATGCCTAAGGATTCTTTTATCCCCGGAAATGCAAAAATATCTCCGGCACTATAGAAACGATACATTTTATCCTGGGGTATTTGGCCGACAAAACGAAATTGACCGGGCAGTTGATCTTCAGCCAGTCGGATAAGTCGGTTCTTTTCTTCACCATTGCCGGCAATCACAAGACAAAGGCGTTTATTTTCTTGAAAAATTTTTCTGCAGGTTCGGATCAGCCAAGCAATGCCGACAGACTTGACACCGGGACGAAACATCGCTGCAGATAGAATAACCGGTTCATTTTTAATATTCCAGGAATATCTTAGTTCACTCCGAGCTTTTGTATCAAAACAAAATTCTTTTGGTTTGATCCCCGGGGAAATATAGGTCAAATGTTTTTTAGGCAGGATACGATTCAGGTTAATTAGGTCTTCGCATCTATTGGTAAAAACATGTTGAGCTGACTTTAAGGCCTGTTTGTTGAGAATAAATCCAGGCAGGGTTTTCAAATTTCTTTTTCTTTTTGTCGAATATATCCCCTGAAAAATTACATAAGGTATTTTAACTTGTTTTGAAATAATCGGTCCCAAAATATCAGGAGCTTTATAATAAGAATGATAAGTCAGCCACAAATCCGGCCGATTACGGATAATTTTTCTTAAGATTCGCTGCTGTTCAAGCATGAATTTGGGCCAAAGCCACGGTTTCCAGTATATCCATCGGGTTCGCAAAGAATTTACCGGATGCACCTGATGCCCTTTGCAAACCAGATAGTTGAATAAACCCTTGGCAATCATAAGATCTCCGGAAGGGGTCAAATGGCCGAGGGGTTTAAAAGGGGTATAAAAATAAATATGCATATGATCTTGTTGCTCACTGTCGGCTAAATTCATGGATTGACCGACGGTAGATTGCGGCAAGATCTTGAATCAGAATTTTATTGTCAAATTGATCCATCACAAGCTTTCTAGCCGCTGTGACGATTTGATTTCTCAAATTCATATCCGTTAGAAGCCGCACCATGGCTTGAGCCATTTTTTCCGGTCGGCCGGGAGGTACTAAAAGCCCTGTTTTTTCATCTATAATTACTTCGGGAATGGCTGATATTCGAGTTGCCACCACAGGCACTTCCATCGCCATGCTTTCTATAATGACATTTGGTATACCGTCCCGGTCTCCGTTGGGTGCAATTTCACAACCGAGCACAAACAGGTCCGATTGCCGATAGTATTCCAATACATCTTGGTGCGGCAGGGTACCCAGACACTGCGTAACATCACCTATGCATAGTTCTTTGATGAGAGCGAGGAGTTGATGGCGGTCTTCGCCATCTCCTATTAATGTATGGCGGATGGAAAATCCCATATCCAAAAGATTTCGAAGCGCTTTGTATATAGTTGTCAAACCCTTTTTGGGGGTTAAGCGAGCAACCGTGAGAATTTGGTATGGAGGGCAAGGTTTCGATTTCAGTTTGCATAAGGCTTTATTATGGCTGAAAAAATCAATGTCGATGCCGTGGTAAATTCGATGGATAGGAGTTGTTTCATCAGGGGAGAGTTCAGTTAGATAATCTTTATTGTATTGCGTACAAGTGACCACGAATCGGGCATGGGCAATTTTCTCCTGAAGCTGCATTGGATCCGAAGTATAGATATCTTTTGCGTGAGCGGTAAAACTAAAAGGCACGTTGCTTAATCGGCCGGCGAACATGGCAACCGAAGTGGGAGAATGAGCAAAGTGAGCGTGTAGATGAACGGCACGGCTTGCCGGAAGAAGTTTGTGAACCAGATATCCTGCCTGCAATAAATGCTTCAAGGTTGCATGCCGATGCTTGCGTATAAAGCGGCGCAGGGCCATTTGAAAAGCCTCTTTATAGAGCTTGGGACTTTTTTTTGCAAGCATGCCATTGTGATACAATAAGCTTGGAAGATGGGTTAAAAGAGATTCCGGGAGGTAGTCCACAGACGCCTTGATCTGCTTGACACTATCATGACAAAATGTCTCCCGCGGCTGACGCATGGAAAAAATATGAATGGAAAATCCAAGTTTTTCAAGCAGCAGAATCTCATTGGATATAAAAGTTTCAGAAATACGCGGATATCCTTTTAGAATCATACCTAAAACCGGAGGATTGGATCTGCTCATATTTTATTATTCCTAAAAATCCGCAGGCGTTGCTGCATGTTTTCGATACCGGTTAGCTGGAAATTTGCGATGGCTTTTCGATAATGTTCAGGATGCTCAAGCAGGTCCAGTATCTTTTTGCGTAGCGTTTGGGGTGAAATAACCCGCCAGGGGATAAAATCAACAAGGTTTTGGTTATGAAGGACCGTGGATCGAATAAGCTGTTCTTTGCGGGGAGTTTCGCGAGGAACAAGCAAAGAAACGGTTTCCTGGGTCAGAATTTCACAAACCGTATTATATCCACCCATACTGACAACAAGATCCGCCGCCGCCAACAATTCTTCCATTTTATCGTAAAATCGGTAAGTTGCCACACCCAACCGTTTGGAACGTTCGAAGATATCATTACGTTTTTTCATCGGCATAAACGGTCCGGTGATTAAAACACTTTTGAAGCAAAAGGGTATAGGTTCGGTTTCGAGCATTGAAAGAAAAGTATCCATCATTGTGTATCCATCTCCACCTCCGCCGGTCGTCACTACGACCAACTTTTCATCCTTCTTGAGTGCATACGCTTTTCGAGCCCTATCAACAATGTCTTTATTGGGAACCTTTCGCGGGATATAGCCGGTAAAATACATCTTACGACTAATATTTTCCGGAATGGCATATTCTTGGATCGGATCATAAAATTTTTGAATTCCATAAATCCATATTTCACTGTACAGTTGATCCAAAACTTCATAAACACCTTTTTCCAGCCAGTCTTTGCGGATGGTTTCTCCATCGTCCATAATATCTCGTAATCCCAAAATCGTTCGCGTTCGCGGCAAGCATCGGCGCAACCACTGGAGTGTAGGCAAAACCTCTTTTTTAAGTCCGAGGGGTTCTTTGTCCACGATAAAAAGATGCGGTTTAAAAGTTTTGGCGGTAGCTGTGATGATGTTCTTGCGAATATCAAGTGCGTGCTTGGGATTGATCTTTATTGAAAGCGGCAGGTACTCTTCATTGGTTTTTTTTATCATGCCCGGTATGCGTACAAAATCAATCTGTTCCGGGAAAGAAAAGCGACCGGCGATGGGAGAACCGGTCAGAATAAGAATATTGATATTTTCTCCTCGCAAATGGGAGGCAATGGCCATCGTTCTGCGGATGTGCCCAAGACCATAGGTGTCGTGAGAATACATTAATATATTATAAGTTGAATTACGGCCCATACACTTTTTCGTCAGTTTGTGATAAGATGTTATTTTTTTGATTTGAAAGAATTGATTTTAGATTTACCTGTGTTTCGATGCAGATGATTTATTATAATAAATAAATAACCATTTTTTTAATGAATCACTTTTAATAATTGCATTATATCGCCGGATATCCGGTGGGGCAAGTTTAATTTATAATATTCAAAAAAAAGCTTGCAGTTGCTATATGTAAGGGTGCTTCTAAAGAATTTCATCCCGCGATTTTAATAATATCTAACCCAAAACGTACAAAATTGAACCAGTCGAACGAAAAAAGACAAAAATTCAGCCGCCCGCAATTATATACAGAACAATCCCATTTTGAATTGCTGGATATATTGGAGCAATTTTTTTTCCTCATCGATTCCGGCAGGCTATTTGAAACCACTGATCCGGTTTATTATCAGAAACTGCGCAAACGGATTTTAAATGCTTTTGCCCAATTACTGGTCTGGCAGCGCCCCTTACTTGAAGGTACCCGAGGATTTTATTGGCCTTACGAAGCCTTAGAAAAGCGGCTTGATTTCTTCAAAGATATTGTATCAAAGTCAAAGCATTCTTTTGTATCAAAGCAAGCTCAACTTTTTCTTGCGCTACTCCCGTTTCCCGGACAATGGGACCAGCTTCGAAAGGCTCAGAGTGATCTGATAAACTACTCGGAAATCAGAAAATTTTTTAAAATCGAAAACCGAAAGATTCAAAACAAACTAAGCGAAAAAATTCAGAAACAGTTTAAACTCCGTCATTTCTGTCAGATTCTCAAAAAGCCCAAAATGCCTTATGAAAAAGGGGTTCTGAGAATTTTCTCACTTCCTTATATTTTTTTCAATTATAAGCTTTTGAAAGACTTATCGCGTTATTATTTTTTTTATATTGAACCCCCAATGGGCGTCATTTTTCGTCATACCTGGCTACGGGTTTTTTCCACTTCTGAAGATCCCTGCCTCTTTGGTGTCGGCGGCAAAGAAGATGAGATGTTTTTAAAGGGACAGCAGGGGATTATAACAACCCGTTTGGCACATGGGGATTTTCTATCCAATGATGCACCGATAGATGTCGGTAAAGAAAAACTTTTTGACATGGTTTTTAACGCGACTTTCGACGATATGCCGCGTAAGCGGCACATGTTGATGTTAACCTTATTGCAGCATCCCCTTTTGGGCCATTGTAGAGCACTTTTTTTGGGTCGTGGAACCGAAACGAATGTAAAAATATTCAAAGAAAAAATTCAACAGGCAGGACTTGCAAAAAGAGTGAGGGTGTTAGCCAATCTTAGGCGAGAAGATGTGCCGAAATATTTAGCGCAATCTAAAATCGGGGTCCACCTATCTTTATATGAAAATGCATGCCGGAGTATTTATGAATACTTTCGGTCCGATCTACCGTGTGTTATTTCGTCTTCTATGGCGGGAATGAATTTGGAAATTTTTAATTCCCAAACGGGTATGACCGCAATAGAAAAAGATCTGCCAAAAGCGATATCAAAGGTTCTTTGTAATCGGAACCAATACACGCCGCGTAGTTGGTTCTTGGCGAATTCCGGAAGCTTGAATTCAAGCCGAAAATTAAATGACCAAATCAGGTCGATTTTCAAAAGCCAAGGGTATGAGTGGACGGAAGATATCGTTCCTTTGACCAGTAGCGGCGCTAGTCGCTATATTAATATTGACCAATATGAGGCCTTTCGACTTGAATTTGAAGAGTTGTTAAAGATTTTTCACCAAAATGTGCAGTTGCCGATTAATCTTACGGTTGACTGAGCAGTTCAAAATTCTGAAAACCGCTTGACTAATAATCAATAATCGTACAATATTTGGCATTTAAATACCTACATAGTGGGGTAAAAATTATTTTTGTAAGGCAATAAGTTTTTTTAAAAATAATCGGCTCCAAAGCCAATAAAAAAATGGTAATTTAAAATGCAGTTTGAATCCGTAATCGGGCTTGAAGTTCATGCACAGTTGAAAACTAAAACTAAAATTTTCTGCAATTGTTCAACATTATTCGGCGCCTCCCCCAATACGCATACCTGTGCGGTTTGTCTAGGTTTACCCGGTGTGCTCCCGGTTCTCAATAAAAAGGTTGTTGAATTCGCCATGCGTATGGCTATTGCAACGAACTGTAAAATAGGTCGCAAGAGCATGTGGGCCCGTAAAAATTATTTCTATCCGGACCTGCCGAAGGGATATCAAATTTCCCAGTATGAAATGCCGATTGCAGAGTTCGGACATGTGGATATCGAGATCGACAATTATTCAAAACGCATCGGTATCACACGTATCCATATGGAAGAAGATGCCGGCAAACTCGTTCATGATCAGAAAAGACAGATCAGCTTTGTCGATTTGAACCGGGCGGGTGTCCCTCTGATTGAGATTGTAAGTGAACCGGACATTCGAACTCCTGAAGAAGCAGGAGCGTATTTGCGCCAATTAAGGTCTATTGTTTGCTATATCGGCATCTGTGATGGCAACTTGGAAGAAGGGAGCTTCCGATGTGATGCGAATATCTCGATTCGTCCAACAGGGGATGAAAAATTAGGAACTCGAACCGAATTGAAAAATTTAAATTCTTTTCGGCATGTGGAAAAGGCGCTTCATTATGAGATCAACCGACAAAAGGAAGTTGTTGCCGGCGGTGGTCGAATTATACAGCAAACACGTCTGTGGGATCCTTTAAAAAATAGAACCTTACCCATGCGAAGCAAGGAAGAGGCGCACGATTATCGGTATTTTCCGGACCCGGATCTTTTGCCGCTTGTTATCGATGAAGACTGGATTGCCGAGGTCGAATCAAGTCTTCCTGAACTTCCGAATAAAAAAAAAGAGCGGTTTATCACTCAATATAAGTTACCTTCCTATGATGCCGGGGTGCTGACATCGAGCCGAGAGCTTGCCGACTATTTTGAAGAATGTGTTCAAACATTTCCGAATCCAAAACAGGTGAGTAATTGGATTATGGGATCGCTGCTTGGGCTTTTGAACGCCGAAAATATATCTATTGAGGCATCACCCATATCAGCCCATCATTTCGCCCAGCTGTTAGAGTTGATTGACAAAGATATTATCAGCGGAAAGATTGCCAAGACTGTTTTTGAGGAAATGGCAAAATCGGGCAAATCACCGAAGCAAATCGTTGAGGAAAAAGGCCTTATTCAACTCACGGATAAATGCGCTATTGAAAAAATCGTATTAAATATTTTGGATCAATGTCCTCAAGAGGTTGAGGATTATAAAAATGGAAAGATAAAGCTTTTCGGCTTTTTTGTCGGTCAAGTAATGAAGAAGACTAAAGGCAAAGCAAATCCGCAGCTTGTAAATGAAATTTTAAATAAAAAGCTTATGGCATAGACTACTAAGGCACCATCCAGAAATCCCACGCACTTGGCGATTCTCCCCCTCCCATTACCCGACCGGAATAACTAAATGCGAGCGCATGAGCATTTGAGGGTATTAATAAATTTTGTTTAAAAGCCATTTTATTAATTTTTTGATGATTGTCTGCGGTTAAAATCCGGCTACTTTGTAGGATTTTTCCTTCTACATCCAGGAAATGCATCCTAAGCGAAAAATATTCTATAGTTTCAAAATGTTTCAGATGGGCAGTAAAGTCAACGACGCCGGAAAGCTCTATCCTGTTTGATTTTTGCGAATAAGTATATTTGATGGAAAGATCGGTCGTTTGCAGGAATTGATCGTGTGCCCCTTCGGCAAGTAAGGCCAAACGGTTTTCTTGCTTTGCGGTCGCACCGTTATAATTGTAAAAATGATTCCGGCAGGCATGCAAAAACGCAGTTGATAGAAAAAGTAAGCAGGCGATAAAAATCACCTTAAAATTCTTTTTCAATTCCATGAAATCCTCCCTCCTAAATTGCTTCAACGATGAGTTATAATTCGAAAAGAGGAGATAGATAAAAGCGAGTGAAAATTAAAAAAAGCCGAAAGGCTGTATCCTTCCGGCTTTTTTATAAGTTTACATCATTATGTGATGTAATTTTTTAGAAACTAAGTGACAGACGTGTACCAATTTCGTAAGGATCGTCTTCGTTCTGCCCATCTAAAGAAGTAGCATCACCGGCAAAAAGATAAGCACCAATCAGATCCAAACTAAGATTATCCATTATTTTGTAGGTAGCTGTCAGATCAATTTCAGTACCCAGCTCATTTTCGCCATATGTGTTATCTTCGGCAAGTTGGGCATACCACAAGTCTGCTTTGAGTTTCAGTTTATCCATGGGCGCGAAACCGACACCAAGGTTAGCCGCCCAGATGTTGGAAATCTGATCGCCGGGAGCACCCGCGGATTTTTCTAATCCCATATCAAAGATTCCCCACCCCATGATTTCCGACCAGATGTAAGAACGTCCTTTGGGGCCGGCAAATTCTTCATAGTCATCGTCATCAGCATCATCATCACCACTGGCATAAAATACCTGGCCGTGGACATCAAGTCCGCCCAAATCCGCACTTGCACCAATGGCCAGCAGATATGCGCTGATATCCACATCATCACCATCGGCATATTCTATCGTACCCATTTCATAAACACCGGTAAACCAGATGGAAGCCATATCCAGCTTGGCATCCAGATCTACACCGAGATAATAAATGTCGGCATTGTCTGAAAGGTCCCAAACATCGACATTATTGATTTTAGGAATGTCGTACAAGTTGTTAGCATCACTCGGTTCATCGGTTGTGGCCCACAAGAAATAAGGTTTAATGGTAAGTGTATCGCTGAGTTTGAAGGAAGGAGCGATCGCATAGTAGTCGAAGTCCGCTGTGTTGTTGTCAGCGATATCTGGTGAAGAGTTTTCGTCGCCTTCATACCCCTTTACCCAAATCAATGGAATGGCAATGCCCTCCATATTATAGGTCACAATTGCACCGGCAAAATCTTCATCAAAAACAAATCCGCGTGCCAATACCCAATGTTGCACACCGATTTTAAAATTATAACAATCCAAATTGAAGTCGACATAAGAATTTTTTATTTCGACTTTGATACCATCTGCTGTGATATCACCGTAGCCATCTTTCTTATCACCCCAATCCGCATCAAATTCAAATTTATTGACGAATTTAAAGTCTTCACTGAATTTAGCAGTATAGTAAATTCTCGTTCGAGTATCGACTTTAGAAAGATCTCCGCCGGGTTGATCATCATTGCCGTTGAAATTTTGCTGAGTATAAGCTCTTGTACGCCAATAACCGCCGAATTCGCTGTCAAATGCTGAAGCCGGCAATGTAAAAGCAACAACCATTGCAGCAGCTAATGCCAAAATTGCAAACTTTTTCATCTTGAATTTCCTCCTTAACGGGTTTGATAATTAAATAAAAGCAAAGTTAATAATTTTTCGATTTTATCATGGAGAAATTACATGCAATAATATTTTATTCCACCTCCTTTCCATATAATTTGATTGCATGTAACTAAGAAATGATACCTTGAATTTTTATTTATATTCAGTTGATCAGTTATCAAGACGATGGGTAAATGTCAAGAAAAAATTATATTAATAAAAATATCAATATGTTAAAATAATTTTAAAGATATTTTTTGCCGAAAAAAAATAATAGGTCTTCATAGCTGAGGGATCTTAAAATTCAATATAATGTGTTACTAACGTTTGTTATCAACCATATATTGATATTTTATTGAGTTGCCGATAGGTTGCATACCATCGAACAAAGCTTCTAAAATATTATTTGAAATTATAATTATTCATGTTAATGTTCAAAAAATTATCCAATTCCAATTCTTTAAAGAGGAGCAAACCTAAGGTGAAACTGAGGATAACAAACATAATTATAAAGTTCAATGCCATAGTCATTATTTTGCTTACGGTTTTTATATTGCCGTGTGATAGCCTTCCGGCCGGTAATTCCGCTCGTGTATTAATTTTACCCTTAAATATTTATTCGGAAAAAGATTTAACCTTTCTTCAAAACGGCATTTCGGATATGTTATCAACCCGGATGGCTCAAGAAGAGAAAGTCATTCCTATCAGCCGTGAAGAAACTCAACAAGCAATTGGAGACATAGCCAAACCGATCAATGCTCAAACTGCGGTTTCTCTCGGTGTGCAATTAAAAGCCGATTTTGTTATCTTCGGCAGCCTAACTGTTTTCGGCGAGAGTATCAGTACCGATATACAGTTTATTGACGTTCAGCAAAACAAACCACGTGTCGTTTTCAATCGACTCGGCAACAGCCATTCCGACGTTATTCGACATATTAGCCTTTTTGCCGAACAGATCAACAGTGAAGTTTTCGAACGTAAGACGTTTGAATATCAAACCTCCCCACAAAAAAAAGACGAGACGAGCCAAAGTCGCCTTCATCCCGATACACTCATTCCAACCACTGAAAATTCGAATCTTACGATTTCAAATGGCGCTACAAGTTCATTATGGAAAAGCCAAAATTTTAAAACTCCAATCACCGGTATGTCTATCGGTGATGTCGATGGTGACGGTAAAAAGGAAACGGTTTTTATCAGTGAGAATACGATTTTTATCTACCGCTATATAGAGGGAAGATTTGAAAAAGTAACAGAGATTGAAATCGAAGCATACGAAAAACTCCTTGGGGTCGATGTTGCCGACATCAATAAGAATGGAAAATCAGAGATATTCATCACCAATATAATTCGAAAAAGTCGTCGGCTTCAATCTTTTGTGCTGGAATTCAGTGATACACAGTTCATAAGGATTGAAACGGATTTAAAATGGTACTTCAGGGTTTTAAATGTGCCGAATCGCGGTCAAATACTGCTAGGCCAGAAGAAAGGCATGGATCAGCTCTTTACGGGAGATGTTTATGAAATGGCATGGCGCAATGGCCGTTATGAGCCCGCCCAGGAGCAAAAACTACCCAAAGGAATAAACATTTACGGTTTTACCTATGGCGATGTGCTGAACACCGGGCAGGAAAAAATTGTTGCATTTACAAATAATGATTATCTGCGGATCGTGGAACCTAATGGAAGCGAGGAATGGAAAAGCAATGAAACTTATGGCGGCAATGCCGTTTTCCTTGAATATCCATCCGATCTAATTGAAAAACAAGAGGCGGGCGAACCCAAAATGGATCATTACTATTTGCCGCAACGTATCCATATCGTTGATGTGGATCATGATGGTAAAAAAGAGGTTATTACTGTCAAAAATATCGATGCGGCCAAGCGTATGCTTTCAAGGTTAAGAATTTTTAAAAGCGGTTATATCGCCTGCTTGACGTGGGATAATGTGGGGCTTTCGCAAAAATGGAAAACCCGCGATTTTTCAGGATATATCAGTGATTATGCGATTGTCGACATGGACGATGACGGTCAATACGAACTGGTATTTTCCCTGGTTGCCAAAACCGGTGGATTGCTGACCGGGGAAACGAAAAGCTATATCATTATTTCGGAGTTGAATTCGGAAAGCGAAGGGGCAATTAGACAATAATGGAGGTATTCTCTATTATATTAAACGATCCGATTAAAAGATTTTTCAAGACTTTTTAAAGGCCAGCTGATCCAGGTGGGACGTCCGTGTGGACAGTGAGAAGGATTGTCACACTGATCCAGTTGCCGTATCAATGCCTTTATTTCTTCGATCGTAAGATTTTGCCCGGCCCGTATCGCACCGTGGCATGCCATGAGCATCAAGCATGGGTCAATCGTTTTTTTTAAATCCTTAGTAACGCCCAGACCAGCTATTTTTTCGATGATTTCGACGACAAGCGATTTGACATCTCTTCCCGACAGCAGGGCGGGTATGGATTTTACAGCAAAGGTATGCCCACCGAAAGGCTCGATTTCAAGACCCATGGATAAAAGATCCGGTATGAGCCTTTCAAGTAATTGCGCCTCACGGTACCCCAGATCAATTGTTTCCGGAATCAAAAGTTTTTGGACTCTGACTTCCATGGATGTTGATTGATGTTTTAACTGCTCAAAAAGAATTCTTTCATGGGCCGCATGTTGATCAATCAGGATAAGCCCCTCATTTGATTCGCAAACGATATAGGTATGATGAAGCTGTCCTATGATTCTTAAATCATCAAAATGTCTTTTATTCCAAAGTGCACGCTGTTTTGAAGGTTCAAATTTGGGAACATCATAAGTTATTTTTTTCGGATTTCGGGGGCTTTCTTTTTCTGAAAGGTTGAAATTAGGCCGGCTGCTGAAGTCGGGTAACGACTCGGAGATAATTAGTTTTGTTTTGTTCTGTGATTTGTTTTGAGGCCATTGATATTGATCAGCAGCCTGCAATGTTTCAGATACGCCGGCTGAAATAGTATCGTGAACTTTTTGGGATTCTAGAAAACGCACCTCGCTTTTTGTCGGATGGACATTGACATCGACTTGGTCAAAGGGCAATTTAATGAAAAGCACTGCTACCGGGAATTGATTTTTAATCAGCCGGCCTGAATACCCTTCAAAAAGTGCATGCTGTATAATTTTGCTGCGCACTGCGCGTCCATTGATATAAATATAAATACCCCGCGATGTGCTGCGAATGATGCGGGGGGAAGATATCCAGCCGGTTACTGAAATGCCGCTTTTATCAAATTCTATTTTTTTAAGATTCTTTCGAAGGTCTGTCCCTAGAACATCGGCAATCCTTTCAACCGAATCAGATGCCACCGGCCAGTTTTTAATAATTTTTCCATTGTGGTGGAGCATGAATTGAATAGCCGGCCAACCCATTGCCATGCCTGCAATGGTATCAGCAATATGGCTCATTTCCGTAGAGATGGTTTTTAAAAATTTTCTTCTAGCCGGAGTATTAAAGAAAAGATGTTTAACTGTCACCATCGTTCCTATCGGAGCTCCGACCTCGGAAATTTTTTTTATTTTACCCCCTTCAATAATAATTTCAGTGCCGGCTTGCGCGTTTTTAGCTCGTGTAATGAGAGAAAAACGAGATACGGCGGCAATACTTGGAAGTGCTTCACCCCTGAAGCCAAGGGTGCGGATTGAGAAAAGATCTTGATCAGAGCTGATTTTACTAGTGGCATAACGTTCAATGCAAAGCAGGGCATCATCATAGTTCATACCAATCCCGTTATCGGCAACTTGGATCAGCGCACGCCCACCTTTTTCTATTTCGATAATGATTCGGTTGCTGCCGGCATCGATAGCATTTTCCACCAGTTCTTTGACGACTGCTGCCGGGCGTTCAACCACTTCACCGGCAGCGATCTTGTTTGAAAGGATTTCCGGGAGTATTTTAATATTCGACACGTCGATAATTTGAGTTTTTGAGCTTTATAAAAATTTTTGCTGCTTCGAGCCGATGGATTTTCTATTTTTCCTGGAAAAATCGCGATAAAAATGCTTCATCTTTTGGTGACAGGTTGAACATCAAGCTAGCTTCATTAACTAATTTTTCTAAGTTTTTTGTCGAGTCCGATTGTCGCTGCTCGGAAATCCATTTAACAGCTTTCCTTAAATCTTCACCTTCCGGCTGAATACTCATAATCGTTATCCTTTCCTGTAGATTTATAGGGTTGGTTTTATTTTGTGGAAATCGGTCGCATTTTCGTAATGATAAGCTGTTCTTAAAATTGTTTCCTCTTGGAAATAATTTCCCATGATTTGTAGCCCGATCGGAAGTCCTTCCGCCGAGAAACCACAGGGAACGGATAGACTGGGGATACCGGCAAGATTTGCTGAAAGAGTGAATATATCGGACAGGTACATCGTGAGCGGATCTTCCGACATTTCGCCGATCTTAAAAGCCGGCGTGGGCGCTACGGGTGAAAGAAGGATGTCACATTTTTCAAATGCCTTTTTAAAATCTTCTATGATTAATGTTCTGACTTGTGAAGCTTTCTTATAATACGCGTCATAGTAACCTGCGGAAAGGGCATAGGTTCCCAGTATAATCCGACGTTGGACTTCGGAGCCGAAACCTGCGGATCGGGTTCCCCGATACATTTCTATAAGACTTTTTTTAGTTTTATCTCTGAAACCGTACCTGACTCCGTCATATCTAGCAAGATTGGAACTGGCTTCCGAAGGAGCAATGACATAATAGACGGCAACAACATATTGAGTATGCGGCAGGGAGATTTCAATGCATTTAGCCCCCAGCGATTCAATTACTTTTACGGCATTTTTAACAGAAGATAGTACACTGGGATCAAACCCTTTAGATGTATTAAATTCCCTGGGGATACCAATGGTAACGCCGGTTAAATTTTCTTTAAAGGATAATGTGTAATCCGGCACTTCTCGTGGCATAGACGTAGAATCCTTAGAATCGTATCCGGAAATCGTATTCATCAATAGTGCACAATCGTTGACATTTTTTGTTAGAGGGCCGATTTGGTCGAGAGAAGAAGCAAAGGCGACAAGCCCGAATCGAGAAACCCTTCCATAGGTAGGCTTTAAGCCGACCACACCGCAATGAGAGGCAGGTTGCCGAATAGACCCCCCCGTATCGGATCCCAGTGCCCCCAGACACATATCCGCCGCAACAGCGGCTGCCGATCCGCCGCTGGATCCCCCTGGAATTCTATCCAAATCCCAGGGATTATGGGTTAACTGAAAACCTGAGTTTTCAGTGGATGACCCCATCGCAAATTCATCCATGTTCACCTTGCCGATAATTACCGCACCGGCTTTCTGCAATTTTTTTATTACCGTGGCATCATAAGGGGGTATGAAATTCTCAAGCATTTTCGATGCACAAGTGGTTCGAAGCCCCTTTGTACAAATCACATCCTTAATCGCTATCGGTATGCCCGTAAGGGAGGAAATATTGCCCGCTGAAATTGCTTTATCAGCAAGTTTAGATTGATCAACGGCCATTTCACCTGCTACGGAAATATAGGCGCCCACTTTCGCATCAACCGCTTCAATTCGATTCAGTACGGCTTGGGTGAGCTCTTGAGAAGATATTTCTTTTTGCTTTAATAGCTCATGGGCCTTTTGAATCGTCAGTTCGTGCAACTTCATGTCCACGTTCTTCCTTATTGAATGACTTTTGGAACAATAAAGCTTCCATCTTCTTTTTCGGGTGCATTGCCCAATACCTGCTCTTTATCAAAATGATCTTTTTGAATATCTTCTCGAAAAGCATTTGTCAACGCAATCGCATGGTAAGTCGGCAATACACCTTCAGTATCCACGCGATTGAGGGTATCGACATATTCTAAAATTTTTCCTAACTGAAATGTAAAAGTATCTATCGATGATTCGTCCATATCGAGATGTGCAAGGTTTGCAACATGCATCACTTCCTCTTTTGTAATTTTCATCGTATCCTTCCTAATACCTTTGTTCGGAGTTGCTGTCCTTAAGATTGCCGATTGACAAAAATAGGCTTAAATTTTTCTTTCTTTAATTGATTGAATATGCTTTGAGCCTCAGCTATGTTTTTGAAATAGCCGATTCTTATTCGGTACCAATTTCCTTTGCCGGGAATTTTAGCAATCGTCCTATAGGCAGAATATCCTTTTTTTTTGAGCCTTGCAACCATTTGGTCGGCAACTTTCAGATTTTTTAGCGAAGCAACCTGAATCGTAATTTTTTTGTCAGTAAGATCGTTGGAATTGAGTGAAGACGTCTTAGCTTTTTGGGTAGAATCAACATTTTTTACCTTTTTGGGTGTATCTTCAGTTACAATTTGTTTTTTTTTCTCTAAATTTGATTTTCTTGCGATTGATTTTGGTTTGATCTGAAATTTTTCTGTTTTTTGTTTGACATCATTTTTGGTGTGTTTGAGATCTTCGTAAAATCCGAATTCCGGCTCTAAGCCGGAATTCGGATTAAGATTAAAACGGCTCAGTTCTTTTTGAGCAGCAATTTTTTTATAGGCGGCCAATTCTTTTTGGAGTTTATTTATATCGAATTTAACAGGTGCCGTCCCTCTTCCAACAAAAATGCCTAAAATAAACATCCAGGCAGAAATGAAGAGAATCAAAAAGATCCATTTCATAGATCCCTTCGCCCGTAGCCTTGAATTAGAATCATTTTTAAGTTGCGAAGGCTGCTCTTTTATCTTTTTTTTTCGCATTACAGCAACTGTATCAGCAAGGGCAAAGCCTTTACATTCTCTCCGGGGCGCTCACCCCCAGAAGGGTAAGGCCATTTCGGATCACCTTTTTGACTGCCGAAACAAGATAAAGCCGGGCATGGGTTAATAAGTATTCATCGGTTAAAACGCGATGTTTGTTATAATATGCATGAAAAGAGGCCGCCAAATTCATTAGATAAAATGTGATTCGATGGGGTTCCATGAATTCGGCACTTTGTCGGATAATTTCCGGATATCGCGCCATATTTTTAATCAGTTGGATTTCCTCAGGTTCCTTCAACATCGCAACGGCAGCTTCATTCCAACAAGATACATCTTGTATCCCTTTTTCCAGACCTTTTGCCGCAATGCTGGCGATCCTGGCATGCACGTATTGAACATAAAAGACCGGATTATCGTTTGTCTTTTTCTTGGCAAGCTCTAAATCAAAATCCAGAGGACTGTCATAATGGCGGGTTAGAAATAAAAAACGGGCTGCATCGGATCCGACTTCACTGATGACGTTTTCTAGTGTTACGAATTCACCGGCACGCGTTGACATGGCAACAGGCTCTCCACCTCTTAAAAGATTGACAAGCTGAACTAGAATTACATGGAATTGATTCACATGGTAGCCTGCTGCTGCAATTGAAGCAGCCATGCGTGGAATGTATCCGTGGTGATCCGCACCCCAAACATCAATCACTCGATTAAAGCCGCGCTCAAATTTATCTTGGTGATAGGCAATATCTGAAGCAAAATAGGTGGTCTGACCATTTGTTCGAACAACGACACGATCTTTTTCATCACCATATTCAGTCGTTTTAAACCAGATGGCTCCGTCTTTTTTATAAATAATGTTCTTTTTTGAAAAATTTTCAATAACCTGATCCACTTTGCCGGAATCATATAAACTTTGCTCGCAGTACCATTGATCAAAATGGACTCCAAAGGATTCCAAATCGGCTTGGATTCCGTTTAAAATATTTTCGGCGGCGAAACGAGCACAATAAGCGATGGCATCATCTTCGCACCGTGATAGTAGATCACCGTTTAAATCTTCCCTGATTTTCACGGCAAGATCGACAATGTAATCTCCTTGGTAACAGTCTTGCGGGAACTCGATATTTTGACCAAATAGCTCCTTATATCTCAAAAAAACCGAACGTCCAAGCGTATTGATCTGCCTCCCCGAATCGTTTATGTAGTATTCTCTTTTGACATCATATCCACAAAAGGAGAGAATATTGGCCACGCTATCTCCGACAGCAGCTCCGCGGCCATGGCCGACATGAAGCGGTCCGGTTGGATTCGCACTTACAAATTCTATCAGTACTTTTTCCCCTTGACCGATATCTGTGGCGCCATAAGCTAAATTTGTTTCGTGAATTTCTCGTAGGAACGGGTACCAAAAAGAGGGCTTGATGAAAAAATTTATAAAACCCGGTCCGGCAATTTCGATTTTTGAAAGCAGCCCATCGGGATCATGCATATGTTTTAAAATTAATTCTGCAATTTTTCGGGGCGACATTTTTTGGGTCGCAGCCATAACCATGGAAATATTAGTTGAAAAATCACCATGTAGTGCGATCTTAGATTCTTCAATTTCCACACATGGAAATTGAGAAGCCGGCAAGTCGCCTTTTTGAAAAGCCTCTTTTGCAGCCTGAAGGATCAAATTTCTTATTTTCTGTTTCATTCTTTCCGACTATATTTTCAATTATTTTTTAAAAACAACTCGAATGATGATGGTAAGGTTCGAATTCACCTCTGCATATATGAACTTGGAATCGAAAATAAACCATATAAGGTTCCACTTCATAAAGACTTTTCTTTTCCAAGTCAAGAATCTTTACTTGATGCTGTTTTAACCTCGCTGCTTGTAATTTTGAAATGAATATGTAATAAAAATGTAGGGTCATATCGATTTAAAAACTATAAAAAGCAATTTGTTATGTGCCGACAAAAACATTATCGGACGTGTTGAGGAGAAAGACAATGCTGATCAAAAACTGGATGAGCAAGGATGTTATTACCGTGGATGCGGATCAATCGATGCAAGATGCGATTTTTCTTTTGCAGGAACATAAGATCAATATTCTTCCGGTTATGAAAAAAGGAAATATAATCGGAATTATAACAGACAGAGATCTTAAAAAAGCTTCGCCTTCCGATGCTACAACCCTTGATATTCATGAACTTTTGTATCTTGTATCGAAAATACGGGTAAAAAATATAATGACCCGTAAACCTTATACGGTGCATCCGAATGATACGGTTGAGGAGGCTGCCGCCATCCTCTTGGAAAAAAAGATTTCGGGTCTGCCGGTAGTCGATGAAACGAATCGGCTCGTTGGTATTATCACTCGCAGCGATCTTTTTAGAGTTATTGCATCTTTTGCGGGTTTGGGCAAAAAAGGAATAGAAATTGCTATCCGCTTTAAAGATTTGTTGGGGCCCATTAGGGATGTCGGTGAGCTTATTCATGAATATGGGGGGCGAATCGCGGCAATATTAAGCTCTGAAGCAGATGCCCCTTCCGGTTTTATTAATGTCTATTTTCGAGTTTACGATATTGACAGGGAAAAACTTCCACTTCTGATAAAGCAGATTGAAGAAAAAGGCACAATGCTGTATATGGTAGACCATCGGAAGGGTGAAAGGGTAATTTATGATGACTCAAAATAATTTTAAATAAAGAGCTCTTAGATGATGGCAAAACGTAAAAGCACATCACAGATTTTAAGAAAGCGTGCCAAGCAAAAAGGGGGAGGCTTTATTGCCGGACTTCTTCGATGGTCACTTGGGTTGATTTTTTTGGGCATGCTATCGGGCGTAATAGTAATTTTCGGTGTTTATTTTTATTTTAGCAAAAATCTGCCTAAAATTTTTTCTCTCCCTGATTACCGTCCTTCCGTAATTACAGAGGTGTATTCAGATGACAACCGAAAAGTAGCTGAATTTTATAAAGAACGTCGAAAAGTGGTTTCAATGGATAGGCTGCCTAAGCAACTGATCAATGCGTTTGTTTCGGCTGAAGATTCCAGATTTTATAAACACAAGGGAATAGATTTATTTAGTATTGTTAGAGCGTTTTACAAAAATGTCGAGGCTGGTGAGATTGTTCAGGGCGGAAGCACTATTACCCAACAGGTCACGAAGTCTTTTTTTTTGACACCGGAAAGAAGCTATCGGCGAAAAATAAAAGAGGCGTTACTGGCCTATCGTATTGATAAAAAGTTTACTAAAGATGAGATCCTATTTTTATATCTGAATCAAATTTATTTAGGGCACGGTGCCTATGGTGTGCAGGCGGCTTCAGAAAATTATTTTGGAAAATCCGTTGAGAATTTGAACCTCGCCGAATGTGCAATTTTAGCAGGCCTTCCGCAGGCCCCTAGTCGTTATTCGCCTTTCCGACATCCGGAAAAGGCAAAGGAACGCCAAATATACGTTTTAAATCGAATGGTTGCAGAGGGTTACATTACGAACATTCAAGCTACGGAAGCCATCAACACGACGCTTGATATAAAGCCGAGAAGAAACTGGTATATCGAAGAGGTCCCTTTTTATACCGAACATATTCGGCGCTATATTGAAAAAAAATACGGGCCCGATGCTTTGTACAGCGATGGGCTTAAGATTTATACGGCTGTTAATATTGAAATGCAAAAGACGGCTCGGAAAGCAATCGAAAGAGGATTAGATGCTGTAGATAAACGCCAAGGATACCGTGGCCCCATTAAGCATCTCGTACCTGAGGAAATTGAAACGTTTTCAAAAAAACTTCAAGATGAACTAGATAAGGATTTTCTGGAAGAAGGCAAGCATGTGAAAGGAGTCGTGATAAAGGTCGATGACAAAAATAATACGACCCTTGTTCGCATAGGCAATGTATTGGGCGAAATCAAGATAGCCGATATGCGGTGGGCGCGCAAACCCGATCCGGAAGTTGCTTATTATGAAGCGCGGGTTCAGCATCCCAGTGATGTCCTGACGGTTGGCGATGTTATTCTTGTAAGAATTAATGCAAAAAAGGAAGACAAGGATTTATGGCAGCTTTCCCTTGAGCAGAAACCGGAAGCTCAATCTGCTTTATTATGTATTGAATCAGATACCGGTCATGTAAAAGCGATGGTGGGAGGACGAAATTTTAAGGAAAATCAGTTTAATAGAGCAGTCCAGTCTAGACGTCAGCCGGGTTCCGCCTTTAAACCGATCATATATGCGGCCGCTCTGGATAAGGGATATACGCCTTCAACGGTGATAATTGATTCTCCAATTGTTTTTGAGGACATGGAACATGATTTTACTTGGAAGCCTAAAAATTACGAAGAAAAATTTTATGGCCCTACCCTTTTGAGAGACGCTCTCGCAGAATCTCGTAATGTCGTCACCATAAAAATTTTAAGAGATATTGGAATTGATTATACTATCGATTATGCCGGAAAAATGGGTATTCAATCAGAATTGAGTAGAAATCTTTCCATCGCCTTAGGCTCTTCCGGTGTATCTCTGATAGAACTTGTCAATGCTTATTCTGTTTTTGTCAATCTTGGCTATTTGATCCAACCGGTTTTTATAACCAAAATATTTGATCGGGATGGGAATTTACTGGAGGAATTCAGTCCCGGCAGGGAGAAGGTCATTGAAAAAAGTACGGCCTATATCATGACCAATCTTCTTCAAGGTGTCGTTAAGCATGGAACCGGTCGTCGAGTTCGTGAACTGAAACGGCCGGTAGCAGGAAAAACGGGTACGACAAACAATCTATTCGATGCATGGTTTGTGGGATATACCCCTCGCTATATAACCGGTACCTGGGTTGGATTTGATGACGAGCGTTCTCTGGGTAAGGGGGAAACCGGTTCCAGAGCGGCAATTCCTATCTGGCTCGATTTTATGAAAAAGGTTCTTGCCGATAAGCCTATCCGCGTGTTTCAAGTGCCGGAAGGAGTAGTTTTTTCAAAAATTGATGCTGAAACCGGCCTCTTACCTATTCCTGAGTCGAAAAGAACAATATTTGAGTGCTTTAAAGAAGGAACCGCTCCAACTGAATATACAAAAAAACCCGATTCGATTACTGATCCTGAAGAGTTCTTTAAATCAGCAATGTGATTTTATACCGCAAACCCTTATTCCATTTTAGGTATAGGCGCCTCTTGAACTTTAACCAGACTTTCAAGTTGTTTTTTCGACAACGGCTCACCGAAGGCAGGATAATGAAGCATCGGTTCATCAGGATGTTCGATTGGAACCCATTTGTCTTCTTTACGATCCTGATAAACGCATTGATAGTTTACCCCCTCGGCCACAGGGATAACCCCCTTTAGATTTTCCACTTTGCCGTCTTTAAGCCAGGTTAGGTTTACTTTTCCTTCATGAACTTGCTTGGCTGTTTTAGTTCCGTGGCATTCTTCACATTTTCTGCCGTCTTTCATTACGGAATGACTCATATGCGGAGCAAATATGAGAAATGTTTTATTTCCTTTTGTAACGAAATTCTGCATACCGCCTGAAGTTACTTTTCCCCTGTGATTAATGAGAAAAACCCATCCGGAAACGGGAATTGCAACTCTTTTTCCTTTTTTGACAAGGGTATCAAAATGGCAGTTTGTACAACTAACCACATGGCGTACATGGCATGCTTTGCAGTCCAATTTGTCTTGATGGACCAAATGTGAATCGGTGGGACGGATGTCATCGTGACAATTTTCGCATTGAGCGTCCATCGCACCTTCTTGCCTCATGGATACATATTCAACACCATCACCATGCATTTCCCTTTCAGAATGGCAGTCTATACAAGTCATATTATTGGAAACATGAACATCTTCCTGGTTCATTTGATGGTCAATTTTCATTATTGCCTGTTCCCGTCCATGACAATTCAAACAAATGCCTTGATTTCCGGCTGCTTTTTTTGAATACGCAGCTTTTCCCTCTTTTACTTCTTTATGGCATGTATCGCACGCTTTTACATGGCAATTCTTACAGCCTAGTTCGGAATAAGGAATACCTGTAATTTTTTCAATTCCTCCGTTTTCCTTGCTGTACCAGTATCCCATTCCATTGGCGGTATAATGTAAGCTATTGAGAAACATACAATCCTGTGCCTTAATTTCGTGTGAAGCCACTTTATTATACATCCCCATACCACTCAGAGTTGATAGGGCCAATAAAAAAATAAATAATTTTTTCATATTAATCCTCCTTTCCAACTACTTGTTTGCGTGGTGTGCAGCGCACAATTTGAATAAGATTAGAATCGGCTTTGCTAAATGAGTACTCTTCGTAGGGTTGACAAGCCAGTGAGACGTATGAATATTATTTTGATTGTATTATAATATTTTGTCAATAAATAAAATTCGAGAGACAACACGCAGATGGGTAAGTACTGAAGTTTACATAATGCGGCAGGAATATCGGGCGGGGAATGTACCCCGCCCCTATAATAAAATTTTTAATTAGATTCCTAGAAATGCTTCTTTGACCTGTTCATTTTCCAAGAGCTCTGAACCGGTTCCCTCAAGGATGATACGACCGTTCTCAAGGACATAAGCGCGATTGCACATGGCGAGAGTCTGTTTTACATTCTGTTCAACCAACAAAACGGTGACACCTTCTTTATTGATTTGTTTAACTATATTAAAAATATCTTGTACCAGAATGGGGGATAGGCCTAAAGATGGCTCATCAAACATCATTAATTTGGGGCATGACATCAACCCACGCCCGACAGCCAGCATCTGCTGTTCACCCCCTGAAAGGGTTCCTGCCATTTGCTTTCTTCTTTCCTTAAGCCGGGAAAAGAGGGAATAAACATGTTCCAGTGTATCAAACCGCTTTCTTTTAGCTTCGCCGTAAAGAGAACCCATAATCAGGTTTTCTTCCACCGTCATTTCCGGGAACAACCGTCTGCCTTCCGGCACGTGAACAATACCATGCTCGATGATTTTGTTAGGTGGTAATCGATCCAGGCGTTCGCCCGAAAAATCAATAGTTCCTGTTCTTGGCGTTAGAAGCGAAGATATGGTTTTGATCGTGGTCGATTTTCCGGCTCCGTTGGCCCCTACTAAAACTAAGATTTCCTTTTCCTTTACCTCAAATGAAACGTCCCAAAGGACCTGAAGATCTCCATAAAATACATTGATTCCATTAATCTTGAGCATATTCTTCTCCCAAATACGCCTCGATCACCGCCGGATTATTAGCAACTTCCTGAGGAGTGCCTTCAGCAATGGTCTGGCCGAAATTAATCGCATGAATACGGTCTGATATGGACATAATGACTTTCATTATATGCTCGACAATTAATATCGTAATGCCACTATTTTGGATTTTTTTGATCAGTTCGATGGCTTCATCCAATTCTGAAGGATTTAGCCCTGCTGCGGTTTCATCTAGTAGTATAAGTTCCGGTTTAGTGGCAAGGGCACGGGCAATTTCGAGCCGCTTTCTTCCTCCAATCGGCAGGCTTTTTGCCAATTTGTCTTTTTCTTTGGTAAGATTGCAAAATTCAAGAATCCGTATTGCTTCCTTCTGGGCTTCTTTGATCGTATTTACCCGGCAAAAAGAAGATGCGGTGACATTTTCTAATACGGTCATTCGTGCTAACGGCTTAACAACTTGGAAAGTACGGCCGATACCGCGTTGACAGATTTGATGGGTTTTTAAATTTTTAATGCTGGAGCCTTTGAAAAGAATATCGCCGGAGGTAATGCTGTAAAACTGATTAATACAGTTAAATGTAGTGGTCTTGCCGGATCCGTTGGGACCAATAAGACCTAAAATTTCACCCTTTTCCACGGAAAAGGTAACATTATTTACCGCCTTGAGCCCTCCAAAAGCCTTGGTAAGATTTTTTACTTCAAGGAGTGCCATATATTTTTCTCCTAAAAACACCGTCAGCCCGGCGCTTTAATTTTAAAAACATTTCTTTTTATTTTTGACCAATCGCCTACGATACCATTGGCTAAAAACATGATCACAAATATAACCAGCAGGCCGAAAACGAGGGCATGAGACTCACTGATCCATTTCGGCGCTAAGCCGAAAAAAGCGCTTCTGAATGTTTCCTGAACACCTACCATCACAAAAGCACCGACAGCGGGCCCCATAATGGTGGCGACTCCTCCCACGATGCCCACTAAAATCGCCATAATAGAGATATAATGGAGTGAAAATACGACTTGAGGATCTATAAAGGCCATATAATTCATATAAAAGGCGCCGGCCATCCCTGTAAAAAAAGAGCTGATTAAAAGGGAAATATTTTTATAAAGGGTTGTATTAATTCCTAAGGATTCAGCAGCATCCTGATCTTCTCGTATCGATACAAAATAATATCCCCATTTGGATTGCATCACTATGTGGATGGAATAAACACAGACTGCAGCCAGGGCAAGAGCAACATAATAATATGGAATCTTGCTTCTAAACGTTTGCATAATGAGGATGCCGACCATTCCATCAGTCAAACTTTCCCAGTTTGTGGCAATAAGTCTGAAAATTTCTCCACCTGCAAGCGTGGCCAAGGCAAAATAAGGGCCTCTCAATCTAAAACAAACCCAACCGACAAATAGGCCGATCATCATGGATGCGATGCCGCCGAACATCATCCCCCACCAAGGGGATATGCCCAATTTTGTAAACAATATTCCGGCGGTATAGGCTCCGACACCGAAAAACATGGCATGCCCGAAAGATACCTGCCCGGTGTAACCTGCCAGAAGATTCCATGAAGATCCGATAACAACCCACATAAAGGCGATGATAATAAGATGCTGGTAATAATCCGAGCGGATCACTAATGGGAAAATCAGCAAAATAATTCCCAGAATAATCAATGTTAAATTATTTTTCTTCATCATTTCCTCTATATTTTAGTCAAACGTTTTAATCCGCCGGGTAAGAACACTAAGACCAGTATAAATATGACGAAACCGACCATTTCTTTATACCCCATGCCGATATAAGTGGCACCGAGTGATTCTGCGATACCGAGTACAAGTCCGCCCATTATTGCACCGACCGTACTGCCCAAACCACCTAAAATAGTAATAACAAAAGCCTTAAGGGTAAATGGCCCGCCGACATCCGGGAAAAGGTAGAAAATCGGTATCAGTAAACTTCCGGCAGCTGCAACAAGGGCTGAACCCAAACCGAATGTGATAACGGTTATCCGGTTGCTGTTTACCCCCATCAAAGTTGCAGCATCTTTATCTTGCGCAGTGGCTCGGATTGATCGGCCGATATCGGTTTTAAGCAAAAATAAAAAAAGTGCAAGCGTAAAAACGATTGCAAAACCGAATGCGATACACATAGGGACATTGAAAGAAATATTGCCGATAAAAAAAACCGATGAGCTGTAAGATGTTTTAACGGTCTTGTAATCGGATGAAAAAATGAAACGAGCAATTTCCGATAGTACCATACCAATTCCAACCGTCATTAAAACCTGATTCTCAGGAAGAATCGACTCGACTTTCATTAATGGATTCAGTAGGAATTTTTGCAGAAATACACCTAAAAGAAATAATGCCGGCATCGCGATAAGAAGGGAAACATAAGGATCAATGTGCATAAAATGGGATAAAACAAATGTAATATACATGGCCACCATCATCAACTGACCGTGCGCCAGGTTGATAATTCCCATCACGCCCATAATCAGCGTCATTCCGATTCCAATTAAGCTATAGATACCACCAATAAGAATCCCAGCCACAATCGTTTGAAGGAAGACAGCCATTTAAAATTCCTTTCATAATAATCTTTATACATTTAGGCAACCTTACATGCTTTGAGCAAAGAAGCTGAACCGTCATATGAACATGAGGACGCCGGCTCAGCTCCTCTTGTTTTTTTTAAGAATATTAATATCCCCAGATTTTCAGCCAGTCAACGGGATAAGCAAATGGTTTCGTCGCCAGCGGAGCCGGCCAGACCATTTCCAATTTCCCGTCGATCCATTGAACAACATAAGTGGGTAATTGATTCTGATTCTTCATCTTGCCGTATGACGTGAATTTGACCGGTCCAAAAACCGTCATCAAATCAGTTTCAAGCAGGGCTTGTTTAATATCAGTATTCTTAAAAGATTTGGTTCTTTTGAGAGCATCGGCAATGACATAAGCGGCTGCATAAGCCTCCGCTCCATGATATTCAGTATCTTTGTTATATTTCGTCACAAACTTTTTGTAATATTCCATAGCGCCGGGATAGGGAAGCACTTGATGCCAAAGGGTGGCTGAAATGACTTTTTCAGAAGCGATGCCCGCATTTTCGACAAATTCCGGCAGAGTAAATCCGGCAGCACCGCCGATAAACATTTTGGGTGTTAATTTTAATTCCTTTGCTTGCTTCATCAGCAAAGAGGCATCCATAATATAAGAAATCATATAAAGAATATCGGGATTACGCTCTTTAACCTTTATCAAAACCGGTTTATAATCGATTCCCCCATGCTCATAGCCTTCTTTTAATACCACTTTGTATCCAATTTGTTTGCAGGTCGCTTCAAAAGAAGCTGCACCTTTTGTCCCAAATAGCGTATTTTCATATAAAATAGCCACTGTTTTGGGTTTTATCACATCCGTAAGCAATGATTCTATTGCACCGGCATATTCACTGACCGGAGGGTTCAAGCGAAAAATGTAATCCCAGCCCGAAGTGGTAATTTTGTCTGCCGAACCCGTATTGACTAAAAAAGGAATACGATTTTGCTGGCAGACTCCGGCTGCTGCATAGGTTACGGAACTGCTATAGCCGCCCCCCACCATGACAACCTTGTCTTTGGTAATGAGTTTTTCAACGACCGAGCGACCGACGTCCGGTCGACCGGTATCGTCTTCAATGATCAACTCCAGCGGTCTTCCGTTGATGCCGCCGGCTGCATTGATTTCTTCCAAAGCCAGATCGAAAGATAGTTTTTCAACTTCTCCAAATTTAGCTTGGTCACCGGTGAGTGGCAGAACAATTCCCACCTTTACCGCATCCTTAGCCAATGCACCTGTTGTCACCAGACCTACGAGGCAAAAAATACAAACAAGGACTACCGTAAATCTTTTCATAATTATACCTCTTTGTTGATGAGTAATAAAAATTCTTTTCCCTATTTCAGATTTTCGTTATTTGGCGATGAACTATATAAAAAGACTGTTTT